>JAKAQW010000158.1 GCA_021819525.1 Actinomycetes bacterium
GCCGGCACCAGATGGCCGGGGCTACTGGCTGGTGGCCGCTGACGGCGGGATCTTCGCGTTCGGCGACGCCGGGTTCTACGGCTCGACGGGTGCCATGGCGCTGCAGGCGCCGATCGTGGGGATGGCGCCTGCTTTGGGCGACGGCCAGGTGACCTTGTCGTCAGTCACCCGCTATGCCCCCGGTGCCACTGGGTACGACGTCTCGGTCTTCCAGGAGAACGCCAGCTGCACGTCGCCGCTGCCCTCCACCCACACCATCGGCATCGTCCAGGTCACCGGTGCTTCCAGCGGCTATCCCAACCCGTGCCTGGCTCAGGAGGCCGACTGGGCGGGCACGGGTCTGAATTTGTACACCGCGCTGACCGGAGGTACCAGCAACGAGTCGTTCGCCGGCTGCGGTGGTGATGCCTCGTGTGACTGGGGGGCGCAGGCCGCGCAGTATGCCGTCGACTACGCCGAGGGGCAGGGGGTGGACATCCATGTGACGTGGTGGCTCGACGTGGAGGGAGCCGGGACCCTATGGGGCTCGGACCTCCAGGCGAACGCCGAGGTGGTCGCCGGCGCCATCCACGAGATGCAGGCACTGGGGCTGACCGTCGGCATCTACGCCAGCCCGCTCACCTTCAGCTCGGTGGTGGGGAGCTACCAGCCCGATGTGCCGCTGTGGGTGGCGTGGTACACCGGGAAACCCCAGGCTAACTGTGCAGATGCCTCGAGCTTCGCGCAGGCGAACGGCGACACCTTGCCCACCGGGGGCGTGTGGATCACCCAGTACACCGACAACAAGGGTGTGCTCGATGGCGACTACGCCTGCTGATCGACGACGATGGCCGACGGCCTGCCACCGACGTAGAGCGTGGGTCCGACCCGCTGGTCCACGAGGTCGACGCTGGTCACTCTGGCGTCCTGGTCGGCCACCCAGGCCCGCCGCCCCCCACTGCTCAGCGCCACTGCCTCGGTCGGGTGGCCGATGGCGATGGGCGTCCCGGCTGTCATGGTGGCCAGGTCGATGGGCACCAGGGATTCCCCCCCGCTGACCCAGGCCGTACCGGCGGGGTCGGTGCTCGAGGTGGTGCCTGGCGCCGGCAGCGGGCTCACCGCCAGCCCGGTGGGGGGGACGGGCAGCGTGATCGGCGTCTCGGCCGCCGAGGTGAGCAGGTTCACCGGCGTGACCGTGTCGGAGCCCAGGTTGGCCACCAGGGCCGTCTCGCCACCTGGGGCAATGGCCACGGCGACGGGCTCGGAGCCCACCGGGATCGCCGGCCCAGGGTGCATCGGGTGCAGCCGCACGACCACCACGGTGCCCTGCCCCTCGTCGGCCACTACGGCCAGCGACGACTTGGGCCCGCCGACAGCCACCGCATCGGGCACCGAGCCGACCGGGACGGACCTCGTCACCCGCCCGGTACGCAGGTCGACCTCGGTCAGCTGCCCTGAGCCACTGTCGGCTACGACGGCGTTGCTCCCGCCGGGCGCAACCGCCACCGCTGCCGGCTGCAGGCCCACCACGATCCGGCGGTCGACCCGACCGGTGGCGGGGTCGATGACCACCAGCTGGTCGTCGCCGGTGCCCACCACCACCAGATCGCCGCCCCGTTCGACAGCCAGCGCTGCCGGCTCCGACACCGTGGTGTCGAGCGGGGAGACGGTCCGGTCGTCGGCCATGTCGATCCGGGCGAGGCGGGTGCCGGGCTGGGAGGGATAGGCGAAGGCACAGACGTAGACGTCGCGGGTAGCTGGCCCGGACGCTGCGAGTGACGGACGCCCACCTCCGCAAGCACAAAGGACACTCAACGTGGCCATAGCCACAACCAAGCGCGCTTGCTGGAGCGAAAAAAAATTAACCACTACAAGTCACGCGTTTGCTGTCGATAACCACAACATGTTGTTTTCTCACGCAGGGACCACTGCTGAAAGCCAGGTCGCTTCCCATAGTGGCGGTCGTCGGGCGGTCACGGGTAAGGTGCTGATCTGGTCGACCGTAGCGCTCCTGGCGTCGGTGGTCCCGGCGGCGCCCGCCGCTTCGACGAGGTCGAGCCAGCCACGTCACAGCGCCCTGGTGGCCGAGGTGCCTGCCGGCCAGCCGGTTCCCGTCACCCGACCGTACCCGGCCGCCGAGCAGGGGATCGTCCCCCCGGCCAACCCCCCGGCGAACATCGCGCCGTCCCCCGACTTCTTCGACTCGTGCTCGGGCGCCACCTATGACGACTCCCCCGCGTGCGTCAACGCGACCGTGTCCGCCATCGACCACGCCCGCGCCCAAGAGGGACTGCCGGGGATGGACCTGCCGACGAACTGGTACCAGCTGACCCCTCAGGAGCAGCTGTTCGTCGCGACCAATCTCGAGCGCACGGTCCGAGGGCTGCCCCCGCTGGCTGCGATGGCCAGCGGACTGGACCAAGCCGCTGCCCTGGGAGCGTCCGGCGGTGCGGACCCAGTCCCGCCGTCCGGCTATCCGTGGACGATGTGGGGGTCGAACTGGGGTGGCGCTATCGCCAACCCCTTGGAGGTCATCTACCTGTGGATGTACGACGACGGCCCCGGCTCCTCCAACGTCGACTGCCCCACGGCCGGCGCCAGCGGCTGCTGGGGTCACCGTGACAACGTCCTGTTGAACCTGGCCTGCCAGGAGTGCTTGATGGGGACGGGCTTCGACGCGACGGGCTGGGAGGGCTATCCCGCCTGGGCTGAGCTGCTGGTCGACACCTCTGGCACTCACGACCTGGTGTTCTCCTGGGACCAGGAGCTGGCCTCCATCCCTGGTGCGCCGGGTGGGGCTGGGCTGCTCGCCCCGGCTATCGCCATGGTGGCGGTGCCCGGGGGCGGCGGGTACTGGATGGCAGCGGCCGACGGCGGGGTGTTCACCTTCGGCGACGCCCCGTTCTACCAGTCGATGGCCGGGCAGGCGCTGGCGGCCCCGATCGTGGGGATGGCCGCAACCCCTGACGGCAAGGGCTACTGGCTCGTGGCCTCCGACGGCGGGATCTTCGCCTTCGGCGACGCCGGGTACTACGGGTCCATGGGCGGGCATCTCCTGAACAAGCCGATCGTGGGGATGGCCGCAACCCCTGACGGCAAGGGCTACTGGCTCGTGGCCTCCGACGGCGGGATCTTCGCCTTCGGCGACGCGCCGTTCGAGGGGTCCACCGGCGCCATCGCCTTGGCGAAGCCGATCGTGGGGATGGCGGCCACCCCGGCTGGCACGGGCTACTGGCTCGTAGCCTCCGACGGGGGGATCTTCGCCTTCGGCGACGCGCCGTACCGGGGGTCGACCGGCGGCGAGCCGCTTCCCGCGCCCATGGTGGCCATGGCCGCTCCGTCGACCGCCGGGTACTGGGAGGCGACGGCGAACGGCAGCGTCTACAGCTTCGACGTCCCGTTCCACGGCTCCATGGGCTGACGGTTCGAGGCCACGGCGGCTCACATCCACATGCTGAGGCCGCTCTGGCGAACGACTCGAGCGAGACCTTTTGTACTCCCTGACGGGGCGGTCAGCCCGTGATCGGGCACCGCGCAAGTACTCCCGAGGCGTGCCCTGACCCGCCACGTCGTCCCTCCGCAGCAGTCACCCTGTGCTGGCTACCATCACCCATGTGGACACCGGCCTGGTACCTGGAGCACCCGAGCAGCGGTCCGCCGCCGTCGGTGACGATCGGGTCGCCGATGAGACCGACCCCGCCGCCGACGTCCGGCTGAGCGGCGATGACGAGGTCGGCGCCCACGAAGCGCTCGTCGAGAGCCGCGGTGCGTCGCATCTCGGCGCAGGTGACCATGTCGGCGACGAGACTGGGCCCGAAGATCCCGACGTCGTCGACCCCGCCGAGCTCGACCTCGTCGAGGAGGCCCTGGCTGACGTGGAGACGGCGCTCGAGCGGCTGGCCGACGGCAGCTATGGCACCTGCGAGGTATGTAGTCGAAGGATCGCCGACGACCAGCTCCTGCGCGATCCGACTGCCCGGCGGTGCGCCGAGCACCTGCCGCTGCGGGCGGGCTGATCCACGCCCAGCGTGCCCGGGGCTGCAGCGATGCCTGCAGACCCGGGCAGTGCCCGCCACGACGAGAGCCACCCTGGCCACCTCGGCCACGCCGGGCGCGGTACGGGGCTCAGGTCTTCGGCCACCTCGGCCACGCCGGGCGCGGTACGGGCTACGGGCTCAGGTCTTCGGCCACCTCGGCCACGCCGGGCCGCCGCCAGCGCAGCGCCGGGTCAGGCCTTCTTCGTCTCCCAGAAGATGGTGTCGATCTCGCCGATCTGCTTCAGGAGATCCTCGGCCACGGCGACGTCGGTGGTCTTCTTCGACTCGCCGGCGGCCTTGGTTGCCTTCCAGAACAGCTCGTGGAGCTGCGGGTACTTCTCGGCGTGCTCCGGCTTGAAGTAGTCGGTCCACAGCACCCACAGGTGGTGCTTGACCATCTCCGCGCGCTCTTCTTTGATCATGATGGCCCGGGTCTTGAAGTCGTGATCGGAGGAGTCGTTGTACTTCTGCATGATGCTTCGGACGGCTTCTGCCTCGATCCGGGCCTGGGCTGGGTCGTAGACGCCGCAAGGCAGGTCACAGTGGGCAGAGGCCACTTCGGGGGGCGAGATGCGGTCGAGGGCAGTGAGCAGCCGGTCGGCGATGCGCATGAGCAAGGCTCCTTCGTCCAGAGTAGGGATTGGTTGGTTTCGAGACCACCTTACCCAGGAGGTGCACCTCTTGACCCCGAAGTTGACCCTGATACGGCGCACGACGATCGCACCGACGGTCGTCGGTCTGGCCGCTGCCGAAGCTGCCAGGCCATCTTCCCGATCGTCACCTCGAGCGCGGTTGCTTGCCGGCTCGGTCGTTGCCGTCGCTGCTGGGGTGTTGTCCAGCGCGGTCGGTGTCGCGGCGGTCAGGCCTAGGCGGGTGCTGGTCTCTGGCACGAGCATGGTGCCCGCCCTCGTGCCCGGGGATCGGCTGCTGGTAGCTCGAACCCACCGTCCGCGCCCCGGCGACCTGGTGGCAGTGCGAGATCCGCGCCAGCCACGCCGCCTCCTGGTCAAAAGGGTGGCGTCGGTCACCTCGGCAGGGGTGGACGTTCGGGGTGACGATCCTGCCCACAGCACCGACAGCCGGAGCTTCGGGCCGGTGCCCGAGGACTTCGTGGTCGGGATCGTGCTCCACCGCTACGGTCCGCCCGGTCGGCCGGGCTTGGGGCTCTCTCACCAGCGCAGGCCGGGCGGCGCGGTACCATCGATGTGATGACGCAGCTCGACAGCCAGCTGGCCCGGCTCCTCGTCGACGACTACCTCGACGGGCTGGCCGATCGCTCCCTCGACGACATCCGGGCCATGCGAGCCGACTGCGAGCAGGCGGAGACCTCGGTGTCGTTCCTGCGCCGCCTGGCCCAGGGGCGGCTCGACATCATCCACGCCTATCTGGATCGCCGCGAAGACCAGGGCGTGGTGGCGCTCGAGGAGCTCGTGGGAGAGCTGTCCGACATCATGTCGGCCGGCCCTCCACGGCCGGGGGGACCGGGTCGCCTGCCCTCGGCGATGGCCCCGGACATGGAAGGTGGGGCGCTGGCCAGCGAGCTCGACCAGGTGATCGACGCCGACCAGGTGACGCGCCTGGCGGAGATGTCCGAGGAGCAGCTGCGGGCGCTCGCCGGCGAGCTGTCGACCTTCGAAGCGAGAGTGTCGCAGCAGCGTCGGGCCCTGCACGACCGGATCGATCGGCTCCAAGGCGAGATCGTCAGCCGCTACAAGACCGGCGGCGCGTCGGTCGACGAGCTGCTGGCTCGAGGGTGAGCTGTCACCCCCGCTCGGCTCGGTCGGCCCGTCTGGAGCCGTGTTGAGCGGTCCGATCCCCGATCGGTGGCACGAGCTCGGCGCGTTCATCCGCGAGCAGCGAAGCTCCAGCCGCCTGTCGTTACGTCGTCTCTCCGAGCTGGCCGGCATCTCCAATCCCTACCTGAGCCAGATCGAGCGAGGGCTGCGCCGCCCGTCAGCGGAGATCCTCCAGCAGATTGCCCGGGCCCTGCGCATCTCGGCCGAGACTCTCTACGTCCGAGCCGGGATCCTCGACGCCGAGCGCGAACGCCCCGACCTGGCCCGCCAGATCCTTTCCGACCCGAAGCTGCGTGAGGAGCAAAAGCAGGCGCTGGTCAGGATCTACCTGTCGTTCCTGCACGAGAACGAAGCACAGCTGCCCCGTGACGCCGTCGAGGGAACCGAGCCGCTGGAGCTGGCCGGCAATGCCGCCGACGTGACAGGACCGGCGTAGGAGGCGAGCCGGCGAGCCGGCGCATTGCCGGCTGCCTGCATCACCGGACCGGCACGGTGGGCATCGCGCCGAGGCCGGCGAGGCACGAGAACATCCTCCCGACGTGAGAGAACCGGCGTAGGAGGCGTTCCGGCGAGCCGGGGCATCCCCGGCTGTCGGCGGCAGGTGGCCCGATAGGCTCCCCCCCGGTGCGACGCCTGGCCGTCATCAGCTTCCACACTTCGCCCCTGGCCCAACCGGGCACCGGGGACGGTGGAGGCATGAACGTGTACGTCCGTGAGCTGACCTCTGCCCTGGCGCGAGCGGGGGTGGAATGCGACGTGTACACCCGTGCCAGCTCTCCGTTGCAGCCGGCCACCGTGGTCGTGGAGCCGGGGTTCCGGGTGCACCACGTGCCGGCAGGGCCGTTGGAGCCTATGGCCAAGGAGCAGCTCCCGGCGGTAGTCGACGAATTCTCCGAGATCGTCGCCGGCTTGATGGCCGCTCCCGGCTCAGGTGGCGTCGGTCTCGGGGGCGGCTCCGGGGGTGGCTCGGGCTCAGGTGGCATCGAGCTCGGGGGCGGCGTCGGTCTCGGGGGCGGCTCCGGGGGTGGCTCGGGCTCAGGTGGCATCGAGCTCGGGGGTGGCGTCGGTCTCGGGGGCGGCTCCGGGGGTGGCTCGGGCTCAGGTGGCATCGAGCTCGGGGGCGGCTCCGCCCTGGGCGCTGCGAGTGAACCCCTCGGCGGTGCCGCAGAGGTGGGCTTCGACGCCATCCACGCCAACTACTGGCTTTCGGGCCTGGTCGGTCACCGCCTCAAGCACGAGCTGGATCTGCCGTTGGTGTCCACCTTCCACACCCTGGCCCGGGTGAAGGCCGAGGCCAGCCCTGAAGAGGTGTTCTGCGACGAGCCCCACCGCCGAGCAGAGGCAGAAGCGGCGATCATGGCCTGCTCCGAGGTGGTCCTGGCGTCGTGCTCCGTGGAGGCCGACCAGCTGGTCGAGCTCTACGGGGCCGATCCCGAGCGGGTCCGCGTGGTTGCTCCGGGAGTGGACCATGCCTTCTTCGCTCCCGGTGACCGAGCCCAGGCTCGTCGGGCCGTCGGCCTCGGGCCCGACGGCCCGATCCTGCTGTTCGTCGGACGGATCCAGCCGTTGAAAGGTGCAGCGGTGGCGGTGGACACCCTGGCTGCGTTGGAGGACTTCCCTGCAGCCCGCCTCGTCCTGGTGGGCGGGCCCAGTGGTCCTCGCGGGGAAGCCCACCTGGCCGAGGTCCGCGACCGGGCGCGGCGGGCGCAGGTGGCTGACCGTGTGCAGTTCGTCGACCCCCAGCCCCACGAGCTGCTGTCGAGCTTCTACCGGGCGGCCGACGTCTGCCTGGTGCCGAGCCGCTCGGAGTCGTTCGGGCTGGTGGCGCTCGAGGCTGGAGCCTGTGGGACACCGGTGGTGGCTTCTGCGGTGGGCGGGCTCACCACGTTGGTGGACGACCAGGTAACCGGCGTGCTGGTCGACTCCTCTTCGCCGGCGGACTTCGCCCGAGCCGTCCGGTCCGTGCTGCGCCGGGCGGGCACCGACCAGCCAATGGCCAGGGCGGCTGCTGCTCGGGCCCGGCACTACACCTGGGAGCAGGCAGCACGACAGCTGCGCGACACCTACCAGGCGCTGGCCGATCGCCGTCTGGCCGCCTGCCGTTGAGACGGTCGACGCCTCGTCATCGGTGCCGCGGGGCGAGCAACGCGCCGCGGGCCGTTCGATTAGGGTCACGGCCATGGCCGTCAGTGTTGGAGATCGTGTTCCCGATATCGAGGTCC
>JAKAQW010000159.1 GCA_021819525.1 Actinomycetes bacterium
TCGGGGCACAGCGGGCAGGCGGCAGCGCTCATCGCTGCCCTAGCGTAAGGGCCAGCTGCCGCGAGCTGTGCTGGGAGCGCCAGCTCAGCCAGCTCAGCCTGCGGTTGCGGCCCAGGTAGCCCAGGCGGCCCAGGTAGCCCAGGCGGCCCAGGCGGCCCAGGTGGCCCAGGTAGCCCAGGTAGCCCAGGTAGCCCAGGCGGCCCAGGCGGCCCAGGTAGCTCAGGCGGCGGTGGAGCCCGGCTCGGGGAGCACCGTCACCACGGTGCCGTAGTGGATCCACTTCCACGCGATCGCTGCGTGGGAGACGGGCAGCTCGACGCAGCCCAGGCTCTGGGGAAAGCCGTAGGCAGCTCGGATGAACCCGTGGATGGCTGCACCCCCGTCGAAGTAGTTCACCCAGCGAACTCCGTGGTCCACGTAGTAGCTGCCGTTCGGGTTGGAGCCCTCCATGGTGGTGCTGGCGAAGCGCCGGTAGACGAAGAAGTTGCCTACAGGGGTCGGCGTTTGGGCGATGCCGGTGTTCGCGACCGAGGTGTACACCACGGTCCCGTCGTGCCACAAGGTGAGGGATTCTGGCTGGGTCTGGGAGACCAGCGCATAGGTGTAGCCCTCGGGGTTCATGGTCTGGTCGGCTTCGGCGGTGAGCAGCGCCGACCACATCTGTGGCCGGATCGAGGTGTACCCCGGGAGACCGTCTTTGACCTCGAAGGCCACCATGGCCCCTGTGGTCATGTGGTTGTCGACCCCGACTTTCCAGGCCGCTTGCAGCGTCGGCGGTGTGCTCGGGTAGCGCCAGGCGAACTGACCGGTGGGCGGCTGGTAGAGCTCGGTAAGGTCGATGTTGCCCGAGCTGGCGGGCGGGGTGGCAGCGGACTGGGTCCAGGTGAGCGGGAGGTAGCCCAGCTGGGCCAAGACCTGCTGCAGGCGCAGGATCGAACCGTCTCGGACCTGGAACCGGCTCGTGACCGACGACGCCAGCTCGGCCCCGTCGTCGGCCCGCACCCCGTACCGTCCGGCCGGCACCGTGATCGTCTCGGTGACCAGCGGCATGGCCGGCGCGCTGGGCGTGAAGCGCAGCTCGCTGTGCCCGACGCGGGTCCACCGGCCGGGGATGGGCGGGTTGATGGAGGGCAGGGCACTGCCGCGGACCACCGGCTCCGAGAACCGCACCTCGACGGTGGTGGTCGGGCTCACCGCGCTGGCGCCGGCCGCCGGAGAGATCGAGGTCACCCGCAGCGTGTGGTTCGTGGTCGCAGCCGCGGGATGGTGCTCCGCGCTCAGGACCACCCGGCGGTCGTTCGCGGTTCCGAAGTGCACCGCGGCCAGACCGACACCCGCCACGACGGCCGCGGCCAGCAGGACTTCGCCAGTCCGCACCACGCGGTGCGCCCAGCGAGCGGCGGGAGTGCTTCGCCGGGTCGACGTCCGTCGGCCTCGTGTCACAGGTAAGTGCTCCTCCTCTCCTGTCGTCGAGCTCTGCACGGAACGAGACCACCACCAGGGGCCGTCAACACCGGCCCGTCGATGGCCTGCTCGAAAATGCTGGCTCCTAACAATTGCTATCGCACTCTGGCAACCGACGGGTGGCGCCCTCGATTCCGCTCCAAGGCGCTGTGAGCACGGCTCCGTGACGAAGGCGCCGTGACCAGGTAGGGCGCTGTGACCAGGGCTAGATGACCAACCCGCCGTGACCAGGTGCTTCTGTCGAGCCGACCCTTCACGAGCGCTCTCGCGGTGAGCAACCGCGGGCGGTCATCGCGGTGAGCGGCCTACACTTCGTCGGTGGCTCGCAACTTGTCGGTGGCCAGCCAGGATGGTGGTGTGGCGAAGACCGTTGATCCACTGGGCAAGCGAGCGCTTTTCGTGGCACCACGAAGCGCTGAGGGTGACGAGGAGCCCGCAGGGAGCGGCTGGCTCCGGTGCCGACCTGGGATAGCGGGTCCTGAGCGCGGGCGGCGCCCGTGGGTGAGCGCATCGTGGCCAGCTTCGCCGGGTTCCCTGGCGAGCGCCGCGACGACCGACGGAGGGGTCGGCACCGGGGAGGTAGGTGCACCACGCTCCCGCTGAGTGGCACCGGGTTGCCAGTGCAGGCAGCCATGGCGCCGGCAGTGGCCAGCATCCAGAGCTACTTGCTCCACCTGCACCAAGCCGCCCTGGTGTACGCGGTGGTAGCCGGCTTGGTGTTCGCCGAGGTTGCCTTGGTGGTGGCCTTCTTCGTCCCCGGCGAGGTCAGCGCGGTCATCGGCGGCGTGCTCGCCGGGGAGCACGTCGTCAGCCTCCCGGTGATGATGGTGGTGGTGGCTGCCGCTGCCGTAGGAGGTAACGGCGTCGGCTACCTCCTCGGCTGCTGGATCGGCCCCTGGCTGATGCGCCAGAAGCTCCTGGCCCGCCATGAAGGGGTCCGACGGGCTCGAGATTTGGTCGACCGGCGCGGCGCACCCGGCGTGCTCATCGGGCGGTTCATTGCCGTCATCCGGGCTCTTGTGCCGGGGATATCGGGTATCGCGGGGATGCCCGTCGCCTCATTCGCCGTCTACTCGGTCATCGGCGGCGTGGCCTGGGCGGTGCTGTGGGTGGCCGTGGGGGACGCGGTCGGCCAGTCGTTCCCCACCGTGCTCCACCTGGTCGAGCAGTGGACCATCGTGTTCGTGGTGGTTGCCGTAGTGGTAGGGGTAGCTGGCGTGCTGCTGGTGCGCCGCCGCGGTCCCCGGCGGCGACCGTCGGTCGATCCCGACGACGGTACCGGTGGCGCCGAAGCCGGTGCTGGCAGTCCCGCCGGCGAACGTCACTGAGGTTCCTCGGCGGCCCGTCGGGAGCACTCGGGCGGAACTGGACGGGTGGGAGCCAGTGCCGGCGTCGGCGCTACACACGCTCCCTGCGGCTGCGCAGGGTGGCCATTTGCGGCCCTGACCAGGGTCGGATGCTCATCGACTGGCTGGCGCTGGCCATCAAGGTGCCGTCTTCGGCGAAGAGATGGGCTCGACCGTGGGCGAAGCCGCCCACGGTGCCGTAGATGGCGATGTCGCTCAAGATCCACTCACTTCGGACCAGGCGAACGACTCGGATGGTGTTGTCGAGGCTCCGGCTGAAGGTCGGGACACCAGCTGCCTGCGATACGCCTCCGGTCACGTAGTCGCCGATCACGGCGAGGGTGGCTGCGGACGGGTCGAGATGGCCGGGGACCCTGAGCCACGACGCGGAGGTGGCCGGGCCGGGAGTGCCGTCGAGCTCGGCCATCAGGCGACCGGTGGCCAGGCGTTGGTCGACTCGCTGGAACACGGTCTCTTCGGGGAAGGGGAGGCGCTCTCGTCGAGGGCATTGCAGGGGGGGCGGGACGTCGGGCGCGGTGACCCAGCTCGTACCCGGGTCGCCTCTGATGTCCGGCTGGCCGAGAGCAGCGTTGACCGTCAGCACTTCGTCGTCGCCGACCCGTCCGGTGGTGCGCGCCTGGGTGGTGCGGCGGCCGGTGGCCGCCAGCACGACGTCGAAGCGCAGCTCGCTGCCGATGGGCGCGTGTGCCAGATATTGGGCCGTGGCCCACACCACCGGTCGCTGGGCGGCGGCTTCGAGCGCCACGATCCCCGCGGCCAGCCCGCAGCCGCCGAACAGGAACCGTCCCGGTGTCGAGATGGAGGGCGTCACCGGGAGCCGCCAGTGAAGGTCGTCGCCTTCGGGTTCGATGCCGAGGAAATGTCGGGCGTCCACGGCCCGCACCCTAGGAGCTGGAGGCTTTGCACCGCACGTCGATCGGCCACCTGTCGTGGCAAAGGGCGCGCCGTGCTGTCGTCGCCAAGGGCGCGCCGTGCTGTCGTGGCAAAGGGCGCGCCGTGCTGTCGTCGGCGCTGGCTCGTTAGTGTCGTCGCCGATGCCGGTCGCAGATGGCGGTGCCTGTTCCCGGCCCTGTGCCGACGTGGGCGCGAGGCAGCTGGCGTATCTGGTGCTTCGGTCGTCAACGTGCTGACGGTGGCCTCGCTGAACCTCCATGCAGGCATGGACCGGCACCACGTCCCCTTCGATGTCGTCGAAGCGTGTCGCTCGTTGGACAGCGACGTGCTGGTGCTCCAGGAGGCCTGGTGGCCCGTGGGAGGTGCCGGCCATGTCGCGGCGGTCGCAGCCGCTCTGGGCTACGACTGGCGTTGGGTGTCCTTCGGCACCGGGGTGATGGTCGGATCGGGGGCGACTGGGCGCGCGCAGCTCCGGCGGAGCAGGCGCAGCGCGCCGACGGTCCTCCTGGATCGTGGGCTTCTGTCTGGCGCCACTGGTCAGCAGGCGAGGTCCGCTGCGGACCGAGACCCTGGTGAGCCAGGTGAGCGCGGCAGTCACCACGGTGAGCTCGGTCGGCGGGCAGCGAGCGCTCACCGTGGCTACTCAGCCCAGCGCGGCCAGCTGGGCCTAGCCGTGCTGAGCCGTCTACCGGTGCTGTCCAGCGACGTGATCAGCCTGCCGCAGCTCGCACGGGACCGGGCTCGTCGCGCTGTCTTGGTGGTCGGCATCGAGATCGGTGGTACCGAGGTCCAGGTGGTCGCGGTGCACGCAGCGCACCTGTCGCAGGGATCGATCTGGCACTACAAGATCCTGCGCGCAGTGGTCGCCGGCGGGGCTGTCCGGCAGCTGGTGGTCGGCGACATGAACCTGTGGGGACCGGTCGTCGAGCGCCTCCTGCCTGGGTGGCATCGAACGGTCGTCGGCCGGACGTGGCCGGCGCACGCCCCTGTCGCTCAGCCGGACCACATCCTCACGGCATCGGGCTTCCAGGTGGTGCAGGCCGCGGTGTGCGCACCGGTAGGTTCGGACCACCGGCCGATCCGCGTCGAGCTGGCCCTGGTCTGAGCTGGCCCTGGTCTGAGCTGGCCCTGGTCTGAGCTGGCCCTGGTCTGAGCTGGCCCTGGTCTGAGCTGGCCCGGCAATTGTCGTGGTCAGCCGTGGCGCAGCACGATCGCTGCCTCAGGGGTGTGGTTCGACAAGGTGACGGACTCGTCCAACGCGAGCGTGATCGTGGTGTCGTCGTGGCGGGCGTAGCCGATCCCCAGGTCCTCGCCGACGTGCAGCTCGAAGTCGTCCCCGCGTACGGAGAGCACCACGGCGCCGGATACAGAAGGGGCGAACACGACGGGCCCGCCGGTGAGCAGACGGAGGTGCTCGAGGACCGGGTAGCTCCCGTGCTCGGTGGTCTCCATGACCTCGGCATGGCATCGTGGGCCGAGTGCCACCCCATAAGGGCCGCCCACCCCGGCGTCGCGGAGCTTGGCCACCGCCCGGTACACGGTCCGGGCGAAGGTGGTGGCATCGTCGTCGAGCAGGAGCGGCTCGTGCGGGCTGGCCGACGCGATGCCGGCGATCCCCACCGAGTCGTCTCCCCCGAACACCAACGTGTCCTCGGCGAGCGCCATGTGCCGCGCCGCTGTGGTCACCGGCGCCATATCCGGGTCGCGCCCCCCTCGCTCCACCACGCCGACCTCGGCCCGATCGAGGATGAGCTCGCAACGCAGCTCCACGAGCGGTCGGATCGTACGGGCGGCGGCGCTCACCGAGGGCACCGGGTTGCTCAGGGCCTGGGTCCGCCCGGTGGCCACGCCAGCGGTCTCCCAGCCGAGCGGCCCGTCGAAGCTCACGAGGTGACGACCGGCCAAGAGCCCCGACAGGGTGCGAGCCGCCTCCTCGTCGATCATGGCCCACACGGCGCCAGTCATGGGCGCGAGATGTCGGTGTCGGGGGTTCATAGGTTCGTGTCTCCCTTCCGGCCACGCAAGCCGAGGTCCCCGTCGGTGCCGCCCGAGGATCCCACGTCACCGGCTCGGCGGTCCTCGCCGCGCGCATCGGTCGCGGCTTCCACGTCGAGCACCGACCCCTCGGTGAAGAGGTACCGGCGAAGCACCTCGTCCAGTGCCGGATCGTGCCGTCGCAGCCACTCGAGGGTCATGGCTGCGTGCTCCTTCTCCTCGTCGCGGTTGTGGGCGAGGAGCGCTGCGAGCTCGGCGTCGGCGGTGGCGTCGATCCGCTGGTCGTACCAGTCGATGGCCTCCAGCTCCTCTTGGAGCGAGACGATGGCCCGATGTCGTTCCCGGGTAGCGGGCTGCAACGAGGATACCTCTTCGTGAAATCCCTGACTGGACGCCATGGCACGGTTGTAGCCGATCGGCGGCGCCACCGCCACATCGCCGGGCGCTCGTCGCCGGCCTGAAGGCACCCGGCAGTGACGCGTGCTGGTCGTCGAAGTAGTGACCTTCGCCTCTGGGCGGAGCCTTCTTCTCGGGTCATGCTGCGGGTGAGGTGGTGTTGCCCGATGCGAGACGGAGTCGTCCAGCGGTGCGACGAGGTGACCGGCACAGCGGCGATCGTGCGGGTCAGCAGGACATCTCCGGCTCGGTCGGCCGACCTCGCGCCGCCAGCTCGCCGAGCGGGGGCTCCCGACTTCCTCGTTGAAAGTGAAGGTCCCACGTCGTGATCGCGGCTCTGGCGAGGCGACTTCTGTGGAGGTGATGCTTCGTGTTCATCGACCGTGCTGATGCAGGACGGCAGCTTGGCGAGAGGCTCCGGCACCTGCGGTCCGAGCCCGTCGTCGTCCTCGGCCTGCCGCGAGGCGGCGTGCCGGTCGCCTACGAGGTGGCGAAGGCGCTCGATGCCCCGCTCGACGTCATCGTCGTGCGGAAGCTCGGCGTGCCCTTCCAGCCCGAGCTCGCCATGGGCGCGATCGGCGAAGGCGGGATCCGGATCCTCGACGACGAGGTGATGCGGTCGACCGGCGTATCGAAGCGTGACCTCGACGCCGTGGAGGTCCGGGAGCGCGCCGAGCTGGAGCGACGTGCAGAGAGGTTCCGCGGGACGCGAAAGCGGGTCCCGTTTCGCGGTCGCACAGCGATCGTCGTCGACGATGGGATCGCTACCGGCTCGACGGCACGAGCTGCGTGTCGCGTCGCGCGTGCCGAGGGCGCCGCTCGAGTGGTGCTCGCCGTTCCGGTGGCGCCGCCGGGGTGGCGCGATCGGATCGGCCAGGATGCCGACGAGCTCGTCTGCGTCGCCTCGCCGACGCTGTTCTTTGCCATCGGGCAGTTCTACGTCGACTTCTCGCAGACGACCGACGAGGAGGTGCTCGCCTGTCTCGAAGCGGCGGGTCGCCGCGAGCCGGCGACGGTTGCGCCTTCGGCTGATGCGGGGGATGTCGACCCGGCCCCCGTTGCCCAGGAGGTAGAGGTCCGCATCGGAGATCTGCGCCTCGGGGGGCTGCTCAGTGTCCCCGAGCGGCCGGTCGGGATGGTGGTGTTCGCCCACGGCAGCGGCAGCAGCCGCCACAGCCCTCGCAACCGCTTCGTGGCGGCCGTCCTCAACCAGGCATCGCTCGGGACCTTGTTGTTCGATCTGCTCACCGCTGGGGAAGAGCAAGACAGGGGCAATGTGTTCGACATCGGTCTGCTCGGCCGTCGGCTCGTCGACGTCAGGCGCTGGCTCAGGGCCCGGAGTGACGTCGGTGAGCTGCCCGTCGGTTACTTCGGCGCCAGCACTGGGGCCGCCGCCGCGCTCTGGGCGGCAGCCGAGCCCGCCGGCGATGTCCGTGCGGTCGTCTCGCGCGGAGGCCGTCCCGATCTCGCGGCCGCACGCCTCGCTGAAGTCTCGGCGCCGACGCTCCTGATCGTGGGTGGCTCGGACGACGTCGTGCTCGAGCTCAATCGGCGGGCTGCGAGCCAGCTGCGCTGTGAGCACAGGGTTGTCGTCGTCCCTGGTGCGACCCACCTCTTCGAGGAGCCAGGGACGCTGCAGAGCGCTGCCGAGCTGGCCCGGGATTGGTTCACGCTCCATCTGGCCGCCCAATCTCAGGTGAGCGTGTCGTGAAGACGGACACGAACGCCCCCGACCTCGACGCTGACGACCTCGAGCCGGCAGCCGACCTCGAGCCAGACGACCTCGAGCCAGGCACCTCGAGCCAGGCACCTCGAGCCAGGCACCTCGAGCCAGGCACCTCGAGCCAGACGACCTCGGTGGGGAGATACGGTCGGGGTGGTGCAGACAG
>JAKAQW010000160.1 GCA_021819525.1 Actinomycetes bacterium
CGGCGTTCGGTCCGTACCCGGTGAGCGGGGGAGCGCGTCACCGAGGTGACAGGGCCGATCCCTGGCTCGCAACCACGCG
Organism: Actinomycetes bacterium; assembly: GCA_021819525.1. GTDB lineage: Bacteria > Actinomycetota > Acidimicrobiia > Acidimicrobiales > UBA8190 > JAKAQW01. Next base: position 80 of record JAKAQW010000160.1, read on the forward strand.
ACCTGTCTCTGGCACCACTCGAGTGGGTCCATAGACGACGAGCCGCACCGGGGTCGCCAGCTTGGCGTCAGGCACGAGCGCGGTCAGGCACAGGTCGGGTTCGTTCACCGAGTTGGGCCCGCCGACGCGGCGGAGGCCATGGTTCTCTGCGAGCCCGTCGAACCTGTCTCTGATCGTGCGTCGGGCGGCGGGATGACCCCGGGGACGGCGATCTGGAGCTGGGCGACGAAGCGGTCGGGGAGTCCCAGCGGGGAGCGCTTCTGCGCCAAGCGTCTGCCCAGGTTCTCGTCCCGAGCTGCCGGGCAGGCACGGGCGCATCTCCTTCCCCGGCGGGATCGGCACGCCACTCGTGGTAATCGCCGAGGTCGTGCCGTCAGCTCCACCAGCCCCCATCGACGCGGAACCGCCCGGGCTCGCCCCGGCGCCCGACGGTCTGGTTGCAGCGTTTGTGCTTGTGGCTGGTGCGCTCTGGGCCAGTGAATTCCGACCGGGGAAGGAGGTGCCCACGGCTGGACGACGTCCGAGCAAATCCGCGGCGCTTCGGGCGGCCACGCCGATCAGGATCGTCTTGCTTGCTGGGTATCTCGTCGCGGCTATGTTCGGTGACCGTCGGATCCCCTCGAGAGGGGACATCAGCAACGCGGTCGGGAGCGGCCCCTTCGGCCCGGCTGGCACCACCACCTGGCGGAGAGGGGCCGAGACTGTCCCAGAGGTGAGCTGCGTGGCCAGCTGAGGCACTGTGGGGAGGACTCCGTCGGGCGCCTGCTCTCCCGCGGCACCTGTCTGGACAGCGGTGCAGGCTGGTACCTGCTGAACCGCCACGGAGAGGGGGTGTGCGGAACCACTATGCGCCATCGCCAGGTCCTCTACACGCCTCACGCCCAGTACGTGCCCAAGGGGTGCCACCCGGGCCGGTCCCGGCGGCAGGCCTCGGGCCACTGTGCCTGAGGAGCCGAATGCCGGATGCGACACTGGCGACGTTCTCGCCCCGACCCTCGACACGTCCTGGCAAGGTGGTGCCCGCCCGGATGCGTGCCCGGCCTTCGCCCGGGCAGTGCCCAGCCGGTCGACGACCTCGAGGTGGGAGGAGCCGTCCACCGCACTCGGGTCGTCCGTTGGGGCGGTCTGCCAGCCGAATCGATTGTGCATCCGGCACTGAGCGTTCTGCTGGGAGCCGTGGTCGGCGTAGACGTGGGAGCCGATCCTGCTCGATCAGGCAGGAAACCTGCTTGTTCCCACCGAATCGGTCGATCGTTGTCAACGCCGGCTTGAACACCCCCACGATGACGTCTTGCGTCTCGCTGCCGGTGCCGAGGTGTCGTCGTCTCGCTTGGGCGAGGAGCATGGGGCGGAGCGAGCGCACGGTTGTGGCGAAAGGCCCGGGACCGCCACTCCGGTGAGCTCCGACGAGCGCTTGGTCGTCTCGGCTACCGCGATGGTCACCTCGTCCACCATCGCTCGACGCCAACTCCACGCGCCCCGACTCCCTCACCTGAGCCTGCTTCCTCGGCCTCGGCCTCGATGGGCCAGCCTACAGGCGAGGATTCCGAGATAGCGAATGGCGCGCACGTCCTGACGTGGATGTTTGACCTGATCCCGGGGTCGATCACTCGTCGGGAGACGCGGCGTGCCTTCCTGGTTGAGATCGGACGAGAGCCGACGACAAGGCGGCTGCACAATGCGAGCGTCAGCCTTGGAAGCCGAAGTAGACGCCGACCCCGCCGGCCTCGCCGGTGGACGTCCCGAGGACGGGCATGGACTCGTGACCCGCATCGACTACGTCCGGTAGCGCGACACCCAGACGGTCAACGGGCCGTCGCGATCCGTGCCCGTGGGTGAACGATCGCCGCGTCGGTAAGGAGACTGGGCGCAGGGCTCGCTTCAGGTCCTCGATCGTTCCGCTGTAGTGCCGGCAGTCGGCGGGTGAAGTTCAACGGACACGGAATTGTCGTCGGGTTCGTTCAGAGAGAGGCCTTGCCTCAGCCTGGTCGTCGTGGCTCGGACGCCGCTTCGTCGACCTGGTTCGTCGTCGGATCAGCTTGGCTGCTGCCGTCTGAGCCACCGCTAGCTGGCGCCGCTGTGCTGCTCAACGGGGAGAATGTCGACGAGCTCGATGTGGGAGCGGTGGTCGTCGAGGTGCCGGTCGTCACGTCGCCCCCGCTTCCGGGCGGTTCGATGAAAGCCACTGCCAACTGGGCAGTGTTGTCTGCTTTGCGCAAAAGGAGCTGGGCTGCGAAGTCGGCAGAGATGCCCCAGGGCAGCGAGGCGGGGGACGTCGAACTCGACGCCGGGGCCTGCCCGTTCAAGACGACGGTCGTACCCCGGAACAGGTAGCCCCGGTCGCCGCTCGTCCCGGTGGTGGAGGCCAGAGCGCCGCGCAGCTGCACCTCGGTGCCGTCGGCTGCCGTCAGGTTCACCACCAACACCCCGCTGTCGGGAGCGACGCACGCCCCGCTGAGCACCGACACCGGCGTGCCCGCCGCCTCGGACCTTGGGTTGGTCAGGGTGGCGGACGTGTGGAAGACGGGAGTAGTCGACACGTCGGCCAGGGTCACCGGATCGGTTCCGAGCAGATCGGCGACGGTCCCGCTCATCGGCGGCGTGCTCAGGATCGGGCCGGGGGTTGCGCCCGGGAAGGCGGCCAGCCACGGACAGGGGGCGGCCGTCGGGCTGGCTGCCGTTGAGGTGCTCGGGGGGGAGCCCGTCCCCGTGGTGCCTGTGGTGCCGTCTGCCGGCGTGCTTGCACCGGTGGACGCCTTGGTGCTGGGCGGTGTCACACCGGCCAGCACGACCCACGACGGCACACCCGCTTTCGGCGAGCTGCCGCTGGTGGTGCTGGTTGCCGCCGCCGGCGAGCTGCCGCTGGTGGTGCTGGTTGCCGCCGCCGGCGAGCTGCCGCTGGTCGTGCTGGTTGCCGCCGCCGGCGAGCTGGCGTGCGCCGACGGCGTCTGCAGCGCCAGTAGCGGCGCAGCGCTCGCGGGCGTCGCGGGGGGGGCTGACGACGGCTTCACCGTCGAACGCTCCGCCACCGGATCCGACGCCAGAAGGTCGGGCGTCGGTGAAGCGGTCGCCTGAGTTAGCCGGGTCGCAGGCGGCGTGCCGCCGGTGGCGGTAACGGTGGCAGCCGGCGACAAGGTGGCCGTGGCGACGGCGGCGACGCCTGCCACCACTGCCAGCAGCGACCCGCGCGGGTTCTGGACGCCTGCCACTGCACTCTGGGCCTGCGGACTGGTCGCCACCTGCACGGCCAGCTGGCTGACGCTGTGCTGCAGCTTGACTAGGGACTGTCCGGCCGTTGGAGGTGCCGGACCGACGCCGCTGGCGGCCGGCACGGCGGAACCGGAGCTGGCGTCGTGGAGCTCGCCGACGGGAACCCGGCCGGCCAGGCGCTGCAGAGCTCTGGGCAGCGCCAGTGGCGCGCCCACCACCGCTCCGAGCAGGCTGCGGACACCGTGCAGGCGGCGCTGCAGGGTAACCCGAGCGCGGTGCACCCGTGCCCGGGCGTTCGCCTCGGTGATCCCCAGCTGGTCGGCGACATCGGGGTAGGGAAGGCCGTCGATGGCATGCAGGACGAAGCTGCTGCGCTGTGAACGAGGGAGCCGGTCGATCGCTGACAGTACAGTCGCCAGCACCGCCGGGTCGGATACCGAGTCCGACAAGTCGGGCGTCACCATCTGGTCGCCCACCAAGCGTTCCGGCAGCTGCCGCTGGCTCGTGCGGCGAGCGCCGTAGGTGGCGCACACGTTGGTGGTGATGAGACTGAGCCAGGCACCGAGCCGGTACTCCCCGCCGAAGCGGTCGATGGCCCGCAGCGCCCGCTCGAAGACCTCCTGGACGACATCTTCAGCGTCGACGCGGCTAACCAGCCTGCGCTGAGCCTGCGCCAGCAGTGCCGGGTAGTGGTCAGCCACGATGGCGGCGAAGGCGTCGGGGTCGCCCGCCTGGTGCGCTTCCACGAGCCTGCGATCCCGCTCGGCGCTACGCTGGTCGAGGTCGTAGGGTGCGATCGCCATGGTGCCTGCCACTTCCCTCTGTCGCCTTCCCTCGGGACTCCGAGCCCGCCTCACGGGCTCGCTCGAGGGCCTTGCCTCAGCCGTTACACCGACCCGGAACACGCAAACGTGCACGAAGCACCAACCACAACTGTCGCCACCCTACTGTCCCCGTTGATCCAGGGCAACGAACGCCGCTCCCGTCACCGGACCGGGTCGAGTTAGCGGTAGGCGCAGGCGGCGACGGCTGACGGTCGCGGCAGAGGCTGTCGTTCCCGCCCCGACCGTTCCCCGTCCCCGCCCGACGCTGGCTCGAAGTTATTACTGTGTCACACAGCCCCGGTTCGGCGGTTGAACGATGCAGTAACATCCAGCTTCGTCTCGCCCAGTCGGCGCACCACAGTGCAACAGCCGCGTGGGTCGGGGTGACCAATCAGCGATCCAACAAGGAGAGCAAGTGAGAGAACATCCGTCGGGAGCACGCCGATGGGCGGTGGGGGGCCTCGCGGCTACCCTGGCGCTCACCGGTGCCAGCGTGCTCGGGCTGAGCGGGGTCGCAGCAGCGGCGCCAGCGACCGGGTCCTCGGTCAGCGCGACATCGTCGCCGACCATCCGCCCCACCGGGACCAACCAGGCAGCGGGCAACCTCGTCGTCACGTTGACCCCGGGGAGCACCTGCACCACCGGTGACACGATCACCCTGAGCGTCACTGACTCGAAAGGTGGTGCCACCGTCGACTTCACGAATAACCCCACGGTGACCCCGTCGGACACGGCCGGGACCGTCCCGCCGACCGTGACGACCGTGGCTGGTGCCGGCACAGGTACCATCACGACGACCATCACATGCGGCGCAGGGGCCACCTCCTACGCCAACGGTGAGACGTTCACGTTCTCCAACGTGGCCTACAACACGACGGGCGCGGCGGCCGGGGGCGTGAACGTGGTCGCCACGTATGGTGGCACGACGCTGACCCCGACGACCGGCGCGTCCAACGCCACCGTCACCACCAATGTGCCGAGCTTTGCCACGTACGCGACGGCGTCGTCTCCGACTATCGGCGCTGGGGTGTCGGGTGGGCAGGCCGCCGCCAACCTGCAGGTGCAGCTGGCCACCCAGAACACCTCGTGGCAGTCGGGTGACACCCTGAGCATCACCGTCGCCGACGGCTCGAATAGCAACTGCACGTCGAAGGACGACACCGTCGCCTTCTCGGCTGCCCCCAAGGTGACCGCCTCGGTGACCGCCGGGCAGGCCTCGCCGACCCCGACGTTCTCCACGCCGACGCTGGTCGCCACCGGCGTTTGCGCTGGACAGTCGGTGGACAACACCGTGGTGCTGACCTTCACCAACAGCGGGTCGATCATCGGGACCAACCCTCTCGGGAGCAACCTGCCGCCGGTGATGATCGACCTCTCCGGGGTGTCCTACACCGTCGGCTCGGCCGCTCAAGCGGGCCAGGTCTATGTGGGCACTGCCTACACGAGCGCCGGTAACACGACCACAACCACCGCCAGCAACACCCAGTACGTGTCCGGGCCGCCGTTTACTGGTGGGCCCTCGAACGCCTTCATCAGCGACGTGCTGGTCAATGCCAACAACCCGTCCGTGGGTCTGGTGCCGGGCGCTCCTGACGCCAAGATCAGCCCGATCGCCATCGTGGAGACGAAGGCTGGGGTGATCAGCGCGGGTTACGTCTGCGTGGCGCTTGACGCCGGCACGTTCGACGCCAGCAGCACCCCGACCGTGACGGAAAGCGGTGGCGGAGCCGCCGTCGGCAGCACCGTGGTGGGCATGGGCTCGAACCAGTTGAGCTTCAAGGTGACGACGGCCTCGTCGTCGGGACCGGCCACCTACACGCTGTCGGGCCTGCAGGTCGACGCCCCGACCGCACCCGAGCTCGTCGGCGCCTTTGTCAAGACCGGCTCGAGCGCGGGCTGCGGTGGTGGATCGGTGATCGCCACCAGTCCTCGCGTCTTCTCCGTCATCGTCGCCTTCCGCACCGCCGGTAGCACCGAGGACGCCACCGCGGCGCAGGCGCTGCTGCAGGCCTACCCGGTCGGCGCTGGTTGCACCGAGAACCTCGCGCCTGGCGGCTTGCTGGGCGGTCAGGCGCGCGCCGTCGTGCTGGCCACGAACAGGAGCTATCAGGATGCCCTGTCGGCGAGCTACCTGGCTGGTCAGTTGGGCACCGGTGTGCTGTTGACGTCGCCGGACAGCCTGTCTGCGTCGGCGACCAGCGCCATCCGCATCGAGGGCATCACCGAGGTGTACGTGATCGGAGGCCCAGAGGCGATCAGCTCGACGGTGATCAATCAGGTCAAGGCACTCACCGCCTACGACTGCGGAGGCAACACCCCGGTGACCTCTCTCGTCGGCACTCCGGAGAACGTCCAGGTGGTCGGCCCGATCTACGGGCAGACTGCCGATGGCACCGCCCAGGCAGTGGCCGAGTACTTCAGCACCGCCGGGGTCAACTCCATGACTGTGCCGGGTGCCTACGGCATGTACAACGACACCACGGGCAATAGCTCGTCGGCGCCGTCGACCACCGAACCGCTGCGGACGGCGATCCTCGCCACCGATGCCGGCTTCCAGGACGCGGCGTCGGCCAGCGCGATTGCCTACAAGGGCTACCCGTTGCTGTTGACGCCCACTGCGTCGCTCGGGTCGCAGGCCCAGCAGGCGATCGTCAACCTGGGGATCCAGCAGGTCATCGTGATGGGCGGTCCACTCGCCATCTCAGACAACGTGGTGACTCAGCTGCAGGCCCTGGGCGTGTCGGTGCTCCGCATCGCCGGGCAGGACCTCGGTGACACCTCCCAGATGACGGCGCAGTTCGAGCAGAACTCCCAGAACCTGGCTGGGGCGCCAGACGGCCTCGGGTGGGGTGTGAAGGGCGGCGCCAACTCGGTGCTGGTGGCTCGCGGCGACTACTTCAGCGACGCCATCACCGGCTCCGCTGTCGCCGGTGTGTACCGAGAGCCGATCCTGCTGACACTGAACCCGAACTCGGTGTCGCCGTCGGTGATCACCTTCCTGAACAACGCCGGTTCCAACGCGGCGCAGTACCCGGTGATCGCCCTGAACATCCTGGGTGGGCCGCTGGCCATCACCCAGACGACGGTGAACACGTTGTTCGCCGCCTTGGCCAACGGCTGACTTCACGGCTGAGCCAGCTCCGCTGACCGTGTCGGCCAGCGGGTCGTGAGAGGAGGGGCCTTCGGGCCCCTCCTCTCGCGCCCGCCCGGTAGCGCCCGCGACGCCGTCGAGCGGCGGGAGTGCCCGTGCGCACACGCAGGCCCGAAGTTCGGAACGCGCGCGGCGCATCGGAGGCGCTCGCCGCCCTGGCCGGATGCATCCGTGCCGTCCCTGGGCCACCGCCACGCGCGATGGCGCCGCCGCTGAGCCCGACGGCTTCCTCCCCGCAGGACGCGCGAGTGGCCGCCCCGGGATGCCCCCCCGGTGAAGATCGTCGATCCATGGTGGCCGAGCCGGGTCGGCTCGCAGCCCGCCCGATGCCGAAGTCGGTAAGGCCCGGCTCCCCGTAGTGGCTCGTGACGATGTCGTAGGCTCGATGTCCCGGTAGAGGATCCGGGGGTGCGCAGATGGCGATCAGCGCCGGGCTGTGGTGGTGACCACGAGAACCTCCGTCCGGGTGGTCACGTCGGGGGCGCCGCACCCGAGGCGATGCGTGCTTGCGCCGTGTGGGTCCGGCTACGCTGCTAGCGTCCCGTGGGCACGTCGCGCTTAGTGGCGAACGGCGAAGAGACTGGTCGCGGCGTCTCGCTCGACGGCGAGGAGCGGCACCTTGCCCTGTTCCACCTGAGCACCGGGAACGACCCATGACCACCGATTCCGAGAGCCCCTCCCTCCGCACGGCACGGGCGCACGCCGACCTTGGCCTGCCC
>JAKAQW010000161.1 GCA_021819525.1 Actinomycetes bacterium
GGCAGGGTCCTGCTCGTAGGGGATCGGCGCAGGCTCGCCAGTGGCGATGTGGCGCACGGCATCGAGGAGCTGGTCAATCTCGGCCTCGCTCGTAGCGATGGACGCGGATGCCCGGGTCGCACCGGGCAGCCGCACATGGTCGCCGCGGCGCACCTCGGCTCGGTAGGCGGCGGTCTGCGCTTTGCTCAGCGCGAGCAGGCGGAGGAGGTAGGGGTGGGCGCAGAAGCAGCCGTGGCGGACGCCGATGCCCCACTCCGCAGCCAGGCGGGCAGCCACGAGCGCGTGGTGCACGCCCTCGACGACGAAGCTCGCCACGGGAAGCGCCGGCTCCCCGGGCCCCGGGCCGAGCACCCGCACCCCGGGGATCGCGACCAGGCCGGCGCGCAGGCGTGCTGCCAGACGGTCGTCGTGGGCCCGGATCGCCGGCCACCCGATGCGCTCGAGGGCGCCGCCGGCGGCGGCGAAGGCCACCGCGCCGACGACGTTGGGCGAGCCGGCCTCCTCGCGCTCGGGGGGCGCGTTCCACAGCACCTCGTCGAGCGACACCAGCTCGACTGCACCGCCGCCTGCGAGGAACGGGTCGCCGACCGCGAAGGTCGCCCTCGGGCCGACAAGGGCCCCGGCGCCGAACGGCGCGTACATCTTGTGCCCGCTCCAGGCCAGGTAGTCCGCCGTGGCCGGCAGCGGCCGGTGCGGGGCGAGCTGGGCGGTGTCCACCAGCACCGGTACGCCCGCCTCGTGGGACAGCTCGACGAGGGTGTCGACCGGCGGGAGCCAGCCGCTCACGTTCGACGCCCCGGTCACCGCGAGGAGCTTCGGGCGGGGGTTGCCCCGCAGCGCGTCGGCGACCGCTTCTGGCTCGAAGGTCCCCTCCGGGCTGCACTCGACGTAGCGCACCGTCGCGTAGCGACGCCAGGGGAGCAGGTTCGCGTGGTGCTCGACGACGGTGGTCACCACCACGTCGTCGGGGGTGAGGTCGAGGCGGAAGGCGAGGTGGTTGATAGCTTCGGTGGTGTTGCGACAGATGATGGCAATGTCGTCGTCGCGCTGCCTGCCAGCGAAGGCCAACACGGCTTGGCGCGCCTGCTCGTAGGCGGCGGTGGACGAACGCGACCGCCACCCTGCGCCACGGTGCACGCTCGCATAGGTAGGCAGGAAGTCGTCGACGGCTTCGGCCACCTCCACCAGCGCTGCGGTGGAAGCCGCCGCGTCCAGGTCGACATACGGCCGCTCCACCCCGTCCACGCATGGCGCGAGCGCGCCCTGGCCGATCAGGCGGGCGAGGCCGCCGCGACGACCATCTGCACCGGTCTCACGCATCCTTCGATCCTTTCACGACACTTCGAAGGCGACTCGTCGCCCAGCTTGGCACGAGCCCGCCCCGAGGCGCCGTCGGCGATCTCGGACCCCCGCCCGTCGTCCCCCGGCCACCCGCTGTTCCCCCACCCGTCGTCCCCCGGCCACCCGCTGTTCCCCCACCCGTCGTCCCCCGGCCACCCGCTGTTCCCCCGCCCGCGTCGATGCTCGCGCCGGCTGCGGGCTGGGCTCCAGGTGTCGGCTCACGCGTTGCGGTGCACGCCACCTGGGGAGTGGGCGCTGTCGGGCACCTGGAAGCGGTAGCCCATACCCGGCTCGGTGAGGAAGTACCGGGGGCGAGAGGCGTCCGGCTCCAACTTGCGCCGGATGCGGCCCATGTAGACCCTCAGGTAGTCGCTCTCGTTCTCGTACTGGGGGCCCCACACCTCTTGCAGCAGCTGGCGCTGAGAGACGAGCTTTCCGACGTGGCGCGAGAGGATCTCGACCATGTGCCACTCGGTCGGGGTCAGCCGTACCTTTTGGCCTGTGCTGTCCGTCACCTGTTTGCCCATGAGGTCGACAGTGAAATGCTCGGTGGTGATCGTCGCTTGGTCGTCACCCGGCGTCCCCCGGCGCAGCGCCGTACGTACCCTCGCGAGGAGCTCGTCGATGCCGAACGGCTTGGTGACGTAGTCGTCGGCCCCGAAGTCGAGCGCTTCGACCTTGGCCTGCTCCTGGCTCCGGGCAGACAGGACGATCACCGGCGTCGAGGTCCACGTCCTGAGCGCCTGGAGGACTTCGACGCCGTCGAGATCGGGCAGTCCCAGATCGAGCAGGATCAGGTCGGGGTGATCCCGTGCGGCGGCCTCGAGACCGGCGCGGCCGTTGGCGGCCCAGTCGACGTCGTAGCCTCGCGCCCGGAGGCCGATGCTGAGGGCGCGAGCAAAAGGCGCCTCGTCGTCGATGACGAGGAGGCGGCTCACCGGTGGTGCCCGTTTCGTGCGACGAGCCCGGCACCATGAACCGGGTCGGCGACCGCCGCGATGGTCCGCGTGGTCGTGCCGGCCGAGCTGGCTGGCTCTTCTGGGTGTCGGGTGCTCGCCAGCTCGAGGCGAGTGCCGTCGTGTGCCACGGGATCGGCGATCCGCAGGCGTACGATCATCGTCGCCCCACCGCCGGGGGTGTCCTCGACAGTGAGCTCACCCCCCATCGCCTCGACGAACCCTTTTGCCACCGCAAGGCCGAGGCCCACGCCACTCCCGCTGTTCTGGTCGCCCAAGCGCTGGAAAGGAAGGAAGATTCGGCCGCGGTCGACGGGTGCGATACCCGGTCCGCGATCCGCGATCCGCAGCTCCATCCAGCCGCCGGGCTGGATGCCAGCCATGACGCGTATAGGCACCTCGGGGCTCGACACGGCGAGCGCGTTGGCGAGAAGGTTCGCGAGCGCCCGCTCCAGCAGCGGCGGGTCGGCGTCCACGCCGGGCAGTGTCTCGGGTACGTCGACCTCGAGCCGGTGGTCGCCGACGGGGACCGAGAGCAACGCCGCGGACACCACCTCGTCGAGCCCGACGTGCTCACGGTGCACCACGAGCGCGCCGGTCTGCAACCTGCTCATGTCGAGCAGGTTCGCGACCAAGGCTGTCAGCCGGTCGGCTTCGGTGTCGATCGTCTCGAGCTGGGCCCGGACCGCCGCCCGCTCCCACGCCACGTCGTCGGGTAGGAAGCTCGTCGCGGCAGCCTTGATCGAGGCGAGCGGCGTCCGAAGATCGTGGCTGACCGCAGCGAGGAGAGCGGTGCGGACCTCGTTCGCCTTGGCGAGCGCAGCAGCCTCGGCGGCTTGCTCTTGGAGCGCGCTGTTCGCCACTGCGACCGCGATCTGGGTGACGAAGACGCCGAGCGCCTCTCGGTCGTCGGCTCGCAGCTGCCCCGAGGCGAGCGCCAGGATCCGGTCCGGCCCGACGGGCAGGGCGAGGGTCGCCTCCTCGGGCGAAGACGGCGGGTGCGACCCGGAGGCTACCTCTGGGACCCAGCCTTGGTCCATGCCACGCCACACCGTCACGCCGTCGACCGCGAAGGTGCGGCGGATCTCGTCTACGACCGCGGGCAAGGGATCGGGGAGCTCCAGCAGCGCGCCGGTGGCACGAGCCAGTGCGGCAGCCTGCGACCGGGCCCGCCGAGCTTCGCTCGAGCGCCGGGCGGCGACATCGACCTGGGTGCTCACGACGGCGGCGATCACGACGAAGACGACCAGCGCGACGATGTCCCTGGGATCCGCGATCGTGAAGCTGTGGATCGGAGGGCTGAAGTACCAGTTGAGCAGCAGGAAACCCCCGATCCCGGCCAGGCTTCCAGGTCCGATGCCTCCGATCGCGGCGGCGCCTACCACGGGCAGGAGGTAGATGAGCGACACCGTGCCGAGGGGCAGGTCGCCGCGGGTCGCCGCAAGGGCGATCGTGATCAAGGGCAAGCTGACGAGCGCTACTACCAGGCCGATGATCCGCCGACGCCGGCTCACGGTGCGTGGCCGACTACGCCGAGGGATGCGGAGGTGCGGCCGTCGTTCGCTCGCGGCCGGCGGTCCCTTCGGTTCCTCGGCGTCCGAGCCAGAGCGGGCCGGGGGCGAGATGACGTGCACGTCCAGTGCCTCGCCGGATCTGGCGATGACCGAGTTGATCACCGACCCGGTGCTCAGTCGCGCCCAACGGGAACGGCGGCTCACCCCGAGGACGATCTGCGTGGCGTTCTCCGCTCGTGCAACTTGGACCAGCGCGTCTGCCACGTCGGCGCCGAGGACCTCCCGGTAGGTGCCCCCCAGCCGGGCAAGGAGCGCTCGCTGCTCGTCGAGGTGGGAAGGTGGCAGGGTCCGAAGCCCGTCGTCAGAGCGGACGTGGACGGCGATCAGGTCACCTTTGGCGCGCCGGGCCATGCGGGCAGCCCGGCGGATGAGGTGCTCGCCGTTGCGTGCTCCGGTGAGCGCGACGAGGACCCGCTCCCTCGTCTCCCACGGTCCGTCGATGCCATGGCGCTGCCGGTACTCTTGCAGCTGCTCTTCGACGTTGTCGGCCACCCACAGCAGCGCCAGCTCCCGGAGCGCCACGAGGTTCCCCGCGCGGAAGTAGTTCGCCAGGGCGACGTCGACTCGCTCGGGCGGGTAGACGTGCCCATGTGCCATCCGCCGGCGCAGGGCTTCGGGCGTCATGTCGACGAGCTCCACCTGCTCGGCTACCCGCACGAAGGCATCGGGCACCGTCTCGTGTTGGGGGACGCCGGTGATGGCGGCGACTACGTCGTTGAGCGACTCGAGGTGCTGGATGTTCAGCGTCGAGATCACGGTGATACCGGCCTCGAGCAGAACCTCGATGTCCTGCCAGCGCTTCTCGTGGGCGCTGCCCGGCACGTTCGTGTGGGCGAGCTCGTCGACGAGGGCCACTGCAGGGCGGCGCCGGAGGACGGCCTCGACATCCATCTCGTGAAGCGTCTGACCTCGGTGGGTGAGGACCTTGGGCGCCAACACCTCGAGGTCGCGCACCTGGGCCCCTGTCGCGGACCGCCCGTGGGTCTCCACCCAGCCGACGACGACGTCGGTTCCCCGGTCCCGGCGGCGCAGGCCTTCGCTCAGCATGGCATAGGTCTTGCCTACGCCAGGTGCGGCACCCAGATACACCCGCAGCGACCCACGCGCCATCACTGCCATCGTACCGACCCCCATGCCCGTCCCCCGGTAACGCCGCGTAAATATCTCGGCGCTCGGCGCGAACAACGCGTGAACGTGGGCACGTCCGGCCCCTCGCGACGAGTACAACGTGTCGTGGGCAGGCCACAGGAGCCGCCCCGCCCGCAGAGCACCCGCAGAGCAATCGGGGTGCGCCACCAGGAGGAGCCGGTGCCGAGCAAGCAACAGAGCATGAGCCGTGGCTCACCAGCCGCCAGGCACGTAAGGGCGCGTGCCTCGACGCGCGCGGTCGGCGAGCTCGGCGCTCCCACAGGCCTGATCGTACGAGGCCCGAGCACAGGAGCCCTTACCGTACGAGGCCCGAACGCACGAGGCCTGATCGCACAAGGCCTCACCGTACGAGGCCCGGGCACACAAGGCCTCACCGCACGAGGCCCGGGCACACGAGGCCCGGGCACACAAGGCCTCACCGTACGAGCAACGTCTCGGCCCGAGCGCGGCCGTACCGAGATCCTCGGCTCCCTCGACGAGCTGCCCGCTGCGTCACAGGCCTCGGAGCGCTTCTGGGCAACAGACAGCACAAGGAGCGACACGTGACCTGGCAAGGCGTCCTGCAGATCTTCGTCCTCCTCGCCGTCGTGACGGCCGTCGGCTACTTCTTGAGCAAGTACATGTACCACACCCTCGAGGGCGGCCGGACCTTCATGGACCGGGTCCTCGTCCCCTGCGAGCGTGGCGTCTACCGCCTCTGCGGGATCGACCCGACGGTCGAGATGCGCTGGACCCGCTACGTCTTCGTGCTCCTCGCCGTGAACGTCGCAGGGTTCGTCGTCTTGATGGCGCTCCTCGCGCTGCAGCCGGTGCTCACGATCTTCAACCCGGCTCACATGCACCAGGTGCCGTTCTGGGTCAACCTGAACACCTCCATCAGCTTCATGACCAACACGAACTGGCAGAACTACGGCGGCGAGACGACGCTCAGCTACCTCTCCCAGATGTGGCTCACCGTCCAGCAGTTCCTGTCCCCGGTGACCGGCATCTGTCTGTTCCTGGCGGTCGTCCGAGGGTTCTCCCGGCACAACGCCAACACCATCGGGAACTTCTGGCGGGACTTCGTCCGCACGCTGCTGTGGGTGGCGATCCCCCTGGCGGTGATCGGAGCGATCGTGCTGCTGGCGCTCGGCAGCCCCGAGAACCTGCACGCCTATACCGTCGTGCACACGCTGCAGGGACACAAGCAGGTCATCGCCCAGGGCCCGGTCGCCTCGATGACCTCGATCATGCAGCTCGGTGACAACGGCGGCGGCTTCTTCAACATGAACGCCGCCCAGCCCTTCGCCGGCCCCAACGCCGCCTCGATCTTCGTCCAGCTGATCATGGGCTTCAGCGTCCCGGTGGCCTGCATCTTCCTGTTCGGGAAGATGGTGAAGAACACCCGTCAGGCCCGCCCGATCTTCGCCTCGATGGCGATCCTGTTCGTGATCGGCGCTATCGCCCTCTACCACTTCGAGGCTGCGGGCAACCCGGCCCTCGTCGCCCACGGGATCCACCTGGCGGCCAGCCACAACCTGGAGGGCAAGGAGTCGCGGTTCGGAGTCGGCACCACCTCGCTGTTCGAGAACTCGACCACCACTGTCTCGTGGGGCAGCGTCATCGCCTCCAACGACAGCCTCACCCCCTTAGGCGGTCTGGTGCCGCTGTTCAACATGATGACCGGCGAGGTGATCTTCGGCTCCTGGGGGGCAGGGATGATCGGGATGATCGCCTACGCGGTGCTCGCGCTGTTCCTGGCGGGGCTCATGGTCGGACGCACCCCGGAGTACCTCGGCAAGAAGATCGAGTCCTACGAGGTGAAGATGGCCGTGCTCTCGATGATCGTGCCGAGCCTCGTCATCTTGGTGCTCGCTGCGCTCTCGGTGGCGCTCAGAGCGGGGACGTCGGGCATCTTCAACCCGGGCCCGCACGGCCTCTCCGAGGTGCTCTACGCCTTCTCCTCCGGGGTGGGGAACAACGGATCGGCCTTCGGCGGGCTCAATGCCGCGTCGCCCTGGTACTCGGCGACGGTGGGCCTCGCAATGCTGCTCGGGCGCTTCCCCATGTACATCCCTCTCGTCGCCATGGCCGGCTCCTTGGCGAAAAAGCAGCGGATCCCCGAGTCAGCCGGGACGTTCCCCACCCACGGCCCGCTGTTCACGGTGCTGCTCACCGGCACGGTCGTCGTGGTGGGCGCGCTGATCTTCTTCCCCGCGCTCGCGCTCGGGCCTTTCGCCGAGCAGTTCGCCGCCCACGCCGGGAAGCTCTTCGGCGGGTGAGGGTCGACATGCCAGCACGAGCCAGGTCTCCACGGAGGTGGCACAGATGAGCGAGTTGGACCCGACGGGCCAGGCCGGTGCGACGAGCACCGCGCTCGCCGACAAAGACGGGGCTTTGCCGGGCCAGAGCCCGCATGGGCGGCGCCGGGCGATGGGCATGTGGGACAGAGACCTCGTGCGTCGCAGCCTGCGCCAGTCGCTGCGCAAGCTCGACCCTCGGGCGCTCGCGCACAACCCGGTGATGTTCGTCGTCGAGGTCGGCTCGCTCTTCACGACCGCCGACGCGCTGCGCTACCTGGCCTTGGGCAAGATGGGCCTCTTCTCTTTCACCGGGCAGATCGCCATCTGGCTGTGGCTGACCGTCCTCTTCGCGAATTTCGCCGAGGCGATGGCCGAAGGCCGCGGGCAAGCACACGCCGACGAGCTACGCCGGACCCGCACGGAGACCGAGGCCCGACGAGAGACCCCGAACGGGATCGAGCTGGTCTCCGCCACCGCCCTGGTGCCCGGGGACGTCGTGGTGGTCGCCGCGGGCCAAGTGATTCCTGGCGATGGCGAGGTCATCGAGGGGATCGCGTCGGTCGACGAGTCGGCGATCACCGGTGAGTCCGCCCCGGTCATCCGGGAGTCCGGTGGCGACCGTAGCGCGGTCACCGGTGGGACCACGGTCCTCTCCGACGAGATCCGAGTGAAGATCACC
>JAKAQW010000024.1 GCA_021819525.1 Actinomycetes bacterium
CGCTACCGGTCCTGCTGCTGCGCCCATCGAGTTCAGCTACATCGCTCCCGGGTACTGGACGGTCACTTCGAACGGTTCGGTGTACAGCTTCGGCGGGGCGAAGTTCTACGGGTCACTTCCGAGTATCGGGGTGGTGCCGAACGCCCCGATCGTGGCGATGGCCGACACCCCGGACCACGGGGGCTACTGGCTGTTCTCGGCTGACGGTGGGGTGTTCGCCTTCGGAGACGCCCGGTTCTACGGCTCGGTGCCCGGGGTGCTCGGACCTGAGCACCGCAGCTTGAACAAGCCGATCGTAGCCGCTGAGGCCATGGCCAACGGCCAGGGGTACCGGCTGTTCGCCGCCGACGGCGGGGTGTTCGACTTCGGCGACGCGGGGTTCGTCGGAGCGCTGCCGTGCAGCGCTCCGGGTGCGCCTGGAGGGCTGTGTGTCGTGCCGAACAAGCCCATCGAGTCCGCAGTGTCGAACCCGCTGAGCCAGGGATACTGGTTGGTCGGTGGGGATGGCGGAGTCTTCGCCCTCGGTGACGCCCCGTTCTTCGGATCCCTCGGCGCGCAGAGCATCTCCTATGCGATCGTGTCGATGGCCGCCACGCCAGATGGCCAGGGCTACTGGATCTTCGGAACCACCGGCTCGGTCGACACCTACGGGGATGCCACCAACTACGGGTCGATGCTCGGCCAGATCCCCGTCTCGGCACCGATCGCCGCCGGGGCAGCGACCACCAACGGCCACGGCTACTGGCTCTTCGGGCAGAACGGCGGGGTGTACGCCTTCGGCTCGGCTCCTTTCGACGGATCCCTGCAGAGCCTCGGTGCCAGCCCAAGTGGACTGATCGTCGGCGGGGTCGGCTTCTGAGCCGCTCCGCAAGCGGTCGCGGAATCCCCCGACGAGCGCGTGAACATGTCGGGTCGTCACGCCGCTCCAGGGGTCGCGGCCAGGCGCTCCGGCGCCGGCACGACGGCTGGGCACTGGCCCATCACGTCACCGGCGTGTCGCTGCGTCACGTCAGCCCCACCGCCTCGCGGATCACGACAGAGCAGTTGTCGAACATTCGGGAACGCACCATGGCGGCCGTACAGCGTAGCGGCCGGCGCTTCCCGGCAAGGTTCCCCTATCGGGGTAACGTCTCTCGGTAACACCCGTATCGGGGGCTTTGGCGCGATCCAGGCCCGTTGCTCCTTCACGCTCCGGAGGGACCGATGAAGACCGAAGCCGATCTGATCAACCAGACGGTCAACCAGCCCGCGAAGAAGAAGGTCGAGCCACCGGAGCCCTCTGCCGAGCAGCTGGCGATGGCTGTCGTCGACCCGGCTCCCGGTGGCGCTCAAGGCTTGGCTGTCTCTCCGGCGGTGGTCACCGCGCTGCAGAAGAAAGTAGGGAACCGCTCGGTGGCTCGGCTTCTCGGATACCGCTACCCCCGCGGGGCCAAGGGTGAGCTTCGTCGCTTGGGGAAGCTCACGAGGGAGGTGGCACCCGATGCCAGTGCCTGGGATCGGGATCCGGCAAGGACGATCGGCTCTCTCGGTGGCGAGTCGACCGTCGGCGTAGCCCAGACCATGGGCAAACGCCAGTTCCTCGCCAAGTTCGCCCCGAGCGTCGACCGGCCCGATCCGAAGCGGCTCCAGCTGGCAGCCAAGGCGTACGATGACGACCCGACGACCGCGCCCGCCGTCATGGAACGCCTCGGACGGTTCGGGTACAACCCTGCGTACGCCAGCTGGGCCTCGTCGCAAAGTGCCAGCCACGCCGCTGCTATGGCAAACATGCGACGCGCCATAGCCGAGGAGAGCCACGCGCAGGAATTGGAGCAGGCTAAGAAGGAGCTCCAAGAGGCAAGCGATGCTCTTAAGGACCACAAGTACAAGCTCGGCGGGGGCGGGGGGAAAGGGCAGCGGGAGCGCAAGACCGCAGCCACCAATAGGCAGACGGACGCGAAGAAGGATTTGGCCCTTCTGCTGGAGCGCGGCTCGCAGCTGGATCCGAGCGTCGAAGCGACCCGGCAGCAAGACGACGAACGGGCCATGGACCAGGCGCTGGGCCAGATGGCGACCCACCTCGATCTCCACGCCGCGCAGCACCTGGTGACAACGCTCGGAACGGCAAGAACCCTTTCGGTCGTCCACGGCCTGGGAGCCGAGGCCGTCGGAGTGCTCACTTCGGCCTTCGAGCCTGCCAAAGTGGAGGCGGTGGCGTCCGCCTTCCCCCAGGGCCTTCCTTCGGCGCTCAGTGGGACCGAAGGCTCGGGCCGCCTGCGGAGGCTGCTCGACGCAGGGGTGGACCCGGCTCGGTTGGCCGGTGCGATCAAAGGGATCGGGCCCGGTTTCGACCCGCTGCTGTCAGAGGTCCCCCAGTGCACCCGGCTGCTCGGGGAAGTCGACCTTCAGGCCGTCACGAAGTGCTTGAAGACCGTGCCGGCCGCCAAGTTGCTGCCCGCCATCGATCTACTACCAGCTCCGCACCTGGCTGCTTGCCTCACCGCCATCCAGCCGACAGCCCTTGTCGCCCTGCTGCAGGGCCCGGGGGGAGAGGCGGGGGTCGCCGATCTGGTGACCCTGAGCGACCCCAAGTCCCTAGGCACCCTGACCCAGGAACCCGAGCTGGCCCCGCTGTGCACCCTTCTCGGTCGAACGGACCGGCAGGCGATCGTGAGCAAGATCTTACCCAATCGCAAGGAGATCTCTCTGGCAGAGCTGATCGGCCTCCTCACCACTCGCGTCGCAGCAGGCGAGCTCGGCGCGATGCTGGCCGCGACAGCGGGTCTCGGTAAGAAGGCAGCGGACGTCAAGGCGTACGTGAGCGACCCGGCGAACGCCCGTCGATTGACGGGCGCAGCCTACAAGGAATCCGTGCTCCGCCAGCTGGGTGAGAAAGCCACCGCCGAACCGACCGCCCTGGGCCAGAAAAAGGCGCCGTCCGGGGCGACCTACATGGATTACAAGCACCTCGCCACGATCGACGACAAGACACTGCAGATCCTGATCGGCCACGGGTGGGTCAAGGCAACCCGGCTGAGCGACCCCTTCAAGTCCGAGACCGAGAGCGCCGAGGGCGGGGACACCCGCGAGTACGAGATCGAGATCTTCGACGGCACGCGTTGGAATCGCCGGTGGGTCGCCCACGCGCACCGGGAGAAGGGACAGGCCTGGAACAAGACGTCGGTCAATCACCTGAAGCACTGGGAGCAGCGGAAGCTAAAGGTTGCCACGAGGATCACCATCTCGACGGACACGATGGGGAAGGTGCGGGACCTGGCCCGCGACACCAACACGTGAGTGTCTTCTACTGCATGGGTGCACTGCATGCGTGGGTCGATGCCGCCGCAGCCGGCGGCATCGGGTGTACGTTGGCCCCCGGAGCATACGCGGGCCCCTGCGCCCGATCTGCGGGCTCTGCTCGTGGCCGGGCTACCCGGCAACGGCTTACCCGCGTGCCGGGTGAGCCGTCCGCCCGTTGTGCCCGCCCGCGCTCAGCCGCGCGTCCGGAGGTGCCTCGGGCTCCTGGCTTTCGAACTGGGTGTGGTACAGCTCTGCGTAGAGGCCACCGGCAGCCAACAGCTCCTCGTGCCGGCCGCGCTCGACCACTCGACCTGACTCCACCACCACGATCTGGTCGGCGTCTCGCACGGTGGACAGCCGGTGGGCGATGACGATGGACGTCCGGTCCTGCAGGGCACCGGCCAGGGCTCGTTGCACCGCCAGCTCGGACTCCGAGTCGAGGTGGGCCGTGGCCTCGTCGAGCACGACCACGTCGGGGGCTTTGAGCAGGAGCCGGGCGATGGCGATCCGCTGCTTCTCCCCGCCCGACAGCCGGTAGCCGCGGTCGCCGACCACCGTGTCGAGCCCGTCGGGCAACGAGTCGACCAGGTCCAGGATGTGGGCTGCCCGTAAGGCTTCGACCAGCTCCTCGTCGGTGGCGTCTGGCTTGGCGTAGCGGAGGTTGGCGCCGATGGTGTCGTGGAAGAGGTGGGCGTCTTGGGTCACCACGCCGACGGTGTCGCGCACCGAGGCCAAGGTCGCCTCGCGCAGGTCGACGCCGTTGATCCGCACGGCGCCGGCTTGGGGGTCGTACAGGCGGGGGATCAGGTGGCTGATGGTCGTCTTGCCGGCTCCCGACGGCCCCACCAGCGCGACGAGCTGGCCCGGTTCGGCGCGCAAGCTGACCCCGAAGAGCACCTGGTGCGAAGGTGTCTGGTCCAGCACGGCCACGCTCTCGAGGGAGGCCAGAGAGACCTCCTCCGCACGCGGGTAGCGGAAGTCGACCTCGTCGAGCTCGACGGTGGCCGGTCCCCGCGGCAAGTCGATCGCGTCGGGCCGCTCGGCCACCATCGGGACGATGTCGAGGACTTCGAAGACCCGGTCGAAGGAGACCAAGGCCGTCATGACGTCGACTTGCACATTGGAGAGCGAGGTGAGCGGGGCGTACAGCCGGGCGAGGTACGAGGTGAGCGCCACCACCGTTCCGACCAGGTACACGCCACGCGCTGCCTCGACGCCACCCCAGCCGTAGGCCAGCGCCGTGGCCAGCGAAGCCGTGAGCAGCAACGACACCATGAAGACCCTCGTGTACATGGCTTGGAGGACGCCGATGTCGCGCACCCGCCCAGCCCGCTCCGAGAAGGCGGCGACCTCACGCTCCGGCTGGCCGAACAGCTTCACGAGCAGGGCACCTGAGACGTTGAAGCGCTCGGTCATGATGGTGGTCATCTGGGCGTTCAAGTTGTAGCTCTCACGGGTGATGCCCTGGATCCGCTTGCCCACCCAGCGTGCGGGAACCACGAACACCGGCAGCAGCGCGAGCGCCACCAGGGTGATCTGCCACGACAAGAAGAACATGGCGGCGAGCATGACGACGACGGTGATGGCGTTGCTCACCAGCGACGACGCCGTGTCGGTGAAGGCGGACTGGGCGTCGAGCACGTCGCTGTTCAGCCGGCTCACCATGGCGCCGGTCTGGGTCCGTACGAAGAAGGCGATCGGCATCTGCTGCAGGTGGGCGAAGACCTTGGAGCGCATGTCATAGATCAGGCCTTCGCCGACCCGGGCCGATATCCAGCGCTGCCACAGCGACAGCCCGGTGTCGAGCAGGGCTAGCCCGGCCACGACCAGGGCCAGAGCCACGACGATCCCGGTTCTGTGGCGGAGGATGCCCTGGTCGATGATGGCTCGGTAGATGAGCGGGTTGGCGGCGCCGACGACGGCGTCGATCACGATGAGCACCAGGTACACCCCGAGCACTCGCCGGTAGGGAGCCGCGAACCGCAGGATCCGGCGCACCAGGCCCTTCGGCAGCCGTTGCTGGAGCACCGACCGATCCCGGCGGAACGACCGCATAGGGTTTCCCCCGCCGCCTCCGCGCATCGACATCCGGGCACCGGGGTTCATCGGAACCGCTCGTGCTCGCCGGCTTCGAGGCTCAGGCTGGCAAGGATCCGGGCCAGCTGGGATCTCTCGACACGGCCCAGGGCGCCGAAGATCTGATCGGCAGCCTGGCGCCGGGCGGCGGTGATCCGCTCGGCGCAGGCGTGGCCGGCTGTGGTGCTGCAGACCAGCGACGAGCGACGATCGCGGGGATCACAGTGCCGGCTCACCAGGCCGGCGACTACCAGTGCCTCGACCAACGACGTTGCCGAACGCGGGACGACGCCCGAGGACCGGGCGAGGTCGGCCATGCGGATGCAGCCGGAGCAGTCGACGATGCGAAGGGCTCGAGCTCGAGCCGAAGACGAACCGTCTTTTCCGATGCAGGCCGCCACGCGTGGCGCCATCGGCGCCACAGCATCCCGAGCGCGTCTGCCAGCTCGACGTCTGCCAGAGCGACGTCAGCGGGCTCCGTCTTGGTAGTCGGCTGCGTGGATTGCGCTCCGGACACCGCCGCAGCCTAGCTGTTAGTGAGCCATCCTCACTAAATAGAAGGGCTATCCGTCTGAGTACGGTGACCACAAGATGTAGCGGTGATGACGGCCTGTTCGGCCCTACCCGTTGGGGTCGTCTCGAGAGTAGCTGTACTCACGCGGATACCCCCCTAAGTAGTGCCGGTTGCCGAAGTGCGCTGCCTAGGACACCTGTCGGTGCCCTCGATCAGCGGACCGGCCGCACGCCGACCCGTCGACCCGCCGACCCGTCGACCCGTCGACCCGTCGACCCGTCGACCCGTCGACCCGCGCTCGGCAGCTTGGCGGATCGCGGTGCAGGCACGTGAACCAGAACAGACGATCTGGGTACAAGGGAAACGTTGGACGGCCCCTGCTCAGAGGTGTCCATAGGATGTCCAACGAGATGTCTCGGATGGGGTCTTGCGCCCGGCACCGTAATAGGTCAGAATGTTGACCTATGGCAGACACGTTGCCGTTCTCCGAGGCCAAGGCCCACCTCTCCGAGCTCGCCGAGCGCGTCGAGCGCGAGCACGAGCGGATCCTGGTGACCCGCAATGGACGCCCGTCGTTCGTGCTGGTGAGCCCCGACGATCTCGAGTCGCTCGAGGAGACCCTCGACATCCTCACCGATCCCGACCTCGTCGCTTCCCTGGCCCGATCGCGATCCGAGGCCGCCCGGGGCGAGCTGCTTCCGTTGCCGTCCACCTGAACCGCGACCTGGATGGCCTACGAGATCCGGATCACCCCCGAGGGTGTCCGTCATCTCGACAAGCTTCCGACCAAGGTCCGCGATGCTGCCCTCGTCGCCGTCCGGGGTCCGATCAGCGAGAACCCTTACCGTCTCGGCAAGCCGCTCGTCGGAGCGCTCGACGGGCTTTTCGCTGCCCGGCGCGGCGACTACCGGATCATCTATAGCATCGACGACGCAGCCAACGTCGTGATCGTGCACCGGATCCAGCATCGACGCTCCGCATATCGGCCTCGCTGAGCTCCCCCAGATGAGGGCGTTCTGCACCCGTTCCAGACCGGACCTACCGTCGTACCGCGGAGCGCCGACTCGGCGTTCTGGCACCAGCACGAGCCGTGGGGGGTCGAGGTCCGACCGCACCCAGTGCACTCGCCTTCTGACACGGGTGCAGCCGACTCCTGAAACTGACAGCCTCGGTCATCTACCTGCGCCGCAAGATCCGTGAGACCCCTCGCTACACCTTGAGCGTCCGAGGCGACGAGGCGACCACGGCGAAGACGGTGGCGGGTGACACTGCCGCTGTTCGCCATCAGCTACTTCTTCATCGAGCTCGGGCCGAACATGACCACCTTCGTCTACCCCTCGGAGGTCTTCCCCACCTCGGTGCGCGGCACCGGCGACGGCATCTCGGCCGCCGCTGGGAAGACCGGTGCCTTCCTCGGGGCGCTGCTGGTTCCCCACCTGCTCGCCTCGGTCGGGATCAGCGGGGTGATGGGGATCATGGCGGCGGTGTCGGTGCTCGGCATCGGGCTCACCCTGGTGGCGCTGCCCGAGCCCAAGGGACAGACCCTCGAGTCGGCCTCCGCCGAGGTGAAGCCCGAGGTGGCCGTCGCCGCCACTGCGGTCGGGTGAGTGGCCGGAGCGTGGTCCGAGTGGCGTCGCGCCCGTCGTTCACCGCATGCGGTGACGCCAGGCGCAGCACTTCTTGCGCCCAGGCAGGCTGTCGCGCAATACGTTCCAAGCGAGCTGCGACCCGGTCTTACCTTTGCATGGTTCTGTCCGGGGATGTCTGCCCGAGCCATCTCGAGCCACCTGAAGGCACCGAGCTCGGGATGGGTGACCATCAGCAGGCGACCGGTGGCACCACTCATCCCACCAGGCGCTGGACGGTCTGGAACGGCCACGCCGCGGCTCGTCAGGCTGTTGCCTTCAGGTCCACGATGACCGTTAGGCCGAGAGCGGTAGCGACACGCTGGAGCGTGGTCAAGGTGGCCCCGACACCGCCGGCCTCCAGGCGGTCGACTGCTGCCTGGCTCGTTCCCATGCGCCGTGCCAGCTCGCGCTGGCTGATGCCGGCCGCCTCTCGTGCCTGTCGTACCCTGTCTCCGACTTCAGCGGCGAGCTTGGCTGCTGCATAGGCGCGGTCGTACTCGGTCCGCTCGGCTGGGTTCATGGCGTCCAGGCGCTTGGTCTTCAGGTCCTGCCAGCTCGTCGGCATGGTGGCTCACCTCACTCGTCTGCCGTGTGGGACTGCTCGATACAGCGCCCCATCGCGGTGCGGGCCCTGGCTACTTCTGTCCGCTCGTTCGAGCGTTGCTTGCGGAATACCGTCAAGAGGACGATCCTTTGGTTCCCCGGGAAGAAGAACGTGATGCGCTGTGCGAGCCGCCCGAGGTCGAACCGAAGCTCGAACAGCCCCTCGCCGAGGGATCGTGAGTGCGGCATCCGAAGCGTCGAACCACGCTCGGCAAGGCGGTCGACATGAAACGCGACGGTGGCGAGCTCGGCCGGGTTCAGACCATCCAGCCACCCCTGTACCTCGGGCTCCAACTCGACCCACCACTGTGACACCACATATGATGTCACTTTACGTTCCAGCGGTCAAGCCGGCTGTCGCGAATCGGCCCGGAACGGCCCATCTTGCGGGCAAAACACCTTGTCGCTGTCCGCTCGGGACGCATTGTGCGACAGCCTGCAAGCCGGGCGGGTTGTACCGGCACCACCACCACACGGCCGTCAGGGTGCCGCAGCACGTGGTGGCTTCCGCTGACCCTGGCTACCGCGAAGCCGGCTCGCTCGAGGGCCTTGACCACCTTGCCCCCAGAGAGCGCCGGGAGCCTGCCGCTGGGACTACTCGATCCTCCCTCCGTAACCGCCCAGGTAATTGCACCACCGGCCCTCAGCGCTGTAACACTTGTGGATCCGGGTCAGATCCAGCCGTTGGTCTCGGCGATCCTGACCGCTTCGTGGCGGTTGCGGGCTCCGGTCTTGGCCATGGCGTTGGAGAGGTAGTTGCGTACCGTGCCAGCTGACAGGTAGAGCCGGTCGGCGATCTCGGCGACGGTGGAACCAGAGCGCGCAGAAGCGAGCACATCGCGCTCGCGGGGGGTGAGCGGAGACGTCCCGCCGGTGAGGGTGGCGGCTGCGAGCGCGGGGTCCACGGCGTGCTCGCCGCGAGCCACGCGGCGGACAGCGTCGGCGAGCTGCTCGGCTGGTGCGTCTTTCACGACGAAGCCGAGGGCTCCGGCATCCATGGCCCGTCGCAGGTAGCCGGGGCGTCCGAAGGTGGTGAGGATCGCTACCCGGCACGACGACACCTGGCTGGTGAGCACGGCGGCAGCAGCGAGCCCGTCGAGGCCGGGCATCTCGATGTCGAGAAGGGCCACGTCGGGATGGCTAGCCCGTGCAGCTTCGACGACCTCGTCGCCGCGCGAGACGGTGGCGACGACCTGGAAGTCGTCTTCGAGCTCGAGCAGCGCGGCGAGGGCGGAGCGCACGAGGTGCTGGTCGTCTGCGAGCAGGATGCGGATGGTCACACCACTGCGCCTGCCGGGACGGCGATGCTGACGCGTAACAGCCAGCCACCGTTCGGGCCGCTGCCGACGTGCAGTTGGCCGCCGGCCGCCTCGACGCGCTCGCGAAGCCCCCGCAGGCCGTTGCCACACGACGCTTCGCCTGCGGCGCCGTCGTCGACGATCTCGATCGTGGCGGGGGCGAGGTGGATCGAGCAGGTGCTGGCCTGGGCGTGGCGAACGACGTTGGTCACGCCCTCACGGACCACCCAGGCGAAGAGCTCCTGGTAGGCCGGGGCAGCGATGTCTGAGGCCCGTGGGATGTCGGCGGTCACCCCGGCTGCGTTCAGGATCTCTCTCGCCGTGGCAAGCTCGGTGGCGAGGGTGATCGTATGGTTGCCCGACACCGCGGTGCGCACCTCCTGGAGTGCCCGGCGGGCAAGGTCCTCGACCTCGGCGATCTCTTGGCGGGCGCGCCCGGGATCGGTTTCGCCGAGACGTCGGGCGAGACCCGCTTTGACGGTGATGGTGGTGAGGGAGTGGCCGAGCAGGTCGTGGAAGTCGCGGGAGATCCGGGCGCGCTCGTTCTCCGCGGCCAGGCGGGCGACCTCGCTGCGAGCCTCCGACAGGGCCCGGTTGCCGCGGATCACCTCGAAGAACGCGTAGAGCGCCAGCGCGGTCAGGGCGACCGAAGCGGCGGCGTCCAGAGCCGGCCCGCTGTGCCAGGACGGCACCACCGAGGGCATGACCAGTGGGGCCGCAATGGCAGCGGCCACGATGGGCCACGCCCTGCGTCCGAGGGCGGCGACGGCGGGGACGACGACGAACACGCCCATGACGAAGCTGTGGGCTCTCGCGAAAGGGACCTCGGCACCGCACAGCACGATCAGCGCAGCGACGAGCCACGACAGGCGCCGCCCGCGGGGATCGTCGATGGCCGACGGGATGGCGATCACGTAGCAGGTACAGAACGCCGTCAGGATCGCGAAGCCCGCCACGGCTTCGATCCCCTTCGAGTACTCCACGATGCCGCCCGCCGTCTCGGCCAGGTAGACCATGAACAGATAGGGGAACACGTAGCGGCGCCATCCTTTGCCCCAGCGCCGCTGGCGCTCGGCCCACTCCGCGCTCGCCGGGCCTGCCGCAGCCACCTGGCTCGTCATCGACAAGACGGTAGCGCTGGCAGTGCGCTCGGGTTCAAATCGCTGCGGTGTCGCGCTGGTAGGCGAGGCGGGCGAGCACGGCGAACCCTACGCTCCACACCGCGATGACGACCCAGCCCTCGAGAGGCCATCCCGTGCCGCCGACCGCCGAGGTGGATGCCTGGACCAGCCAGTACGAGGGTAGTAGCTCGATGAGCCTGTGCATCGTCCCGAAGGGGAACACCCGCCCGAACGATCCGCCGAGCAGCGCGAAGAAGGTGACCACCCCACCCTGGGCTGGGCCCATGGAGTCGGCGCTGAGCAGGTTCCCCATCAAGATCCCGAGCACCGCGAACGGGGCGATCCCGACGAGCACCAAACCTGCGAGCACGGCCCAGTGTCCTGCAGCGAGGTGCACGCCCAGGCTGAGCCCGGCCAGGCTGATGAGGACCAGGCTGATCAGTGCCATCATGTAGCCGGTGACGAGCTTCGCCCTGAAGTAGGCCCCCACGCTGAGCGGCGTGATCCGCATCTGGCGGGTCCAGCCCAGCGATCGCTCGAGGGCGATGCGCGCCCCTCCGGCGACGACAGCCGTCATCGTGCCGAAGGCGATCATGCCTGTCATGAAGTACAGCGGGAAGCTGGCGCCGTCGAGGTGGGCGTGACGGTTCTCGCCTGCGACCACGTAGAACAATACCAAGGGAAAGATCAGCGAGAAGACGAAGAACCGCCGGTTGCGCAGCGTGCGCAGCACCTCGTAGCGGGTATACGTGAGTGACATCATTGGAGGGTCCCTCCCTCGTCGTGACCGGTCAGCTCCAAGAACGCCTCTTCGAGGCCTGCCCCGCGCACCTCGATGTCTCGAACCCCGCTGTGGGCGCCGAGCAGGCCGTAGAGGGCGGCGTCCGCGTCGGCACACGACAAGACGATCTGGTCGCCGAGGCGCTCGGCGCTGATCACTCCGGGAAGCCGCCCCGCCTCGCTGACGTCGAGATCTGGGGCGGTCGCCCGGATCGTCCGGCTCTTGACCTTGGCCTTGATCTCGGTCGGCGCGCCGTCGGCGGCGATCCGGCCGTGGGCCATGACCACGATCCGATCGGCGAAGGTGTCGGCCTCCTCGAGGTAGTGGGTGGCGAAGAGCACCGTCTTGCCCTGGTTGGCCACTTCCCGCATCGAGTCCCAGAAGTCGTGGCGTCCTTCGACATCGATCGCCGCGGTCGGCTCGTCGAGCACGAGGAGATCCGGGTCGCCCACCAGGCTGATGGCGAAACGGACCCGCTGGGTCTGCCCCCCGGAGAGCTTCGCCGTCTGGCGGTCGGCAAGCTCGGACAGGCCGGTAAGGACCATCACTTCGTCGACGGCAAGCGGGTGGGGATAAAGGGAGGCCACCATGTTCACGAGCTCCCAGACGCTCAGGTGCTGCAAGAGCGAGCCCGTCTGCAGCATGGCTCCGATCGCGCCGGCGCGTACCGCCTGGCTCGGTGGCTGGCCGAACACCGAGACCATCCCGGCGTCGGGGCGAGCGAGACCAAGGATCATGCCGACCGTCGTCGACTTGCCCGCCCCGTTCGGACCGAGCAACGCCACCGTCTCACCCGGCGCGATCGTGAGGTCGATCCCGCGGACCGCACGGACCGGACCGTAGGACTTGGCCAGACCGCTCGCCCGGACACCAGCCGAAGCAGCGTCGTGCTCGCTCATGGGGGCATCGTGGCAGCGAGCGCCGGGATCCGGTAGTGAGGAAGCTCATGAGATCGCCGTGACATTTGTCATGAGTAGTGGCCCGCACGGCAACTACTTGGGCATCGAAAGCTGAGGACGTTATCGCATCCAAGGAGTCGGCCAACCGCTCCAAAGATCACGACGCGCTCCCCGGGCTCCTGGCACTGTGCGACGCCGACCAACAGTCCGAAGAGCAGTCGCCGCGGCCCATCGAGTGACGCCTGTTCGGCCGAGACGGCCGTGATCCCCGCTGCACGAAGACCGGGAGAGAGCGTCGAGGTCATCTCAGCTCGCAGCAGAGAGCAGCGGTGCGAGGTCGTCGGCTGTTGCGACGAACGACGGGAGCGTCACGGTGACCCGTCCGTCGCGTTCGAGCAGCCGGCGAGCGCCCATGACCATCAGGCCGACAACCCTGCCCGTGTTGTCGATGCGGGCGAAGTGGCCCTCTGGTGTGTCGATCACGTCGGCATCGGCCACGTGTCGCTGGCTCCCGCGTGACGGTCGACACCTGGCCTTACCGTCCTCGGTGCCGACATCGACCGGCGCCGGGCGAAGCGCCTGTGGGAGGCGGCGCTCGAGACGCGCTGGGAGCGGCCGGCCGTTTGGGTCCACGGCGATGTCACCGCGTCCAATCTCCTCGCCGTCGAGGGCCCGATGAGCGCGGTCATCGACTTCGGGGGCTGCGCCGTGGGCGATCCTGCGTGCGACCTGACCGTGGCGTGGACGACCTTCGCCGGCGAGGCCAGCGAGGCGTTTCGCACCGGGACCGGCCTCGATGACGGCACTTGGGCTCGCGCGCGTGGCTGGGCGCTATGGAAAGCCCTCATCACTCTTCTGCTCGGTCCCCGCTCGGCGGAGACCGCCCGCATCCGTTTCGGCTGGCGGTGGGGCGGTGCCCGAGGTGATCGAAAGCGTCCTGGACGATCATTCGTAGTGGGATCCCGCTACGGGACGGACGACGCGAGGGTGCCGGTGTCAGGGTCACGGACGACATGGCCCGCCCGGGCGAAGGCGGTGGCCTGGGTTCCCTGCCTGCCTGGGTTCCCTGCCTGTCTGGGTTCCCTGCCTGCCTGGGTTCCCTGCCTGTCTGGGTTCCCTGCCTGTCTGGGTTCCCTGCCTGTCTGGGTTCCCTGCCTGCAGCCGACGTCGAGCACCGCTAGCGGCGTCGGACGGCCGGCGAGGTGGACAGCCAGCTGGCGCTGCACCAGGTGCTGACGCACGGCGTCTCGCGCCTCGCCCAACCCGGCGACCCACGTACCGACGCCCGCCTCGAACCGGCCGTCGGTGCCTGGTGCGCCGGCCATCGCTCCCGACCGTAGCCGCCCGGCGCCGGAGCCGACCGAGGGAGGTCCGCCTCGAGGATGAACCCCGTGTGCTCCACCACCTCGCGCACCGTCGGGATCTCGGCGGAAAATGCGCCGCCACTCGGGAAACCCCCCTGAACGGAGAGATGCAGCACTTGCCGGGTGCAGAGCCGTCGCTGCTCGGTAAGGTGTGAGGTGTGGGGACATCGGCGTCGTCAGTCGTGTCGTGCCCGGCCTGTGGTCGGCGCAACCGGGTACCGGCGTCCGCCACAGGTTCGCCGAGGTGCGCGTCGTGCCATCGCGCGCTGGCATGGTCGGTAGAGAGTGGTGACGACGACTTCGACGCCGTGGCCGAGCGCAGCCCGCTGCCGGTACTGGTCGACCTGTGGGCACCGTGGTGCGGGCCCTGTCGGATGGTGAGCCCCGCCGTCGAGCAGATCGGACGCGATCTGGCGGGGTCGGTCAAGGTGGTGAAGGTGAACGTGGACGACGCGCCACGGGTCGCCAGCCGCTTCGCTGCCCAGTCGATCCCGACGCTGCTGGTGCTCGACCACGGGCGTGTCGTGGACCGCCAGGTCGGAGCGGCTCCGCTCGCAGTCTTACGGGGATGGGTCGACCGGGCGCTGGCCACCACCGGCCGCAGCACCTCGGGAGGCTGAAGGTCCGATGCGTCGCGAGAGGGCGGGCCGCACCGGCACCGCTACGTGCTCGCCGTCCACGGCGTCGACATCGAAGCCATCGGGTTAGGCGGTGACGCCAGCCCAGCCATGCTCGGCTTTCAATTGCTCGGCCACACCGTAGACCGGGCCCTGTTGGTCCTGGTCTACGAGGTGCCATCTCGAGAGCGGTGCCCTAGCTTGCCGCCATGGCGGCGACGATGCTGGCGGGCACCGGGGTCATGGTGCAGGTCGCGGTCAGCTGGCCCGGCGCATAGCCGAGGACCATGGTGCACGCGGGCAGCAGGTTCCCTTTGCGCAGTGCCACCGACGAGACGACAGCTCCGCCGACGATCAGCTCCACGGTGTCGCCGTCGACAATCCGAAAGGCACCGGCCGCGGTCAACCCGTGCACGCTGACTCGGACCCGGCCGGCACCGGGGAGGGTTACCGGCAACCCGACCTCCGACGACAGGCCCGATGCGGTGACAGTCACCGAGATCGTGGCCGACCCGATAGCGGTGACCACCACCTTGCGGCTGCGGATCAGCTCGGAGCGTGACACGTGCACGTCCCTGAGATCCACATCGACCTGCTGGGCCAGGACATGGGGGAGCCCGGGGACGGTGGACTGCAGCACCGGGAACGCGACGTCGTGGAGGACCACAGTGACCCGGGGCACGGTTCCCTGGCCCAGCAGATGGGCCAGCATGGGGAAGGGCCCGACGGTGGCGCTGGCGGACGCCGCTCCGGTCGCGCTCTGGGCTCGGCTCGCCAACTGGGTCTGTGCTGCCGAAGTGGCCAGCTCGTTCGCGCCGAAGAACGCCGCGGCAACGAGCACGAGCAGGACGATGACCCAGCGAAGCGGCCGACGACGACCTATGCCCATCTCTCATGTCTACCCGCTGACGCTCTCGGCGTCTGTGCTGGCGCCGAGCCGGGCCCGGGCAGGCACCGTCGACTGCCCGAGGACCGTTAGCCTGGGTCCACGATGGTGCTGTCTCCCCGATTCGCGACTCGCGGGCAGGCCGGTCAGCCGGTCAGAGTGCATCGCGCGCTGCTCTCGCGACGTGACCCGCGCCGCTCGACGCCTCGCCGGCTCGCGAGGGAGCCACGTCGATGAACCCCGCCTTCGACGCGGTCTTCGGTGTGTTCATCGTCCTCATGGTCGGCTTGGTCGTCGTCTCCGTCCGGTGGGCGGTCCAGCGTGACCGCGCCGAACGGGCTCGGCGCACTGGCCTGCTGGCCACCGAAGACGCGCGCGCTGGCCTGGTGGCCACCGAAGACGCAGCGGTCGAGCGCGGGCTGCCGGAAGGCAGCGTGGTCGAAACCAGCGAGCCCACCGCCAGCTCGAGCAGCGCTCCTGGAGCCGCGAGAGCCCGCCAGGCACCCGGCCCGGCCGGCCGGCGCACCCGCGCAAGGCGGAAGTGAGCCTCGGCCCCCACCTGCAGCTTCCCGGCACCGTGGTCCGGGGCGGCACCGGGCGTCGCTCGTGGGCTCGCAGACCGGTGCCCTGGCGCCCCCGTAGCCGAGCTCGGACCGCGTTCGTGCTGGCGGGCGGGGGCACACGGGGGGCAGCTCAGGTCGGCATGCTGCGTGCCCTGACCGAGTGGGGCATCGTCCCCGACGCTGTCTACGGAGCCTCGGTCGGTGCCGTCAACGCCGCCGGGTTTGCCGGCTCTCCTGACCTCACAGGCGTGGAGACCATGACCTCGGTGTGGCGCCGTCTCCGGCGCGACGACGTGTTCCCCCAAGGGAGGCTCCCCGCGCCGTGGCGCTTCTTCCAGGCTCGCGAGTCTGTCCACGCCAACGACGGCCTGCGCCGCGTCGTCGAACGGTCGCTCGCTTACGAGCACGTAGAGGACGCCCCGGTCCACCTCGAGGTGGTGGCCACGTCGCTCACCGACGGGCAGGTCCGGTGGCTCTCACGGGGCCCGGTCGTCGATGCCGTGCTGGCCTCTGCCGCCCTGCCTGCCTTGTTCCCCCCGGTGACCATCGACGGTGAGGCGCTCATCGACGGAGGGGTCGTCGACAACGTCCCTATCGGCCGGGCCATCGACGGCGGCGCTCGCCGGGTGTTCGTGCTGCTGTGCGGTCCGTTGCACTACACGCCGACCCCCTACCGACGACCGGTCGAAGCCGTGCTGACCGGCCTGTTCATCGCGGTCCATGCCCGCTTCGCCAGAGAGCTCCAAGCCGTGCCACCGGGCGTGGAGGTGGTGGTCTTCACCGTGGACACCCAGCCGGTGTCGCGCTACGACGACTTCTCCGCGACCGATGCCCTCATCGAAGCCGGCCGGCGCAACGCCGATGCCGTCCTGGCCCACTGGGCCGGCGGCCACAGCGGAGACGCGCCCGCGGTGGTCAGCCCAGAGCCCCCGACCCCGACCCCGACGGTGGCAGAAGCCGCCGGCCCGCGCGTGGCGGCGGTGGCCTCGGCCCGGCGATGGGCGGAGCGCGTCGGTCGGACGGTGACCCAGCAGGAGCGTTGGGACCGTCGGGATCCCGACCACGTGGAACGAACCCCCGAGCGGGCGCGAGACGCTGGCGCGGTGATGGTCCCGGTCGACGATCCGTTCCGAGACACCCCGGGAGACCTGGGCACGGTACCGCTCGACCGGGAGCTGGGCGCATCGACGACGCCTGCTGCCGACGAGCGCAGCTAGCGCTCGCGCCGGGCAGGTGGAGCGACGGTCCACCCCGCCTGCGAGACCTTCCTCGGCTCGTAGAACACGCATCCGTCAGGGCAGGCGAAGGGCAGCTGCTCGTTGGCGCCGACCTTGCAGCGCTCGAGCTTCTCCCCTCGCCCGGTCGTCTGCATGACGTAGTGGCGGCAGTCGGCGTTGACGGGCATACCCCATTGTGGCCCACGGCACCGCCTGTGCGGACGACACCACCCGTAAGCCGGGATGAGTACGGTAGCGTCGGAGTGTGGACTCCCCGGTGTCGACCCGGCAGCTGCTGCGCTGGAGCCAGAGCCTGGCCGCCATCGCCAGGACGGGCCTCGGGTTCACCCAGAGCCTCTACGAGCAGGAGCGCTTCGAAGAGATCCTCCGAGTGGCAGCCGACATCCAAGTGGCAGCCGACCAGGGAGCCGACGGCGCCGAAGACGCCGGTCCACTGGTGGAGGAGTGGCTGGGCAGCGTCGGTCAGGGCATCCCGGGCTATGTGACCCCGAAGACCGCAGTGGGGGCAGCTGTCGGCAACGACCGCGGCGAGCTGCTGCTCATCCAGCGGGCGGACTCCGGGGTGTGGCTCTACCCGACGGGCTGGGCCGACGTCGGCTACTCGGCAGCCGAGGTGGTGGTGAAAGAGGTGCACGAAGAGACCGGCATCGACGTGGAGCCGGTCCGGCTCATCGCCGTCCTCGACGGCCTGCGCCTGGGCTTCACCCGCATGCCGTTCTACTCCCTGGTCTTCCAGTGCCGGGCCGTCGGCGGCAATCTACGCCCCCACCCCCTCGAGTGTGCCGACGTGGGATGGTTCAGCGCGGATCACCTGCCCCATCCCCTGGCCGGCGCCGAGATGTGGGGCGAGCACGTGTTCCGGGCACTGCGCGGTGAGCCGGTCGAGGTGCTCTTCGACCGCCCGCGCCGTCCCATGTGGCGCGGCGACCCCGACCAGGTCAGCGGTGGCGACACCTGACCCTGGTGCCAGCCGGGACGCGGGCGCCGTGCGACCCCGGCTCGGGTGGGGCAGCGGCGTCGGCTCGTGACGGCGCCAGGACGACGGTGACCAGAGCCTACTGCAGCTTCGAGGAGCCGGCGGGGGCCGAGGCCGGCGGTGTCGTCGACTGCCGGTGCCGGGTCAGCTGGCCGCTGGACCAGGGTCGATGTCGAAGCGAAACCCGACACCGCGCACCGTGCTCAGGTGCCGGGGTCGGGTTGGGTCCGCCTCGAGCTTCATTCGGAGCCGACGCATATGGGTATCGAGCGTCCGGCTGTCGGCCAGCTCGCGTCCGGTCCACAGCTCGTCGATGAGCTCCTCACGGGTCCGAAGCCGACCGGGCGGACTGAGCAGGTAGGCGAGCAAGTCGAACTCACGTTTGGACAGGTAGACCGGTTCGCCTCCCACGGTGACCCACCGCCGGCTCAGGTCGACTCGCAGCCGTCCGGCCACCATGATGGTTCCCTGCGGGCTCTTGCCCAGCGACGGCAGCACCCCGGGATGGGGCGGCGGTGACACTCGGCGCAGCACAGCCTGGATCCGGGCGACCAGCTCGCGCAGGTGGAACGGCTTGGTGACGTAGTCGGCCGCACCCGCCTCCAAACCGACCACCAGGTCCACCTCGCTGCTGAGCGCGCTCACCATGATGACGGGGACGGCCGCGAGGATCCGCATCTGCCGGCACACGTCGACTCCGGGCATACCGGGTAGCAAGGCGTCGAGGAGGACCAGGTCGGGTCGCCGCTGCCCGAAGCGCCACAGGCCCTCCTCCCCGTCGGCTGCAGGCTCGACCTCGTAGCCCTCGGCACGGAGACCGGCCTCGAGTGCCACACGGTAGGACGGATCGTCTTCGACCACCAGGATGTGGACGGGGGCGTCGCCCGGGTCGGGCACCGGCACAGCGGTCACGAACCCGGGCTGGACATCGCCGGCGACCAGGCACGGTGTGCGAGGTCACGAGCAGGACAGCGCTCGCCGCGTACCCGACGGTCGGCCCGCTTCGAGATCCACGCCCAGTCCTGCATCGGGAAGATACGCTACGAAGCAGGGGTGAACAGCTCGCGAAGCCGCCGCGACTTTCTGGTGATCGTTCCGTGAACTCCCAGTTCCGCCGCCGGTCGTGCGTGACCATTCACACTTGTGCCAACTGGCCGAGCTGACAACGACGAGCCTCGTCGCAAGCCGGTAGCACGGTGTCAGCCGGCGTCGTGGCCGCCATCGCCGTCGGCCTCGCCGTCGTCGCTCCCGCCTGCTCCACCCCCACGGCTGCTCCTGCCGCCACTCCTGCTCCCGCCTGCTCCACCCCCACGGCTGCTCCTGCCGCCATCGTCACTTCCACCAGCTTCGTCACTGCGGTCTGCAGCACCGATTTTCTCCGGCGCGTCTTCGTTCCCACCACGAGGCCGGTGCCGTCGCAGGTGCACGGCCGCCTTGGCTGCCCCCCAGGTGAGCGCGGCGTCCGCCAGATCGGCGTCCACCTCGGACCACGAGGACGGGGCCAGCCCGAAGCTGTCCTCGGGCGCCGCACGGACCAGAGCCTCCGGACGAGCAGGGGGCTCGACACCTATCCGGTGAAGCAGCTCCGAGAGGCCGCCGACCGACGCCCGCACCACGGCCAGCGGCGTCGAGCGCTGCAGGTCGACGTCGGTGTCGACCAGCTGTCGCAGGGCGCCAGCAGCGCGGCCTCCGGCAGCGCTGCCCCGGCGGTGGACCTCGTCAGCCGCTGCGGCAACGGCCGCTGCGGGCAGCCCGGCGCTTTGCAGCACGGCCACGGCGCGCTCGGCCATCCATCCCGGCAACACGGTGGCCGCCCGGTCGGCGAAGCGGGCCGACACCGCCGCCATGAGCACGTCGTCAACGTCGCCATGGTCCACAGCGCGCGCCTGGCCGGCGTCGTCACCGTCAGCGTCGCCGAGAAGCCCCTCAGCGCCGAGACCGCCACGGCGTTCGGAGCTACGGTCCGCCCTGTTCCCGAGATCCCCCCTGCCCCCGAGAAGCCCCTCAGCGCCGAGAAGCCCCTCAGCGCCGAGACCGCCACGGCGTTCGGAGCTACGGTCCGCCCTGTCGCCGAGATCCGCCCTGTCGCCGAGATCGCCCGGGCGCCTGCGCGGCGCGCGACGGCTGTGGTCACCGGCTCGGGAAGATGGCCTCGAGCTCAGCTCTCCACCACGTCGCCGAGCAGGTCGACACGCACGCCTTTCTGGCGAAGCCACGAGATGGCCGACTCGATGGCCGCGGCGTCGCCGCTGAGCTCGCACACGATCCAGCCTTCGACCTCGTCGACGTTGGCACGACGGATGTTCGGCTCCACCGCATGGTCCCGAACCAGCTGGGCGATGACCGGCTCCCGCACCAGATCCTCGGGAAACGTCAGACGCATCCTGACGCCGCTCATCGAGCCACTTCCCCTGACACGCCGCATGCACCTGGCACACCTGCAGCATCGTTCAGGTTGCCGGAGCGCAGGCCGTCGAGGTCGACGGTGACGTACCGGTAGCCGCCGGCTCGCACCGCGTCCACCACCGCCTGACGCTGCGCCAGGCAACGGGCCAGGTCGGCCACGGGCACCTCCACCCGGGCCAGGTCACCGTAGTGACGAACCCGAACCTGCTCGAACCCCAGATCCCGGAGGCCGGACTCCGCCCGGGCCACCGCCTGCAACGTGCCGAGGGTCACAGGCGTACCATAGGGGATCCTCGACGCGAGGCACGGCGCGGCCGGCTTGTCCCAGGTCGGCAGGTGAGCACGGCGAGACTCGGCGCGGATCCGGGCCTTGGAGTAACCAGCTTCCACCAGCGGGAACCGGGCCCCACGCTCGGCGGCGGCTCGCTGACCCGGGCGGTGCTCACCCAGATCGTCGAGGTTCACGCCGAGCACCACCGTGGCGCCCTCTGCGGCGGCGAGCGGTTCGAGCGCGGTCATCAGCGCCGACTTGCAGTAGAAGCACCGCTCAGTGCCGTTCGCGAGGTACCGCGGATCCTCCGCCTCGCCGGTGACCACCGGGCACCACCGCAGATCCCAGCGCCGGGCCAGCGCCACGCAGTCGTCGAGCTCGGCGGCGCCCAGCGAGGGCGATACCGCCGTCGCGCACAGCACCCGCTCCCGTCCGAGCACGGTGGTGGCCGCCCAGGCCAGGTAGGCGGAGTCGACCCCGCCACTGAAGGCCACCACCAACGAGCCGTAGGACCGCAGCACCGCGTCGAGGTCAGCACCCACGGCCTCGCGGCGCGTCCCGAGCGCCCCGCGCGCCTCCACGGCCCTCGCAGGCACGGCGGGCAATCTCCTGAGCACGCCTCCGGCGAGCGATCCGGGCACCTCGCCGACACGAGCGGCGCCCGAAGCGCCCACAGCCCTGGCGGCGACCGGCGCTTCGATGGCGCACAGAGCGTGATGCTCCTCGGCCTCGGCGGCATGCCGAAGACGTTCCCCCGCGCTCACGCTCCGATGCCGGCCAGGTCGAGCACGTCGGTCACGTCGCCCACGATGCCGGACCAGAACGGCCCGAACTCGGCGAAGTGCGCAGACGCCGGGTCGAAGCGCATCTCGTAGACGCACGCCTTGAGGTCGTCGGGTCGAGCGGCGAAGAGGGTGACGCCCCACTCCCAGTCATCCAGACCGGTGGAGCCGGTGACGAGCTGCAGCACGCGCCCGTGGTAGCGCCGTCCGACCCGGCCGTGGCCGATCATCAGCTCCTTGCGCTCCTCGAAGCCGAGGCTGTACCAGTTGTGGGCGTCACTGCGGCGCTTGGACATGGGGTAGAAGCAGAACGCCGGCTTCCCCTCCGGGGGCAGCACCGGGTACAGCCGCGCTTGGCGCATGTCGTCGGGGATTCCGGCCGCGTACTCGCTCACCTCGGTGAGCGACACGTAGGAGCCCGCCAGCTGACAGCCCGCGGCTTGCAAGCGGCCCTGGAGCGCCCGCAGCCGCCGCAGGTCGGGCCCGAGCGCCATGAAGGCCATGTCCGCCTTGTGGCCGAGGACGCTGGCGCACACCACCTGGTCTCCGGCTGCTCGGGCGTCGGTCACCGCAGCCACCAGGCCACGTCGGTCCGCCGCCGGCCCGACGTGGCAGAACAGGTGCAGCACTCCGATGCCTTCGACCGGTGCCACCGCGTCGGACGGCAGCCCGAAGCCCGACCCGGGCAGGGATCTCGAGGTCGCCCCGGGGTCCGGTCCCGAGGTCGGGTTCTCCCCAGAGAGCGCATCGGGATCCGACGAGGCCGCGGGACCGGGGTGCGCCTCGGAGAGCGCATCGGGATCCGACGAGGAGCCTCGACCAGAGAACGACGCGGAGGCGGCAGGTGGCTCTGGGACTGCGGCAGTGGTGTCCACGGCGCCGAGTCTACGAACCCCAGCGGGGCGCCCGGAAGGGCGCCCCGCTGAGCACATCGCCTGCTGCGGGCTCTCGGCCCACCGACGTGGACGGATCAGAAGTCGTCCATGCCGCCGCCGGACATGGCCGGCGCGGCCTCCTTCTCCGGCTTGTCGACGATCACGGCTTCGGTGGTGAGGAACAGCGCCGCGATCGACGCCGCGTTCTGCAACGCCGAGCGGGTCACCTTGGCCGCGTCGATGACGCCGGCGGCGAAGAGGTCCTCGTACTCGCCGGTCGCCGCGTTCAGCCCTTCGCTCGGCTTGGACAGGTTCCGGACCTTGTCCACCACCACGCCGCCTTCCATGCCGGCGTTCACCGCGATCTGCTTGAGCGGCTCCTCGACGGCGCGGGCCACCAGGCGGCAGCCGGTCGCCTCGTCACCTTCCAGCTTGTCCGCGCGATCGAGGATGTTCTTCTGCGCCCGGAGCAACGCCACTCCGCCACCGGGCACGACACCTTCTTCGATGGCAGCCTTGGTGGTGGAGACCGCGTCCTCGATCCGGTGCTTCTTCTCCTTCAGCTCCACCTCCGTGGCGGCGCCGACCTTGATGACGGCCACACCGCCAGACAGCTTGGCGAGGCGCTCCTGGAGCTTCTCACGGTCGTAGTCGGAGTCGGTGTTCTCGATCTCCGCCTTGATCTGGTTGATCCGACCCTTGATGTCCGAGTCTTCGCCGGCGCCTTCGACGATGGTGGTCTCGTCCTTGGTGACGACCACCTTGCGGGCTTTACCCAACATGTCGAGACCGATGTTCT
Organism: Actinomycetes bacterium; assembly: GCA_021819525.1. GTDB lineage: Bacteria > Actinomycetota > Acidimicrobiia > Acidimicrobiales > UBA8190 > JAKAQW01. The sequence goes on from JAKAQW010000024.1 coordinate 22,977, forward strand.
CGAGCTTCAGGCCGACCTCCTCGGTCACCACCTGGCCACCGGTCAAGATGGCCATGTCCTGCAGCATGGCCTTGCGCCGCTCGCCGAAGCCCGGGGCCTTCACCGCCGCGCTCTTGAAGGTGCCACGGATCTTGTTCACCACCAGCGTGGCGAGTGCCTCGCCCTCGACGTCCTCGGCCACGATGGCCAGGGGCTTGCCGGTCTGCATGACCTTCTCCAGCACCGGCACCAGGTCTCGCACGGCGGAGATCTTCGAGCCGACCAGCAGCACGTAGGGATCCTCGAGGACCGCTTCCATGCGCTCGGGGTCGGTCACGAAGTACGGCGAGATGTAGCCCTTGTCGAAGCGCATCCCCTCGACCAGGTCCATGTCCATGCCGAAGGTCTGGGACTCCTCGACGGTGATGACCCCGTCCTTGCCCACCTTGTCGATGGCTTCGGCGATCATCTCGCCGATCTCGGGGTCAGCCGCCGAGATCGACGCCACCTGGGCGATCTGCGACTTGTCGTCGGTGTCCTTGGCCAGGGACCGCAGGGACTCGACCGCCGTCTCGACAGCGGCTTCGATGCCACGCTTCAGCGACATCGGGTTCGCGCCCGCAGCCACGTTCCGCAGGCCCTCGCGGACCATGGCCCAGGCCAGCACGGTAGCGGTGGTGGTGCCGTCGCCGGCCACGTCGTCGGTCTTCTTCGCCACCTCTTTGACCAGCTCGGCCCCGACCTTCTCCCAGGGGTCCTCGAGGTCGATCTCCTTCGCGATGGACACGCCGTCGTTCGTGATGGTCGGCGCGCCCCACTTCTTCTCCAGCACGACGTTGCGGCCCTTCGGTCCGAGGGTCACGCGTACGGCATCGGCCAATTTGTTCATGCCGTTCTCGAGGGCCCGGCGGGCCTCCTCGTCGAAAGCGATCATCTTGGGCATTCCTGGATCCTCCGTCGGTAGCGAAGCGGATGTGTCGCCTGGCAGGCGGTCCGGTGTCCCGGGCCGCCTCCGTGGCATCTGTTAGCACTCTACTGGTTCGAGTGCCAATAGCAAACCACCTCTGGGCGCGGCGCGCAACCGCGACGGCCCCGGGGCGGCCGATCGAGGCCGTCGCGGGCTGCGCACGGGCATCGACGCTGCCAGATCGGGCGGCGCCACGGGAGAGCTGGGCGGCACCGCTGTGGGCGGCCAGCTCAGCTCAGCCGGCGGCGAGCACGGCGGCAAGGGTGCTGCTTCTCGAGCCGTCGTTCTCCAGCTGTGGCGGTCGCGCCTCGGACCCGGTCACCAGAGCGCTCAGCCGGCCACGGCGCAGATGGCCTGGCCACCGGCCGCGCTGGCGTTGCCCAGCTCGCCAGCGAGGCGTCGGCTCGAGAGCGATCCGCGTGCTGGCCGGTTCAGCCGCCGGCGACGGCGGGGACGACGGAGATCGTCTGGCCGTCGGCCACCGGAGTGTCGAGCCCGTCGAGGAAGCGGACGTCCTCGTCGGCCAAGAACACGTTCACGAACCGGCGCAGCCCTCCGTCTCCGTCGAACAGTCGCTCTCCCATGCCAGGATGCGCCCCGTCGAGGGCGCGCAGCACCTGGCCGACGGTCGAGCCGTCGAGGTGGACCTCACCGGACCCGCCGGTGAGCGAACGAAGCTGGGTGGGGATGCGGACGATGACGCTCATCAGGCCCTCCGGTCGAGGTCGGCGTCGGCGCCGGTGTCGATGTCGATGTCGATGTCGATGTCGACGGCTTCGTCGAACGCCTGCAGTGTGGGAGCGATGGTAGCCGTCGGGCCGAGCGAAGCAGGCAGGGCCTCCACCGTCTTGAGGCCGTTCCCGGTGATGTAGGCCACCACCTTCTCCTCGGGCCGCACCACTCCCTGGGCAGCCAGCTTGGCCAGCGAGGCGACGGTCACCCCGGCGGCCGTCTCGCCGAAGATGCCTTCGGTGCGAGCCAGCAGGCCGATGGCGTCGAGGATCTCGTCGTCGGTGACGGCGGCGAAGGCCCCGCCGCTGGCGCGCACGGCGTCGAGCGCGTACCAGCCATCTGCCGGGTTCCCGATGGCCAGGGACTTGGCGATGGTGGCGGGACGCACCGGGCGCACGGCATCGGCGCCGGTGGCGAAGGCGGTGGCGACCGGCGAGCACCCCGCTGCCTGCGCGCCCGACACCCGGACGTGCGGCTCCTCGTCGAGCAGGCCCACCCGGTACAGCTCTCCGAACCCCTTGCGGATCTTCGTCAGCTGGCTGCCCGAGGCCACCGGCACCACCACGTGGTCCGGCGCGTGCCAGCCGAGCTGCTCTGCCACCTCGAACGCCAGGGTCTTCGAGCCCTCGGCGTAGTAGGTCCGGACGTTCACGTTCACGAACGCCCAGCCGGGACGCTCGCTGGTGAGCTCGGCGCACAGCCGGTTCACGTCGTCGTAGGTGCCCTCCACCGCCACCAGATGTCCGCCGTAGACGGCGGTGGTGACGATCTTCACCCGCTCCAGGTCCTGGGGGATGAACACCACCGACACCATGCCGGCTCTCGCCGCGTGGGCGGCCAGCGAGTTCGCCAGGTTCCCCGTCGACGCGCACGCCGCCACCTTGAAGCCGAGCTGGCGGGCCTTTGTCAAGGCCACCGACACCACCCGGTCCTTGAACGACCCGGTCGGGTTCACCGTGTCGTTCTTCAGCCACAGGTCACGCAGGCCCAGCTCGGCACCGAGCCGCTCGGCTCGCACCAAGGGCGTGCAGCCGGTGCCCAGGTCGATGGGTGCGGGGTCGTCGACCGGGAGCAACGGGGCATAGCGCCAGATGGTCTGGGGACCGGCCGCGATCTGCTCGCGCTCCACGGCGGCGGCGATGCGCTCGTAGTCGTAGTCGACCTCGAGCGGGCCGAAACAGAAGTCGCAGACGTGCAGCGCCTCGGCCGGGTAGGTCCGCGCGCACTCCCGGCAGCGCAGTCCAGTGACGTAGTCCACGGCGTCCTCCTCATCGGTCGGGCATTGGCACCTGGTCTGCCCACACGTGACGTGCATGGACCACTGGTTGCCGCGGCGTCGTCGGGCCCGTCCCTCAGCCGCTCTGGATGATGTGCTCCATGGTGGACGATGGCGCCGCCGGGCGCAAGCCGGCCACCGAGCTGACGCGATCCGAAGGTGCCGGAGCCGCCGGGGATGGCCCGCCGGGAGCCCGATCTGCACCACGGCCCCGGCGAGAACCGGCCGTCGAGCCCCCAGGCAACGCGCCGCGCTGCACCACGGCCCTGGCGAGAACCGGCCGTCGAGCCCCCAGGCAACGCGCCGCGCTGCACCACGGCCCCGGCGCAAGCCCGCCGTCGAGCCCCCAGGCAACGCGCCGCGCTCGCCCCCCGGCACACATCAGCCACGTGATGGGGGATGATCGTCTCGTGCTCGACGCTCCCCGGGAATTCCATCACCGTCAAGCCGACGCCGTGTCGCTCGTGGCAGCGAAGGCAGGACGCACCGTCACCGTGTGCCTGCCTGCTCGCGACGAGCAGGCCACCGTGGGGACAATCGTCGCCTCCATCGTCGGCGCACTGACCGGTCGTGGTGGGGGCGTCGCCTTGGTCGACCAGGTGCTGGTGGTGGACGACCAGTCCGTAGACGCCACCGCCGCCCACGCCCGGCGTGCCGGCGCCGACGTGGTGCGCACCGGCTCGGGGGCGGGCGGGAAGGGGGCAGCCATGCGCCTGGCCCTCGAGCACGCAGAAGGCGACCTGGTGGTGTTCGTCGACGCCGACATCGAGAACTTCTCCCCGCACTTCGTCACAGGCCTGCTGCTGCCGCTGCTCAGCTGCGACGACGTCGCCCTGGTCAAAGGCCACTACCGCCGACCCCTGGCCGGTCAGCCCGGTGAAGGCGGCCGGGTGACCGAGCTGGTGGCCAGGCCCGTGCTCGACCTGCTGTTCCCCCACCTCTCGGGGATCCGCCAGCCGCTGGCCGGCGAGACGGCGGCACCCCGGGCCGTCCTGGACAAGGTCGGCCTGGCCGACGGGTACGGGGTGGAGATCGGCTTGCTCCTCGACATCGCCGACCGTTTCGGTGCCGGCGCCATCGCCCAGGTCGACCTGGGGACCCGGGTGCACCGCAACCGACCGCTGGCCGAGCTGCGCCCGCAGGCCGCCGATGTCCTGCGCACCGCCTTGGGCCGGGCCGGCGTGACCCGAGGTGGCCCGACCCGAGCCGGCGTGACCCGAGGTGGCCCGACCCGAGCCGGCGTGAGCTGAGGTGGCCCGACCCGAGCCGGCGTGACCCGCCGAGCGTGGCCCGCTCGGTGCGCGCCCGAAGTTCCCCCCGGATGAGCAAGCATCGGCGTCCACCTGGGCCAACGTGCGTCTCTCCTCACCACACCGAGACAGGTGCTCCCGCCGCCAGGAGCACTGTGCCCCGGGCGAACAACGGCACCGCCACAACGTTGGGTTTCGGGCTAGCGCTCGCCGTCGAGCCGCTCTGCGAGCAGGTCGCTCGCGGCCTCTGCCGCGCAGGCTGCGGGCTCGTCCCAGGCCCGCCGGCTCCCGAACCGGGCCGACAGGTCCACCACCTGCACGGCGGGGAGGCTCGGGGCGTCGGGTGCCACCGATCCGGCGACCACTATCGCCGGCACACCGGCTGCCTTCGCCCGGCGGAGGACCTCGTCGACCACCTTGCCGGCCGTGGTGGTCGCGTCGAAGCGCCCCTCACCGGTCACCACGACCGTCGCGCCGGCCAGACGCCGGTCGAGGCACACGGCATCGGCCACCATCGCCGCGCCGCTTCGGAGCTGGGCACCCGCTGCCGCCAGCGCGCCGGCCAACCCCCCACCGGCACCGGCGCCAGCCAGCGCGGTGACATCCACCCCGAACCGCTGCTCGAGCTCGACCGCCCGGGCGGCCAATCGCTTCGTGAGCCGCGCCACCTGGTCGCCGTCCGCGCCCTTCTGCGGCGCGAACACGCAGGCGGCATCGAGGAACGCTGTGGCGACGTCGCAGGCCACCTCGACAGTGATGGCCGGGTCGGCCACGTGCTCGAGGTACCCGGCGTCTTCCAAGGCACCCAGCGCGCCCTTGCCGCCGTCGGTGGTGGCGGTGCCTCCCACCCCCACGAGCACCCTCCGGGCTCCGGCCCGAAAGGCGTGCACCATCAGCTCGCCGACCCCCCACGTGCCAGCCGCTTCTGGATCGTTGCCAGCTGGTCCGCCAGTTAGGTGCAGACCACAGGCGGCGGCGGCCTCCACCACGGCACTGCCTCCGGCCAGGCGCCAGCGGGCATCCACTGGCGCGCCCAGCGGCCCGGTCACCGAGGTGGTCCGGACCGTCCCGCCCAGCGTTTCGAGGACGTCGACGAAGCCTTCCCCCCCGTCCGACATGGGGCATTGGTCGCACACCACGGCAAGCCGACCGGCGAGGGCCTCGGCCACCGCTGCAGTGATGGCCGAGGCTGACGCCGTCAATTTGAAGCCATCGGGGGCGACCACCACCAGTGCCGGCATGCCCTGCATCATGGTCGTCCCTCGGCGGTGACGTCGAGGTGCCGCTAGGGTCCGGTCGATGGCTGCTGCACGCGACGTCCCGGTCGTGATCGTGTCCAACCGCGGCCCGCTGTCGTTCACCCTCGACGCAGCGGGTCGGCCGGTCCCAGCCGGGTCGGCCGGCGGTCTGGCCGGCTCGCTGCACGGCCTGGTTGCCGGCACTGGAGCCTGGTGGGTGGCCTGCGCCATGTCCGACGCGGACCGAGCCGCCGGCGAGGCGGGGCTCATGGCGGAGGACGGCCTGCACATCGCGACGGTCAGCCCCGAACGCGCGGTCTACGACCTGGCCTATGACACCGTGTCGAACGCCGCGCTGTGGTTCGTGCACCACCACCTCTACGACCTGGCCCGGCGCCCACGCTTCGACCGGGGATGGCGCACGGCGTGGGACGCCTACCGGGCGTTCAACCAGCTGATGGCCGACCAGGTCTGCCGGGTCGCGTCCGACGGCGCGGTGGTGCTGGTCCAGGACTACCACCTGGCGCTGGTGCCGGCCATGATCCGCTCGGCGCGACCGGAGCTGGCGGTGGTGCACTTCTCGCACACCCCGTTCGCCGATCCCGGGGTGCTGCGGGTGCTCCCCGAGGCGAGCTCGGCCGAGCTGCTGTCGGGCATGGCAGCTGCCGTCGCCTGCGGTTTCCACACCCGGCGGTGGGCCGACGCGTTCGTGGCGGGCTGCGTCGACCACGGCATCGATCCGCCGTCGACCTTCGCCTCGCCGCTGGCCCCCGACGCCGGGCGCCTCGCCGAGCGGGCCGCTTCGCCCGCCAGCCAGCGCGCCGCCGAGCGGATCGAAGAGATGGTCGGCAGCCGCCGGATGATCCTGCGGGTGGACCGCATGGAGCTGTCGAAGAACCTGGTTCGCGGCTTCTGGGCCTACGACGACCTTCTCCGGCACCACCCCGAGCATCAGGGATCCGTGGTGTTCGTGGCGTTGGCGTACGCCTCGCGCCAAAGCCTGCCCGAGTACCTGGCTTACCGGGCGGAAGTGGAGCAGACCGCCAGCCTGCTGAACGAGCGATGGGCCACCGGCAGCTGGAAGCCCATCGTCCTCGACGTCGCCGACGACGCCGACCGGTCGTTCGCCGCGCTCACCCGGGCCGACGTGCTGCTGGTGAACCCGGTGCGCGACGGCCTCAACCTGGTGGCCAAGGAAGGCCCCTTGGTGAACCGCCGGGACGGGGTGCTGGTGCTGTCTCGCGAGGCGGGCGCGGCCGACGAGCTGGCCGGCGCGGCCCTGGTCGTGAACCCGTTCGACGTGGCCGCCACCGCGGATGCCCTGCACCAGGCGCTCGTCATGGCCCCCGAGCAGCGGGCCGAGCGAGCAGCCGATCTCCGCCGGCTGGTGCTGGCCCGCCCGCCGCGGCGCTGGCTCGACGACCAGCTCGCCGCGGCCGGGCGCTGAGCTGCGAGCGTGCTCGCGCTACTCGACGATGCGGCACCCGAGGGATCGGCCCGCACACCAGGCGATGCACCCGTGGGACCCATGACGCTCGGCGACCCGGCGCCCGAGGGCTCCGCCCGCACCATCGCGTAGCGCGCTCGCAGCAGGTGCCCCCTACCGCTCACGAGATGGTCGCCCTACCGGCTTGCTCGAGCGCGTCGGCCAGGTGCTCGAGGATCTGCAGCCAGATCGCCGGTTCGGGCACGACGAGATCCGCTCGCGCCAGCAGCGCCGGCGGCGTCTCGGCCGCGCCCACCACCACCTTCACGCTCGACACGCCGGTGGCGGCCAGCGCGTCGAGCGCGTCGAAGGCAGCGAGGTCACCGCTGTCGTCGCCGGCGAAGACGACCGTTCGACAGCCCGCAGCCAGGCTCGCGGCGGCGGTTCCCTTGTCCGCCGGGATCGGCGGGCGCAGCTCGATGGCCATCCGAGCCGGTACCAGCTCCAAGCCGGTCTGCCGCGCCCAGCGCTCGGCTGCCGCCTGGCACCAGGCTTCGCGATCTGGTGCAGCCCGCCAGTGCAGCACCACCGTGGCCGGCTTGGCCTCGACGAGCACGTCGGCCGGCGCCTCCGAACGGGCACGGGCGGTCACCTCGGCGACTCTTGGGGCCCAGTGCTCGAACGCCGGATCGAGCCGCACGACACCGCCGGCCACGCGCTCGAGGCCGTAGGAGCCGACGAGCTGCACCCGGTCACCCGCCCCGGCGAGATGCTCGGCCAGAAATGCAGCCGGACGGCCCGAGATCACACCCACCACCCCGACTGCACGAGCGAGCCGGCCCAGCACGCTCGGCACGCCAGGCAGCGGGCGAGCGGCAGCGGGATCGGTGACGATCGTCGCCAACGTGCCGTCGAGATCCGACAGCACCGCTGCGGCGGCGGGATCGACCAGCACCACTCGCCCCACGATGTCCGCCGCCGCGGTGACGGGGTCGGCTGACCAGGGGCTCGACTGCCTTGCCGGATCGGGGGATCGGGGGCTCATCTCACGGCCCGGGGTGCTGGGTCGACGACTCGAGGGGCTCGACCGACGGGCCGGGACACGGCTTGCCCCCCTGGTGTGCCGATCTGCACACGGGCACGCACCTGGCTCCCGAGGCCCTGGCACCGGGGCACACGGCTTGCCCCCCTGGTGTGCCGATCCGTGCTCACCCGCCGGTAGCCGAGGTCCCCGAGCCGAGCCGAGACGCCAGGCCTGGTCCGACCACCACCACCACGTTCGCACCGGTCGCGCTCGACACCGGCGGCGGGCCGTCCACTGCCGTCCGCACCGCTGACGAGGTGAGCCCCAAGGCACCCAAGAGCTGCGGCAGTGCATCGGAGCCGGCAGTGTCGAGCGGGTACACCAAGGTGGAAGGCACGGTGGTGAGCGCGGTGACCGCGGCCAGCGTGCTGTACCCCTTGGCCTGCAGCTGGGTGCTCAGCACCGCGGCGATGCCGTTCACGTTGGTCCCGTTCGCGACCAAGATCCGCACGGATCGCGCAGTGGGCCCTGTCGACGTCGAAGCCGGGGAGCCGGTCGACGGCGCTGTGGAGCCTGGCGCCGTCGAGCTCGACGAGGCGCGGTGGGCATCTTGCGCTGCCGATGCCGACGAGGCGCGGTGCTCGGTGGCACGAGCAGCCACGCCAGCCACCGGCTGGGACGACCCAGCCGCCGTCTTGGCCGTAGCCGACGGAAGCAGCACCACGCCGACGGCCACCGCCACCGCCACGAGCACCAGCCCCCGTACGCTCACTACCGGGTCGTGGTCGCCATGACGACGCGGTGGCTCCGAAGTGCCACCAGGAGCGTGACGGGGCCTGGTAGCACCGTGGAGATCGCCGGGGCGGCTCGGTTCGCTCGAGGTCATGTCCGCTTCAGCCTGCCAACCTGCCAGCGCCGGCGCAAGGACTGCCCAAAGCAGTCGAGCCCGCCTCCCCGCTTCCGACCGACCTGCCATCGGCGGCGCACACAGCGACACCCACAGACAACCGCCCACCGACCCGCCATCGGCGGCGCACACAGCGGTCATCGACAGCACTGCACCGTGCGCCAGCCGCAGAGGGCCTCACATCGCGACGGAGCCGCAGGCGGTCTCGCCCAGGTGAGGCGTCGCCCGGGAGTACCCTGGCGATCTAGGCCGGTGTGGCGCAGCTGGAAGCGCAGGCGACTTGTAATCGTCAGGTCGTGGGTTCGAGTCCCACCACCGGCTCGCGTGAAATCCCAGGTCATTTACCATATCTGCCACTGACCAAGCCCCTGACTAGGCTTTTGCCCAACGCAAGACCCAACTCGCCCCACGGGGGAGGTCGGTCATGCGGGGCAGCATGCGAGAGCGCAAGCCGGGCGTCTGGGAGCTACGGGTCTTCGTCGGCCGCGACGCGTCTGGCAAGGTTCGCCATCGGAACGCCACCTTCCACGGCACCAAGCGGGCCGCTGAGCGGGAGCTGACCCGGCTGATCGCCGAAGAGGAGGCGACAGGCACGACGAGGCAGCAGCCCGTCGGCCGGGCGCCGCAGTGGGGCCCGCTCACCACCGTGAACGATGCCATCGAGGGGTGGAAGCGCACCGGGTGGGACGATCTCAGTCCGAGCACGGTGCGCAGGTACGAAGGTGTGTGGCGCCGCCACGTGCGTGACTCGATCGGACAACGCCGGATCACCGCCCCAGCTGCACAGCGGACACGACATTGGGTGCTGGTGGGGCCCAAGCCGCACCAGCCGCCTCCGGCGGCCGGCCCGGCACCACGAAGTCCCTGGTGGATCAGGGTGTGAGGAGTATCTTTCCCTCTTAGATGTTGACGATTGTGACGCTCCCGTCGCCGGCTACCAGGCGCATGTCCCCGGGATCGCTGGTCAAGACGGTGACGTGATCGGCCGGGGCGGATCGAATGACGGCGCCGAGGTGGGCGTCGGGGACCGAGACCCCAGTACTGGCTCGGATGGCGGCCGCCACGTTGGCAGCGACCGAGTCGAGGACCATGTCGGTGATCCGCAGGCGGTTCGCCAAGGCCCACAACGGCGAGGTGCGGTCCCATCCCGCCTCGACCCGGACCGCGGTGGGCACGACCAGGCGTACGTCGCTGGCACGTCGCTTGCGGTCGGCGACAACCTGGGTATAGCTGAGCACCCTGCGATGCTTGCGGTGGGTCGGGTCGCCGAGCGCTTGGAGGGCTTCGTTGTCGAGGACGATGACTTGGCTCACGCGGCGGAGATCGCTCTCGCCTCGGCCCACAGCAACACGTCCTCAGGGGTCGCGCCAGGATGCCTCTCGGCTATCTCGGCAGCGGCGCGGCGGAGGAAGTCGGGGTTGGCGGCGAGGGGACTGGCGTCGAGCTCGGCTGCGGCGACGGCCAGGTCGCCCAGGTCCGGGCGGACCTCCGGGTGGCGCTGATAGTGGTCGTCGAGGGCGGCCTGCATGACGATGGCCTCGAGGGTCGCTCGTAGCGCCGCCGCGGTGAGCGCGGTGGCCGAAGGTGCGACGCCGAGCTCTTTGACGGCGAGCGCCGCCGCGTCGCGCAGTGCCGTGGGGATCCTCATGGACGTGTTGGAGGTGTCGGGAACCGGGCTGTCGAGGAGTTGGCTCAGCCGCTCGACGGCGTTGCGCTCGATCACATGCCAACTGTACCACGTTGATGTGGTACGACTCCAGAAGTGAGCTGGTTCGCCGCCATCCCCGCTTTCCGGCCGTTGATGCGTCGGCATGAGAGTCAGCCATCTGAGCAGGAGCCAGAATGTCACCCACCACCGGCTCGACGAAGTACCAGGT
>JAKAQW010000162.1 GCA_021819525.1 Actinomycetes bacterium
CCCGACCGCTAACCGCCCGGCCGCGAACCGCCCGACCGCTAACCGCCCGGCTCCCGAGCCCCCGGCTCTGGACCGCCCGGCTCCCGAGCCCCCGGCTGCGGAGGGTCGCCCTACGGCCCACATCGTAAACTTCATACCTGGTCGTTTAGTGGATAGATTGAGATTATGTCAAGGTCACCCACCCTGTGCCGGCCAGCCTGGGACCGGGCCACGGGCCAGGCTGGGCAGGGTGGTGCCGGTCCATCGTCGCCACGCATGGCGCGCTGTCCAGGTGGCGATGAAGCTGCCGGAGCCGCCGTCCCTGCTGGCCCTGCCGTCCCTGCCGTCCCTGCTGGCCCTGTTCAGGCTGGCACGAGATGGCGGCTGGCACGAGATGGCGGCAGGAGCCGTCTCGCGGGCAAGGGCGCAGGTCACCGCGGGCTCGGAACGCACCGACCGCACCGTACGACGGCCTGCATTGTCAGGACATTCGCTATTCGTATAGTCTGAGACCTACTGCTATCTGGGACGCGCTCGAGACGACGTGGCGGCGCCCGCGAGAGAGAGGTACGCCGTGGTCCTTCGGACGCAGGGGATCGCCGAGCCGGCACTGGGCCGCGCCACCGCTGGGCCCGAGCCCGCCCCTGGGCGCTGGGACATCGACGTGGAGCGGAGCCGGGTCCAGGTCACGATCCGCCACGCTCTGCTGAGCAAGGTGAGCGCCACGCTGTCGGTGGCGCACGGCACGATCGAAGTCGGGACCGATCCCCCTCGGTGGCAGGTGCGGGCGACGATCGACATGAGGTCCGTGGACAGCGGTGACCCGCGTCGAGACGGGCACCTGCGTTCCGAGGGCTACCTCGACGTCGAGCACTTCCCGGTTGCGAGCTTCGAGAGCAGCGAGGTGACCGCCGTCGAGCGCCGGCGTTGGCGCCTCTCGGGGGCCCTCACCGTGCGCGACGTCACGCGCCCGGTCGTGCTGACGGCCCACCTCGAGGACCTCGGAGCTGTAGGCGGGCGCCAGCGGGCCACCGTGGTGGCATCGGCCGAGCTGGAGCGTCGCCAGTTCGGCATCTCGTGGAACCAGGCGCTCGAGGCCGGAGGGTTGCTCCTCGGCCCCACCTTGAGCGTGCAGCTCGTGATCGAGGCGTGGCGCGCCGAGAGCCAGGCGGCATCCCCGAGCCCATGGCAATGACCGCGCCGTCGAGCGCCTCTCCGAGCGACGGCGGCGGGGGCCGAACGGAGCTGGCGATGCGCCAGCTGCACTTCGATGTCGGGACACGCCCGTTCCTGGTGCTGCTCGAGCTGACGCGTTCGTGCCTCTTGAGCTGCCGGCACTGCCGTGCCGACGCGATGACGGAGCGCCATCCGAGCGAGCTTCGGACCCACGAGGTCGAAGCCGTGCTCGACGACTTGGCGTCGCTCGGGGCACCGCGGCCGATCGTGGTGTTCACCGGCGGCGACCCGCTGTGCCGCTCCGATCTCGTGCGCTTGGTCAGGCACGCCGCGCGCTCAGGGCTCGCGGTCGCGGTCTCCCCGGCCGGCACACCGCGTGCGAGCAGGGCACGCCTGGGAGCCCTGCGCTCTGCGGGTGCCAGCACCGTCTCGTTCTCATTGGACGGGGCGAGCCCCAGCACCCACGACGCCTTCCGGGGAGTCGACGGTTCGTTCGCCTGGACGCTGGCCGGGTGCCGGGCCGCCCAGGCGGCGGGGCTCCGTCTCCAGGTGAACACCACGGTGAGCGCCGAGACCGTGGGCGAGCTCCCCGCCCTGTGCCGGCTCGTCGCCGAGCTCGGTGCCAACGTGTGGAGCGTGTTCTTCCTCGTGCCGATGGGCCGGGCGACATCGCTTCGGGCCCTGTCGGCGACAGAGACCGAGGATGTGCTCTGGTTCTTGGCCGATGCGTCGGCCACCGTCGCGCTCAAGACGACCGAAGCGCCCCACTTCCGCCGGGTCCTGCTCGAGCACCAGAGCGAGCAGCGTGCTGGCGCGCCGAGGCTCGGCCCGCTCTACGCGGAGCTCCACCGTCGCTTCGAGCTCCTTCCTGGCGCGCGCACCGAGACAGGAGGTGGCAGTGAGCTACACGTCGGCGAGCTGCGCGCTCGAGGATCGACAGGCGAGTTGCGCGCTCGCGGGTCGGCGGCGGCGTCGGCGAACAGCGGTGCATCGTGGCGCTCTCGTCAGGCACGCGCCGACGGGTCACCCCGACGCAGCCCTCTGGTGGTCGGCGACGGTCGAGGCGTGGTCTTCGTGTCGCATCTCGGGGAGGTATGCCCGAGCGGTTTCCTGCCGCTCGTCGCCGGCAACGTCCGCCAGGCGCCACTGTCTACCGTCTACGCCGAGTCCCCACTGTTCGAGGCCCTGCGCGGCCTGACGCTCGGCGGTCGCTGTGGCCGCTGCGAGTACCGCCAGATCTGCGGAGGCTCGCGCGCCCGAGCCTACGCGGCGAGCGGCGATCCCCTCGGCGAAGACCCGAGCTGTGGGTACCAACCGGGGTCAGACACTCACAGACAGCGTGCAATGGCTCGGGCCGGGAGCTAGGAACGCGATGGGCCTGCGCATCCGCCTCGTCGAGCCACGCCCGGCGGGCGTGAACGTCTACGACCGCGTCCTGCTTCCCCGGCTCGGGCTCCCGCTCATGGGGACGATGCTCACCGCCGCAGGCCACGACGTGCGCGTCTTCTGCGAGATGCTGGCACCAGTCGACGTGGGCGACCTGCTCACCGCCGATCTGGTGGGGATCTCCTCTACGACCGCGACTGCCCCCGCCGCCTACCGATTGGCCGACCTGCTCGCCGAGGTGGGGGTGCAGGTCGTGCTCGGCGGGCCGCACGTGAGCTTCTGCGCTGACGAAGGGCTCCGCCACGCGCCCTACGTCGTGCGCGGCGAGGGTGAGCGGACGATCCTCGAGCTCGTCGCCTGCCTCGAAGAAGGCCGGTCCCTGCAGCAGGTAGAGGGCCTCTCGTACCGTGCTGGCGACGGAGAGGTGCACCACAACCCCGCCCGGCGCCGCTGCACCCAAGGCGAGTTCGAAGCCCTGCCCATCCCGGATCTCCACCTCATCGAGGGGCACCACCGGTTGACGACCAAGCCGCTCATGACCCAGTGGGGCTGCCCGTTCGACTGCGAGTTCTGCTCGGTGACCGCGATGTTCTCCCGGTCGGTCCGCCACCGGCGCACCGACCAGGTGCTCGCCGAGCTCGCCGGCCTCGACGCGGAGGGGGTCTTCTTCCACGACGACAACTTCGTCGTGAACAAGGCCCGAACTACCGAGCTGCTCGGAGCCATGGTGCGCGCCGGGCACACACCGGGGTGGTGTGCCCAGGTCCGGGCTGACTGCGCGGTGCGCTCGCTCTCGCACCCCGAGCCCGACCACGATTTCCTCGCCCTGATGCGCCGCTCGGGGTGCCAGATGGTGATGATCGGGATCGAGGCGACCACTGACGAGGCGCTCGCCTCGGTCGGCAAACGTCAGCGCGTCGCCACCGTCGAGCGGGCTGTCGGCGCCTTCCACGACCACGGCATCTACGTGCACGGCATGTTCGTCGCCGGCCTCGATACCGACACTGCCGACAGCGCCGCCCGCAGCGCTTCGTTCGCCCGTCGCCTCGGCATCGACACCTTCCAGCTCATGGTCGAGACCCCGCTGCCGGGCACTCGACTCTGGGACCGGGTCTCAGCCGACAACCGCCTGCTGAGCGACGACTGGTCGCTCTTCGACGGGCACCAGGTCGTCATGGCACCCGCGCAGATGACCGCCCTCGACCTCCAGCTCGGCGTGCTTCGCGCCATGCGCCAGTTCTACTCGTGGCCCAGCATCGTCGCCTCGGGGGTAGCAGGCGTCCTGCGGCACCTGCCGGATCTCGGCGCAGCCGCTCGCCCTGCCCTCGTGCGCCGCCTCCCGACGATTGCTCGCCTGGCCTGGGGGAGGAACTGGGACGAGGTGGAGCACTTGTTCAAAGCCGCCCTCCCTGAGGCGGTGCGGGATCGGCTGGGATCCGCGCTGTGGATCCCCGTGGTCCGCTTCTACGCCCGTCGCCAGCTCGCGGCCTGGTGGGACCAGGACCGCTCGCGGTCGCACCTCGAACTGCTCACCTCGCTGTCGTGACGGGCGCCGCGGCCCGATCGGTGGTACTCGGCAGGACCGCAGATGCCGCTCTCACCGTGGCCGGAGCCGTCTCCCTACGGAGCTCTGCCGGGATCTCCCTGACGCAGCCCAGAGGGATCCCGTCCAGGGTTCGCCGCACTCGGCCTCCTCGAGGTGATCGAAGCCGGCGAGGTTCGGCTCCTTCCCTGCGCCTCCGCTTCGAGCGAGCACCTGTGATCAGCCGATGCCGTGGAGCATCAGGTTCCAGTAGAACGCGGGCAGGCCGTAGCGTTTGAGGAGCCACATGTCTCGGCGTTCGCGTTGGGTGTCGATGAACGGCACCGTCGGGTGCGGCGAGAGGCTGTAGTCGAACTCGGCGAGCAGCATCTTGCCGTAGGCGGTGGTGAACGGGCAGGCGGCGTAGCCGTCGTAGCGGGCTGCCGGCTCCTTGCCGGCGAGGACGTCGAGGATGTTCGCCACGACCACCGGCGCCTGGGCGCGCACCGCAGCACCGGTCTTGGAGGTCGGGGCGTCGCAGACATCGCCCAGGGCGAATATGTCGGGGTAGGCGACGTGACGGAGGCTGTGGCGGTCGACGGGCACCCAGCCGTAGGGCTGCGGCCCACCAAGCGGGCTGTCGCGGACGAAAGCCGGAGCGCGTTGCGGTGGAGCAGCCCACAGCAGGTCGTAGTCGATGCCGACCCGGCTGGTGCCTTCGGGCCCGGAGGTCTCCAACGTCGCCCTGCTGCTCTCGGGGTCGACCTCGACGAGCTCGCTGGAGAAGCGGGTCACGATCCCGTAGCGCTTCACGACGCCTTCGAGGACCCGGGCGAACTCCGGCACCCCGAAGATCCCGCCCGCCCCGGTCGCATAGGTCACCTCCGCGTCTGACAGCACCCCGTGGCGTCCCCAGTGGTCGCAGGCCAGGTAGGCCGCCTTCTGCGGAGCGCCCGGGCATTTGATCGGCGAGCCCGGAGCGCAGTACAGCGCACGACCTCCCCGGAACCGGCGCACCAGCTCGAAGGTCTTGGGTGCCAGCTGCGGGGTGTAGTTCGTGGTCGCCTTCGGGGTGGCCATCGCCTCGGCCAATCCCGGCACCGCGTCGAACGCGAGCTCGAGACCCGGGCACACGACGAGGACGTCGTAGCCGATGCGAGCGCCTGCGGCCGTCACCACCTGCCGGGCGTCGGGGAGCAGCTCGACCACCGCGTCGCGGATCTGCGCCACAGCCCTCGGCACGACCTTCGCCTGGTGCCGGCGGGTGGCACCGATCGGCACGACGCCGGCGCCGACCAGCGTCCACAGCGGCTGATACCAGTGCCACGGGGCCGGGTCGACGATCGCCACGTCGTCTTCACCGGCTCTGCGCAACCGGGCGGCGACGCTCACACCGGCACTACCCCCACCCACGATCACGATGCGATAGTGCACATGTCCTCCTGAGAACCGATAAATATGACTCAGCTAGTCAACAATAGGCACCGTGCGCGCCGAATGGCAAGTCCGTGGGTCAGGATTCGACGGTCCGCGGTTCGGACAGCGGCTCGGCGCGTGGCCGGCTCGGCGGTCCCGGTGGCGCTGGCGCCTGTGATCACCGGGGGCTTCCTCGCCTCAGTGACCCGCAGCCTCGCCTCAGTGACCCGCAGCCTCGCCCTCGCCCTCGCCGCCCGGTGAGACGACCACCGGTTCCGCCTGCATCTGGCCGCGCCAAGGCGCTGGGCGTGGGCTGCTCGGAGCGCTGGTCGTCTGCGTAGCGGACCCGTGCACCGCACCAGCCAGGCTCACCCCGGCGGCGAACGCAGCGCCGACGACATAGCCGACGCTGCTGCCGGCCGACATCGCCCCGGCCAACGGCCCGCTGAACAGCGGCGACGACGTGCACAGCACACCGACGGCGGTGCCTGCCGTCCAGGCCCCACAGGCGAACCATCTCGGAAGGCCGACGCGGCGCAGCCGGTGCACGGCCCGCCCGACCAGGAACACCGCCGCCCACGACGCCACCGGGCAGGCCAGCAGCTCGACGAAGCTTTCGAAACTGGCGAGAAACGCCCGCTGGTCGGCGATCACAGCACCACCAGCGCAAAGCATCACCACGGCGTCGACGACGACGGTGCGGTCTCGGCGGACCCGGACGCCCATGGCCTGGAGGGTGAGCCCCGAGGAGTAAAGGCCGAGCACGATCTGAGCGAGCAGTCCCACCACAGCGACACCGAAGTACGCGCCGACGGCCCAACCCGGCAGCACGGAGCCGAGTGCTGCGACCGGATCAGACGTCGAGACCAGCTTCGGCACCGCCGAGGAGCATGCGGCGCCGACCACCACCAGCGCGGCCAGCGGCGCGCTCGCCCCGAGCACCGTCCACCCGACCACGGCGCCCGGCCGCTCGGTGCGGGGCAGGTAGCGGGTGTAGTCGGCGGCGACGTTCACCCAGCTGATCCCGGCGCCGGCTGCCACGACCGACAACGCCGCCACCAACGCGCTCGGAGCAGCAGGGTGACGATCCGCCAGATGCTGCCAGCCGGCGCCCGCAGCCAATCCGGCGACCACGGCCAGGGTCGCTATGCCGAACACCCACGCCACCGCCCGCTGGACCACCGCGATGGTCGCGTGCCCCAAACGGCTCACCAGCACCGCAGCGCCAACCACCACCGGTAGCGCGGCCAAGATCCACCACCGCCCGACATGTGCCGGCGTTGGGACGCCTAATGCTGCCCCCAGCGCGTCGGCGGCAACCACAGCGGTGACCGTCTCCCAGCCGACCAGGCTCAGCCAGCTCATCGAGGCAGGACCGAGGTTCCCCCACCGGCCGAACACCTCCGACGACAGCGCCAGCATCGGCTTCCCCGTGCGCTGTCCGCTCACGCCCAAGAGGCCCACCAACACGAACGATCCGGCGGTTCCGGCTGCTGCCACGCCGACGATCTGGGTGAAGTCGAGCCCCATCGCGGCTCCCACTGCCCCCGAGACGGTCCCGATGACGCCAAGGTTGGCGGCCATCCACAGCCACAGCAGGTCGCGGGCGCTGCCGTGACGGTCCTCGTCCGCCACCGGCTCGATGCCCCGGGTCTCCACCGCCCAGGGCCTGTCCCCGTCGGGGAACGGCGCGCGTCGCCGGCGGCCGAGGCGGCGTCGAGCGTGGCGGAGGCGGACGGGTCGAAGGGACATGGCGGCAGTCTCCGGGCTCGCCCGCCTCGTCCACAGGCGGTCCTTCGACCACGAGGCCGGTCTCCTGGCTCCCGGATCCAGACCCGGCACCCGCCTTCCCAGGCGCATGCCCAGTGGCGTCGTGGGTGCAGGCTCCCCGGTCACAGTGGCGGGCCCACGCCGGATTCACACCGGCTTCCCGATTCTCCCCGCGCATCGGAGCGCTAGGGCACCTCGCGGTATGACGTCGCGCATGGTAGCAGGCTGTCGCGCTGTTCGCCCCGGGCGCACGCAGGCTGTCGCGCATTGGTTCGGGGTGTCGGGCCTGTGCCGCGCCGGGCATCGTCGGGCCTGTGTCGCGCCAGGCACCGTCGGGCCTGTGCCGCACCAGGCGGTGTCAGCGGCCTGGACGCCGCCACGCGAGCGAGCTCCGCCCAGGCGGTGGTGCTCGGACGGGGAACTGGGGACGGGGAACTGGGGACGGGGAACTGGGGACGGGGAACTGGGGACGGGG
>JAKAQW010000163.1 GCA_021819525.1 Actinomycetes bacterium
GCCGGGGCGGCACCCGACGGGTCACCAGGGCCGAGCGGCGTGCCATCGCCACAGCGAAGTCCCAGGTCATCCCCAACATGGTGCTGGTCACCGAACGCCCCCCGGAGGCCGACGACCGGGCCGTGCCCGGACATTGGGAGGGCGACTTGATCATGGGCGCCGCGAACCGCTCGGCGATCATCACCCTCGTCGAGCGATCCACTCGCCACCTGATCCTCCAGCGCGTCCCCTACGACCACCGCGCCGAGCGGGTCGCCCTGCTGCTGTCCCAGGCGATGGGACGGCTCCCCGCCCTGCTGCGCCGCAGCCTCACCTGGGACCAGGGCCGGGAGATGGCCGACCACGCCCGCTTCAGCGTCGCCACCGGCATCCCGGTGTTCTTCTGCGACCCCCACAGCCCCCCCTTAACCGGCCAACCTGCCTGGGCACCCGGGCCTGGAAATCCTTGTGCTGCTTGACGAACGGGTTGATGGTCCACCATCTGCGCTGACGGTGGTGCTACTTATGACTCATGGTCTCGGATGTCGATGAGCAGCGGCTGGCAGTGGTCGAGGGCATCGGGGGCTGGGCGCTCAGCGGATCGGGGCCGGCGGGGCTCGAGCTGGTGAACGACTACCTCGCCTATCTTGGCGACCGGCGCTACTCGCCGGCGACGGTGCGTTCCTACGCGTTCGACCTGCTGCACTTCTGCCGGTGGCTCGACTCGGAGGACGTGACGCTGGCGGCGGTCGACACCGACGTGTTGTTGCGCTACCTGGGTGCGTGCCGGGAGGCGGTGTTGCCAACCCAGCACGGCGGCAACGTGGTCGATCTTCGCAGCGGCCGGGCGACGGGTTACGCGCCAGCAACGGTGAACCGGCGGATGGCGGCAATCTCGGGCCTGTTCTCGTTCCGGGCGATGCGCGACCCGACCGCGGTGAACCCGGTGCCGAGAGGCCCGGCGGCGAGGCGCACCGCCAAGGCAGAGCGCTCGGGGATGCTCGGTCACCTGGCCCGCCCGAAGGCCCGCTCACAGCTTCGGGCGCGCGAACCGCGTCGTCTGCCCCGAGGGTTGACCCGGGCGGAGACCCGGGCGTTGGTGGGAAGCTTCCTCACCGACCGGGACCGGGCCATCTGCGGGCTGATGCTGTTCTCCGGGTTGCGCTCCGCGGAGGTGCTCGGCTTGGACGTGACCGATGTGGACATCGGCCGGGGCTGGGTGCGGGTGATCGGCAAGGGCGATAAGGAGCGCCGGGTGCCTCTCGATCCTGACGTGGCCGGCCTGGTCCAGGCCTATCTGCTCGCCGGCCGCCCCGAGACCGGTTCGACGGCCCTGTTCGTGGTGGCCAAAGGAGCCAACCGGGGGCAGCGCTTGAGCCCTGCGGGGTTGCGGCGGGTGTTCCGTTATCACCGGGAACGGGCCGGCGTGCCCGCCGGGCATCCTCACGCGCTTCGCCACAGTTTCGGCACAGCGTTGGCCGAGGCCGGCGTTGACGTTGCGGTGATGCAAGCGCTGATGGGTCACGACCACGTCGACTCTGCCGCCGCCTACATCCACTTGTCCCCACAGCACGTGCGCCGGGCCTATGACGACGCTCGAGCCCGCCAGCGTGCCACCCGGACGGGCAACTGATGCCGCCAGCGCCGATGGCGGTGCCGGCGGAGGCCGTCGACCTCTACGAGGCATACCTCGAATGGCTTGCCCGCAGGGGTGTGGGGAACCGCACCTTCTACAGCGGGGCCCGCAGCTTCTTGGGGCGCTTCCCCGACCCGCAGGCCTGGGCGGGATTGCCCCTCGCTGACCGCATCGGGTCCGCGACCTCCCAGATCCGCCCGCTGGTGAGCTTCTTGATGCTGCACGGCCATCTGCGACCGGGCTACGACTACCTGCTGGAGCGGCGGCTGCACTCGGTGCTCAGAGACGGGGCAGTCAGCCCGCTTGGCGGCGACCTGGCCCGGTTCTTGGCCGGGGCCGAGGCGTTGGGGTACTCGGAACGCTCCCGGACCGGCATGGCGTCGGAGGTGGCCGCCCGCCTGCTGATCCAAACGGGCCGGCCGCTCGGGGCGATCGACAACGATGACGTGGCCGTTTTCAAGACGGCGATCATCGAGCGCGAAGCCCGCGACCGCCGCCCCTACAAGCATTATCACCAGGTCCTCTACGCCTCGAGTGCCGTCATCTACCACCTCGGCGCACCGGCCGAGCCGACTGCCAAGCACGCCATGCCGGGACGCTGGAGCTGGGAACGTCACCTCGACGGGATCGACGACGCTCTACGAGCAAGCATCGTCGCCTACCTGGAACGATGCTCGGCCACCCTGGCCCGCTCCACCGTGTCGGGCACCGCCAGCGAACTGGCCCACTTCGGGCGCTACCTGGCCGTCCATCACCCGGAGCTGACCAGCTTCGCCGACCTCGACCGTCGCCGCCATGTCGAGCCCTACCTGTCCGCGGTGGCCAACAGCGTCAATCACCGCACCGGCGAGCCGGTCGCTATCTCGACCCGGCGCTCCCGGGTCCAAGCAGTCGGCCGAATGCTCGAAGCCATGGCCGAGTGGGGATGGGACGAAGCACCCACCCGCCGGCTGGTCTTCGAGCGCGACAGCCCACGCCTGCCCCGGCCCTTGCCCCGTTACCTGCCAATCGACGCCGACCGGCGCCTCGCCGAAGCCCTCGAAGCGTCACCGAACCGCCTGCGCGCCGACGCGCTGCTGCTGCAACGGGCGTGCGGGCTGCGCATCGGCGAGGTGGTCGACCTTGAGCTCGACTGCGTGCACGAGGTCGCCGGCCACGGCGCCTGGCTGAAAGTTCCACTCGGGAAGCTGGCCACCGAGCGCATGGTCCCCCTCGACGAGCAGACCGTCGAACTCCTCGACCGGATCGTCGAGCACCGCAGCCCGGGGCGGCCCCTGCGCCACCCCCGCACCGGCAAGCTCGTCGATTTCCTCCTCACCCACCACGGCCGTCGGGTCAACGTCGACACGCTGCGCGCCGAGCTGCACCGAGCTGCCACCGACGCCGGCCTCGACGACATCGTCCCTCACCAGCTCAGGCACACCTTCGCCACCGCGCTGGTCAACGCGGGCTGCTCGCTACAAGCGTTGATGGCCATGCTCGGCCACACCTCCGCGGAGATGAGCCTGCGCTACGGCCGCCTGTTCGACTCGACCGTTCGCGCCGACTACGACCTGGCCCTCACCCTCGCCAAAGAGCGCCTCGGCCCAGTCATGCCCGAACCGACCCCGGTGACCCTCGACACCGACTGGCGGGCAGCGCCGCTCATCAAGGCCCGCATGGCCGGCGGCTACTGCGTGCGCACCCTCGCCCAAGGGGCCTGCACCTACACCAACATCTGCGAGCACTGCCCCAACTACCGCTCCAACATCACGTTCTTGCCGATCCTGCTCACCCAGCGAGCCGACGCCGCCGCCCTCGCCGCGGACGCCGAAGAGCGGGGCTGGGGCGACGAGGCCGCCCGGCACCGCCGCCTCATCGAACGCATCGATACCCTCATCGCCCGGACCGGCACCGAATGAGCCCGCCTTCGTTAGTCAACCGAGTCGAACAGGCCTGCGCCCAGATCATCGAACAAGACGGCACCCTCACCTTCGCAGCCGTCGCCTCCCGGGCAGGAACCAGCAAGGCCACCCTCTACCGCCGGGCCGAGCTGCGCTCCATCGTCGAAGAACACCGCAGCCGCAACCGCGAAGCCCACACCCTCACCGGCCTCGTCGTCGAGCTCGACCATCTCCGCCAAGGCCTCGAAGCCATCGCCGCCAAAGTCCGCCGCCACGAAGAGATCCTCCGAGCCCTCCAACGCCAGGCCAACAAGGCCGGGTGACGCACCCTCCCGGCCTCCACAGCGACTCTCTCTGGGCCCGGATTGGCCGGATAACCCTGGCAGCGCGGATCCAACGAGAACACCAACGGACTGCTCCGCCAATACTTCCCCAAAGGCACCGACTTGTCTGGTCACAGCCAATCCGACCTCGACAACGTCGCATTCTTGCTCAACAACCGGCCCCGCGAAACCCTCGGATTCCTGAAACCATCCGAGAAGCTGAACATGCTACTATTGGAACACGGTGACGCTGCCACCGCCTGAAATCGCCCTACTATTGGAACACGGTGACGCTGCCACCGCCTGAAATCGCCCTGCTACAGGGGCTGGAACCGGTTTCAGGCGTCTTTCCGGTCAGTGTCCAGTTGCACCAGCTGGAGATTGGGCTTCAGGCAATCAAGCTTTCGCCGTATCACGCGGGTCCGCCGTCTCCTCGCCCCATACGCCAGGGCACGAGAGACGGTTCAATGGCATGCTACTGTCCCTTTCGTCTTTCAAGTCCAGGTCAGCCATTGGACCCAGGGATATCACCTCCAATCCCTCCCCACTGCGTGGGGGATATGTCAGAGCGCCTCGTGGCGCAGGGTGGTCCTGGAACGCCAGGCGCTGGGTCTCACGGCCTCGGCACACGATCTCGTCTTCGAGGTCGGCGTGCGACAACTGTGCCGACTCGCTCCCCTCGAGCCAGCCCAGCATCTCTTCGAAGCATTCCCTCGCCTGGGTGAAGGCGTTCTCGTTGGCCATGGTTCTCCTTCCAGCTCTGCCTCGGGACCGGGCGGGCCGTGATACCTACAGCAGTCACGCGGTAGGATCGACAGCAGGGGATGGTGGGAGTTGGCGAAAGGAGCGGCGGTGCCGGACAAGGAGACGAAGCGGCCGTTCCAGGCGACCCGCCGGGCGCTCGCAGGCCAGCTGGGCGAGATCGACGGGGTGCTCCCCGGCAGCGTTGTCGTGCGCCGCATGCGCTGCGGCAAGTCGGGGTGTGCCTGCCACGACGACCCGCCAACCCTCCACGGCCCCTATATCCAGTGGACCCGCGCGCTGGCCGGCAAGACCGTCACGCGCTACTTGAGCGAGGAGGAACTCGGTCGCTACCAGCCGTGGTTCGACAACGCCCGACGTCTCAAGGAGATCGCCGCCAAGCTCGAGATAGCGTCCTTACACGCTCTCGAGATCGAGAGGTCCACAAAGGCGGACAATCCGATCCCTGGTGACGACCCGACGCGCCGTGTCACTCGGCGTCGCTCAACCCGTCGGGACGCATAGCTGCTCTCCAGGCGGGAACTGCCCAGCATCCAGGCCGCCGGGGAGGCGCCACCCGCACCATCGACAAGAAACCGCCTGGTCACGGACTTCCCGGCCGTCACTCCTGGAGCGCCGCACCCTTACAGTATAGCCGAGGCCTTCCTCGACAAAGACAACAATCCGAGCGACCGGCGCTTGCTCGCTAGCCATCGAGGCCTGGTCTACCTCGCTCGCCCGGCGACCACCGTGCCGTCGGGGCGATCCGCTCTCCTGGTCGGACCACGATCAGGTCGCCCCCCGACAGCGAGCTCCGGTCGCCGTACCTCGGCGCGCGCCGTAGCCGACGCGAGCCACTTGTCGACGTACGCACTCGAGTGCCAGTCGTGCTCGACCGGGTTCGGGTTCGCGCTCGTAGTCATTGTCGTTGCTCTCGTCCCGTCCCTGCATCTTGGTGAACGGCATCCGGCCGTCGGTGCGCTCGATGCTGCCTGAAATGTCCTCCTGGCAACGCCGACGGCGTCGCCTCCGTCACGACGTCCTCCCCGGCGAAGTGAAAGGTCGACGACGACCGGCGTCCGGTCCACCAGGCGAACGCGAAGCCGATGCCGATCAGCACGGCAAAAGTCTGATCCACGCCACCGCCGATTGCCTTTGGACCGTAGATGAAGAACGCCACGAGGAGCGCACCCATGACCACGCTGGAGAAGACCGCCCCGACCGTGAGCCACCGGTGGGAGTGCGGCTGGAGTTGGACGTTGGGCAGGCGTTTGTGCCCGGTGGTGAGGAACACCGTCGCGGTCACTGAGTCCAAGAAGAACTCAGCCAAGAGGAAGAAGCCGGCGCCGGAGAGCACGAGGGTAAAGAAGGAGCCGAGCGACGAGACGAACAGCTGTAGGCCGACGACGACGACCGCGAGGCCGAGGGAAGCCAGCGTGGCCACATGGGGGACGTCGTGCCGATTCAGCTTGCCGAAGCTTGAGGGGATGAGCCGTTCTCTCCCCATGGCGTAGAGGGCCCGGATGAGGATGAAGCTCGTGAGCCACAGTCCCCCCGCGGTAGAGAGCAGGATCGGCAGCAGCATTGCCCACGGTGCGCCAGGGATGAGCCGGTGCGACCACTCGGCGAGCGGGTCGGTCGAGTTGGCCAACAGGTGCATCGGGGTCTCGCCCAGCATGAGCGGGTAGAGCACGGCGTAGAACAGCAGTGCGCCGAAGGCCCCGACGATCCCGCCGATCCCGGGGTGGTGACGAGGTCGCTGGGACTCCTCCGAGGCGTAGCTGTCGATCTCCCAGCCGTCGAGGATCGTGGCAGCGATCACAGCGACGATGAGGATCCCCCCGATCGGGGGCGCTCCGAAGTGGATCGGGACCGAGATCCGATGCCAGTTGATCGCCCCGAGGACCCCGAACGCGGCCAGCGAGGTCATCTCTATACAGAAGAAGACCTGGGTGATGCGCGCCGTCGGCTTTGCACCGAGGAGGAGAGGAACCGCGGCGAAGACGATCCAAAAGAGGGTCACCGCCATCTGCACAGCGGCGGGTGCCTGGTAGTGGGGTGCGACGAGAGCCAGCGTGTAGGCGCCGGCTGGGATGGCGATGGGGGGGATCGACAGGAAGTACGCCAGGATGAGGATCCACGCCTGGTAGCGCGATGCTCTCTTGCCGATGATCCGAGCCGACCAGTGGTAGGAGGCGCCAGCGTGGGGGAAGTGGCGGTTCAGCAGACGGAAGACGAAGCTCGACACGATGAAAGGCAGCGCGAGGATGGCGATGGCCGGCAGCGTCCACCACCCCGCCCGCGCGGCCATGACCCCGCCAGTCGCGGCGACGGAGAACAGCGGCCCGACGCTCGACACCGACAGCGGCACGAGGTCCCAGATATGGAACGACTGGCGCAACCGGCGCGCCGGGCTCGCCCCGTCGTCCTCGCGGAGCGACGTCGCCTCCTCGCTCGGCACTGACGACCCCCCGGTCCCCGGGTTCACCGCTGCATTCCCTTCGGTGCCGAACGGGCACGCCGAGGCCCGCGCGCCCGTCGCGTGACCGGCGAAGGGAACCCGAAGAGCGTTTCCTGGCGACCGGTGCCGTCGACACCTGCGGAGCGGGCGACACCGACAGCGTCACAGAGGGCCCGGAGGTAGGCGGGTACGGCGACGCCACTGGCGCGCGGCGTCATCGCGGCGAAGGCCCCACAGGACGCAGGTCACTCGGGTCGGACCTTCCTCGGTCGTGCTCGACACTCCGCACGCGCTCAGGTGCGTCTGCCGCAGTCATGCGTCTCCTTCTTCTCGTAGGCCTTGGCAGGTCGGTGGACGGGTCGAAGCCGCCGCACGAGGGTCTGTTTGCAGTCTGCACCCTTCTGCGATCAATTCGCAAATACACCCGTCTCCCCGATCCCGAAGTGGCCCTCTATGCTGGCAATATGGGCAAGCCGCTCGCCCCGTTGGAAGCCGACTCCGTGAACGTGACCACGGTCGATGACGTGCTGGCCCTGGTGCGTTCCCGAGGAGGTCGGGCCACGTCGTCGCGCCGGGTCCTGTTGGAGGTGCTCTTCGATGCGGACGGGCACCTGAGCGCCGAGGAGCTGACCGAGGCGGTCCAAGCCAGAGCCCCCGACGTGCATCTATCGACCAGATCG
>JAKAQW010000164.1 GCA_021819525.1 Actinomycetes bacterium
TAGCTCAGTTGGTAGAGCGCTACGTTCGCAATGTAGAGGCCGAGGGTTCGAGTCCCTTCACCTCCACCCTGTGCTTTGAATCTTCGCGTCTTTTGGGCTGACTTTCCTGGTCTTTTGTGCACTTTCGGTGCATTCCCACGGGGTTATCCACAGGGTTTGTCGACCCGATTATCGACTCCTGATCACCCTGCCCTACGCAGCCCTACGCAGGTTATCCGGCCGCCGCACCGGCAGCACGCTGGGGTTTCGCTTGGGCTCGCGTCGGCCGGCGCCGAAGTCGCGCCTCGTGCCCTACGCAGCCCTACCGCAGCGTAGGGCAGTGCCCTACTCAGCGAGATGGGCGAGAAGCCGCCCGCTCACGGCGCTTTCTCGGGCTCGTGAGGGCCACTCGTGTGGCGTGGCAGGCCCGGAGGTCCACTGGATTCACGGTGCGAGGTTGCTCACCCCGTCGTCCTCGTCGGTGAGCACCATGATCCCGCTCGGCGCGTCGAGGAGCGCCATGGTGCGCCCTGCGGCATCCTCGACGTGGATCCGCGGCGGCGCGGGGAGGTCGTCGGGGTAGTAGGTTCCCGGGCCGTAGAGCTGGCCATAGCGGACGACGACACCGCTGGCATCGAGGACTTGACGCTCGTGCTCGGCCACGGCATTCCTGCTCCCCGGCGACGCCCATGCGATGCTCTGCGCGAGGAACCGATGTGCACCAGCCACACCGGCGGCAGCCAGGAGGTTGCGCGTCCCTTCGGTGCGGATCCGATTGTTGCGTGCCGAGTATTCGGGGATCTGGTCGACCCTGTCGGGGAGATCGGTGAGCTGGTGCATGACGAGATCCGGAGCGAAGGCCGAGACGGCGTCGAGGAGCGATGCCGTGTCGAACGCGTCGCAGATGACAGGCTGTGCCCTGAGGGCGTCGATCTGGGCGGCCTTGTCGTGCGAGCGGGTCATGCCCGCCACCTCGTGGCCGGCACTCACGAGCAGCGGCACGAGCCGGATGCCGATGACCCCAGCCGCCCGGGCGAGGTTGCGCTCGGCTTGGAAGCTTCGCCGTGTGAGCTCTTGGCAGACCACGATCGAGTACTCGCTGTAGAAGATGTCGCGGCCTCGTTGCTGCGCGGCGCGATGTTCGGGCTCGTCACGCCAGGCGTGCTGGTGGGCCGATGGTGTCGAACACGATCACCGAGAGCCGCTCTCCGTCGGTAGCGACGAAGGTCTTGAAGTCGACGAATCCTGGCATCGCTCGGGCGCGGTCCTCGATGACGGTGTAGCCGTGCTCTACCCGGCACTCATCAGCAGAAGCGAGCAGCGGTCGTCGGCCTCGTCGAGCCCGTCAGGCTCATAACTCGGCACCCGCCCGTTCAGCCGGCACCCGCCAGTTCGTCTGGTTTGTCGCGCCCTCTTGCGTGTGCAAAAAGCCCTGACCAGCGGGTTCGCGCTTGGGCTCGTGTCGAAGATCCGGGTTTCTCGGGTGTTTTTCTCGGGGCCCCTATCAAGTCTGCGTACGCATGCGTATGCAGGGTGGAGCGGCTACGGACGGCCGCTGAGCTGCGGCTTCGTGCCGGGCTCCATCGTCGAGGCGCCGTTGCATAGGGCTGTACAGGGGCATGCGTACGCACTGCCCTGATCAGGGTGCCGTCGGACTCAGACGCGAGGGCACCCCGGGGGCGGGCTGTTGGGCGATCTCGTCGGCCATCCGCACCAGGTGACGGTGCGAGCCAGGCCCGTCTGATCGTAGGCGGTCGGAGGCCCGGGGAACCGGCTGGGTGGTCCAGATCGGGGTGATCTGTCGCCGCTGGGCTCGATGGCTGGTACGCCGTCCGGCTGACCAGTGCCGGCAACTTCAGCAAGCGGCTCCCACATGGACAGAGGTGGCGCAGGGCGACTGCAAGGGCCCCTGGACCCGGCCGCGGAACTGCGCAGCCCGCCCCGTATGGCTGGGGACCACCGGGCATATCGCCCCCCCCAAATCGCGACAGTCGCGTCGCCGCCGAGCACATCGTCCCTAGTGACGGTTCGCGGCATGTCTCGAAGGCCTCGAAAGTGTGCCTACCCCGCTGAAGTCCGGTCTAAGGAACGGCGGGATCAGCTTCGGCGGCGTGGTGGCCGTCATCTTCGCCGACTTGATCATCATCCCGATCCTGCTCATGTACCGCAAGTGCTACGGGATCAAGATGGTGCTCGTCATCTTGGGCGTCTTCTACGCCACGATGGTTTTCGCCGGCTACGCCGTCGAGCTTCTTTTCGGCGCCGCCGGTCTCGTGCCTGCCACCCGCAACGCCGCCGCCGACCTTCACCCGAGCATCACCTGGGACTACACGACCATCCTCAACGTCGTCGTCTTCTTCGTCTTCTTCCTCGCCGCCGCGCTCGTCTGGCGGTTCTTCAGAACGGGCGGCCGCCAGATGCTGAAGATGATGGGCGGAGCGCCTGGTCGATCCCGCCGCCGGGGAGCACGGCCACCACTGAAACGTCGAGGCCTGGCTGCATTCACGTCTGATCGAGTCGTTGGCCCTGCGCGGTCAAGCTGGTCCCGGCTTTGGGCCGGAATCCTCCGGCGCCACGGCCTGGCAGGCCGATGCCAGGTGGCTACCACTATCTCGCGCTTTGCGAGTTGAGTAGTTTTTTCTGTCGGGCGGCCTCATTCGAGAGGGCCGGGGTACGCGAGCTCGGCCTTGTCGGCCAGCCGGTTCGTGGAGTGCCGCACGGCGATGAGGACCGCCATGATGACGACGACCGCCGCGACACCGAGTGCGAGGTCGATCTTCCCCGACAGATGTCGGAGCGTCGTGCCGGCCTCGTAGGAAGCGAAGGTGTAGATCGCTGCCCACACAATGCCGCCGGCGGCGTTAGCGGGAAGGAACCTCCGCCAGCGCATCTTGCTCGTCCCGGCCAAGAAGGCGGCGTAGGTCCGAAGGATCGAGACGAAGCGGCCGAAGAAGACGACCTTGGCGCCGTGGCGGTCGAAGACGTAGCGCCCGACCTTCAGCTTGCGTTCGTCGAGGCGGACCTTGCTCCCATAGCGCTTGGCCAGGCGGTAGCCGCCCTTGTCGCCGATCCAGAAGCCGACGTTGTCACCGGCGATGGCAGCCGCCGAGGCCACGGCGAAGATGATCCACGGGTTGAGGTGATGGGTCTGTCCGGCGTAGGCGCCCGCCACGATGAGGGCCGTCTCGCCCGGTAGGGGCACCCCCAGGCTCTCGGCCGCCACGAGGAGAAACACCGCCCAGTAACCGAGGCTGGAGACGAGGTAGTCGACGTTCATGTCGCGGATGCCTCTGCAGGTGCATCTTCCGGTGAGGCCACCCGTGGCAGGGCGAGCGCCGCGCAGGCGAGAAGCGCCGCAGCGATGGCGGCGAACCCGCCAGCGAGGCCGAAGGTGCCGAACGCCCCGACGAGCGCCGGCCCGCCGGCATCGCCCAGCTCCCGGCCGACCTCACCCGCCCCCATCGTCTGTCCGAGCTGGTCGGCGGGTGCGGCGGCGGCGAGCCGGGCGAACCCGAGCGGGGTGACGGCAGCCACCCCGGCGCCGATCGCGATGGCGGCGATCGCCATGGCGAGGGGCGACGACAGGCCGGCGACGAGGCCGAAGCCTCCGGCGCTGACCAGGAGCCCGCCAGCGGCGAAGGCCGGATGCAGCCGCCCGCGATCGAGCCGGCGCCCCGCCCAGGGCTGGAGCAGCGCAGCCGTGGCGGCCAGAAGCGAGACGATGGCCCCGGAGGCGACCGCATCGAGGTGGTGCCGGTAGCCGAGGACGGGCAGGAAGCCCACCCCCGCCGACAGGGCGGCCGTGCCCGCCCCGAGGAGCAAGACCGGCTGGAGGAACGACGGCTGGCTGATCCGGCGGACGAGCTGGACCACTCCCGAGCGCGGCCGGCGGAGAGGTGCCATCCCGGGCACCAGGCGGACGACGGCGAGGGCGGCGACGAGCGCCACCGCGCCGAGCACGGCGAAGAGCAGCCGGTAGCCGCCGGCCACCACGAGCGCCCCGCCTATGACCGGGCCGAGCAGGTAGCCGATGCCCTTGGCGCCGCCGTAGCCGCCGAAGAGCCGGCCGGTCCGCTTCTTGCCCCCGAGGGTGGCGACCGCCGCGCCAGCGGCGGGGGAGAACGCGGCAGCAGCCGCCCCCTGGGCGAGGCGGGCGGCGCCGAGGAGGTTCGGGTCGCCACCGACGGCAAACGCGGCCGAGGCGAGCCCGAACGCGACGAGCCCTCCGACCATCACCTTCTTCGCCCCCCGGCGGTCGACCACGGCGCCGAACACGGGCTTCAAGACCACCTCCGCAGCGTCGTACACGCCGAGGATGAGCCCGAGCTCGAGGAGCGAGTCGTGACGGCCGAGGGCGTAGGCGCCGAGGTTGGCGGCGACGGCATGGGCCCCGAAGGCGGTAACGAACCCGGCCCCGTAGACGGGGAGGACCTGCCGGCGACGGGCGGCCTCCTCGCTCGTGCTCACGGGCGCACTCGGGCCTCATAGACCTGCTCGGCGAACTCCTCGAGCAGCTCGGCCACCTCCTTGAGGCGCCGCTCGCCCTGCGCTGCCGACGGAGCGCCGAAAAGGTCCTTCGCCCGCAGGTCGCGGTACCAACGTCGCAGCCGGTCGACGTTCTGCTCCTCCTCGTCTAGCTCGGCGAGGGTGAACTTCTCCTTTTCGATCTCACCGTGCAGTTCGGTCTCGGACTTGTCGCACTCCGAGCAGAACTCGACCCACTCGGCCTCACGCTCGGCCGTGTACAGCGCTTCCACCGCGGCCAAGGTCTCCTCGGAAGCCGCGACTTCGAAGCACAGGGCCTGTCCTCCCGAGCGTTTGACCAACGCCGTCGCCCGCTCCAGCCCTTCGTCGAAACGGTCCCCGGTCGGGATGGCCCAGGTCGCAGACTGCAAGGCCACCGCGCCCACCCGGCGCAACTCCCTCCACACCGCCACCCGATGGCGGGATTGGTCGCCCGAGAGCCGGTAGGTGAGGACACGCCATCCCATGTAACGAATGCTACATCTCTGAATGGGAGTCTGTGCTACGTTCAGGTCACCGTCTGTTCACTCTCTGGTCACGAGTCAGTCACTGAAGAAAGCCCCGTGGAACCGTTCACCGTTGCTCAGATCTCAACGCCGCCGAGCCCCCCAGCCGCTCTCACGGGCGTGCGGGTGCTGCCACCCAAGGGCCTCAACAACTCGATCTACCTCGATCTCAACCACTTCTCACAGCACACCGCGTGGGCGCACGGATTCATGCACAACTACGCGCTCTGGCTCGGGCCCGTGCTCCTTGCCGCTGTCTTCATCGCCACGTACGTCGTGGCGTGGTGGCGACGGGCGCCACGGGCCGCTGCGCTCCTCATCCTGGGCGGCATCGGCACGATCGTGGCTCTCGGTCTCAACCAACTTGTCGGCCACGCCGCCAAAGAGCTGCGGCCCTACGTCGCTCATCCCAACGCCTTGGTCCTCGTGGCAAAGGCCAACGACTACTCGTTCCCCTCGGATCACTCGGTTATCGCCGGGGGCCTCACCGTCTCGGTCCTCTTGGTGATCGGCAGCGGAGCCTGGCGGCGTCGGCGCCCCGCACGACGTGGTCTTCCCGAGGCCGAGGCGAGTGGAGGGAGCGTGCCAGGGGTGGTCAAAGTCCTCGCCGCAGTCAACCTCGTGCTTGGCCTCTTCCTCTGTTTCGCTCGGGTCTACGTCGGCGCCCACTATCCCGGTGACGTCGTGGCCGGCTACCTGCTGGCCGCTGTCGCCGTGCTCGCCGTCTCCCTACTGCGACCGTTCGCCTACTGGGCCGTTGATGTCGTCGAGCCGACGGCTGCGGGGAACACCTTGCGACGCCCTGGAGCTGTACCGACCGGTGGCGATCTCACGCCCGAGCCACAGCTCGGTTCGGCCGCGGTAGGCGACCCGCAACGATAGATCGCGCCGTAGGAAGTGGTCGCCGGTGACAACAGCGCCGCGATGAGGGCGGTGGTGCGCTCGACTGGCGGTTCTTCAAAACGGGAGGCCGGTCCATGCTGAAGATGATGGGAGGAGCGCCGGCGGGGTGCCGACGTCGCCGTGTGGAGCACGATCACTACTGGACGTCCTTGCTGCATACGTCTCTGACCGTGTCTGACGCCGTCAAGCGGTTCCGGCACTCGCGACGTCTCCGTGGTGACCCCAAGCAGTCTCCTCCTTGTAGAGCGTCCGGCTCTCGAGGCAGCCGTGGAGGATGCCGATCGGGCGATTCCCGAGGGCTCTGAGCGCTTGGTGGTGAAGGTCACCTGCCGCCCGACGGTGGTCGTAATAGACCCGGCAGCCGGGACTGGCAGGGATGCCGCAGAAGGCCCATTGGTCGACGGCTTCGGTTGCACACGTGGCGGGTGAGGACGGTCCTTCTCTTGCCCGAGGCGACCGTGAGTGGTGACGTGCCGGCGTAATTCTTGCGAGACTTGGCGCTGGCCTAGCGATCGGAGGCATCCCCGAACTCGCCGAGCACCGGGCGCGGAGCACCCGGGTGCCGAGTACGTCACCGAGTCCTGGCGGGAGAGGTATGAACCCGACATGCGGCGCTCAAAGCCCTCCGACCACCGGCGCGCCAACGGCGACGACGAAGGCGACGCCGATGACGAGCGCCAGGGCGACCACCGTCAGGACCGCGCCGGCCCGGACGGTGAGCGCCCAGTGTCGCAGCCCGGTCGGGGTGAGTTGGTGGAGAGCGGAGTCCGCGGAGCGGGCGAGGAACCCGGCGATGTCTTTGGCGAGCCCGGCGGACAGGCGGGTGGCGAAGGAGTTGGCGAGCACGATCGACACCGAGGAGATCATGGCAATCATGGCCCAGGTGGGCTGGACGAGCCCGGTGACCGCGAGCGGAACGCCGATCCCGTTGAAGGCGAAGGCGATGGCGAGGTTCTGCCGAGTCTTCTTGAAGCTGCTGGCAGCGATGTCCCGGGCGTCGGCCACGGCGGTGAGGCGGTTGCCGACGAGGACGACATCGGCGGACTCGATGGCGATGTCGGTGCCGGCCCCCATGGCGATGCCGATGTCGGCCTGGGTGAGCGCAGGGGCGTCGTTGATGCCCTCGCCCACCATCACCACCCGGTGCCCTTGGCCTTGCAAGTCCCGGATGATCTGGGCCTTCTGGTCGGGGACCATGCCGGCGTGGACCGCGTCGATGCCGACCTCGGCCGCGACGGCTCGGGCGGTGGCGTGGTTGTCGCCGGTCACCATGATCGGGGTGATCCCCGTGGCCCGCAATCGAGCGACGGCCTCGGCCGCGTCGGATTTGATCGCATCGGCAATGCCGACCAGGCCAGCGAGCTTGCCGTCTCGGGCGACGGCGACGACGGTCTGGGCGGCCCCTTGCATGGCTTCGATGCGGTCGGCCAAGGGTTTGCTTAGCTCGGCGCCGTGAGCAGCGACCCATCCCGGCTTGCCGACGACCACGCTCCCCCCGGCGATCTGCGCGGTGACGCCCTGGCCGGTGGTGGAGGAGAACCTCGAGGTGTCAGGGATCTCGAGGTCGCGACCCTCGGCGGCGGCGACCACGGCTCGGGCGAGGGGATGCTCGGAGGAGATTTCGACGGCCGCCGCGATCGCGAGCAGGTCGTCTTCGGTAGTGACGCCGGCGGTCACGATCTCCACGACGCTCGGCTTGCCGGCGGTGAGCGTGCCGGTCTTGTCGAGCACCGCGGAATCGATCTCGGAGAAGACCTGGAACGCCTCACCTGAGCGCATCAAGATCCC
>JAKAQW010000165.1 GCA_021819525.1 Actinomycetes bacterium
GCCGGTGCCGATCAGGTACTCGGGCTGGTACGCGACTTCGATGTCGCCGTGCGCCACCGCGCCTTCGAGGTCTTCGGCGATCTGGTCACCCCGGGGGTCGGCTGAGCTGTTCCTGAACGGCTGAGCAATACCGAGCGTACATACGTTCGAGTGATATGCTTGCCCCTGTGAACCTGACCCAGTGGGCCCGCCAGCAGGGAATCCACCCCCAGACGGCGTACCGGTGGTTCCGACAGGGCACGCTCCCGGTCCCGGCGGTGCGGGTGAACGAACGGACGGTGCTCGTCTCGATGGCCGCCAAGGCTTCACCTGGGCCCTCGTTCGGGCTCTACGCCCGGGTCTCCTCACACGACCAGCGGGCCGACCTCGACCGCCAAGTCGCTCGGTTGAGCGAGTGGGCAGCCATGGCCGGGCACCCAGTCGTCCGAGTGGAAGCAGAGGTGGGCTCGGGCATGAACGGCGCCCGCTCGAAGGTCCGCAGGCTCCTCGCCGACCCCGAGGTGACGACCGTCGTCGTCGAGCACCGGGACCGCCTCGGGAGGATGAACACCGAGCTCGTCGAGGCCGCGCTCTCCGCCTCGGGCCGCAGGCTCGTGGTGCTCGACGGCGGGGAAGTCGACGACGACTTGGTCCGTGACATGGTCGAGGTGCTGACCAGCTTCTGTGCGCGCCTCTACGGCCGACGCTCTGCTCGGAACCGAGCGGAGAAGGCCCTGCGCTGCGCAGAGAGGAACATCGGACCGAGAGACCTGTCGTGAAGAAGACCCGCCACCCGGTCCACGGGAAAGAGCAGGCGCCGCCGGTGACGACGCTTCGCATCCGCGCCCGCATCCACCCGAGCGACGACGACCGGGCCGTGCTCACGGCCCTGGGGGAGCACTTCTCCGTGCTCTTGGGCAAGGATCTCGCCGCACGCTGTCGAGCCGGGAAGGCGCACGACAAGACCACGTGGGCGGAGAGGAAGCAGGCCCTCACGAAGGACTGCTCGTCGCGGTGGGCGGGGTGGGTGACCAAGTCGTCGAACGACGCCTACGCCACCGCCCGGCGCAACCAGCGCCGTGCCCTGAGCGACAAGGCGCAGGCAATCGAGGCCATCGAAGGAAAGCTTCGTCTCCCGATTGCAAGCACCGCCGAGCGCAAGGAGGCCGTGCGAGCCGAGCGCCAGCTGGCGGGGGCCGAGGGCCGCAGGCCAAAGCACCTCGACTTCGGCTACCGCTCGGGGAACGAGCACGCCATGAAGCGCCGGCGGCTCGGGGTCCTCCAGGCGCAGTGCGCCCGGCTCGAGCGCGACCTCGCGGCCGGCACGGTGCACGTCACCCGTGGGGGCAAGCAGCTCCAGAAGAACAGGCTCCACCTCGACGAGGCCGGGCTCACCGAGGAGCAGTGGCGGGCTCGCTCCGACGCCGCCCGCCGCTCCTTCGGCGCCAACGGCGAGGCGCAGAAGGCCTTCGGCAACGAGACCATCCGGCTCTTTCCCGACGGCACCTTGGAAGTCGACCTCCCTGCCCGACTGGCCCACCTGGCGAACGTGACCGCCCGCGGCACCACCCGCTACCGCCTCTCTGCCCCCGTCACCTTCTCCTACCGCCGAGACGAGTGGCTGGCCCAGGTGGAGGCGAACCGCGCCGTGGCCTACGACGTCGTGTTCTCGGAGAACGGCCGGGTGTACCTCGACGCTTCGTTCACCCCCGCAGAGCTCCCCAACGTCGGTGAGCTCGAC
This sequence comes from Actinomycetes bacterium, assembly GCA_021819525.1. Lineage (GTDB taxonomy): Bacteria > Actinomycetota > Acidimicrobiia > Acidimicrobiales > UBA8190 > JAKAQW01. The sequence continues at coordinate 1,721 of JAKAQW010000165.1, forward strand.
GAGCTCCTGGCCGACCCCGAGCTCCGGGTGCTCGCCGTCGACCTGAACGCCGGTTTCCTCGCCCCGGCGGTGCTGGACCGCTCGGGGAACCCGGTCGCGCTCTTGGACCACGTCCCCTTGGAGGCCGAGAGGCTCCCCGCCACGACCAGGGACGGCCACCTCCGCCACGCCGTCACCGAGCTGCTCGACATGGCAGGAGCCCACTGCTGCAAGCTCGTCGCAGTCGAGAACCTCGGCTTCTCCGAGATGCGCACCACCGGCAGGGAGCGCTACGGGTCCAACAAGCGGTTCCGGAGGACGGTCTCGGGCATCCCGACCGCCCAGTTCAAAGACCGCTTGGTGGTCATGGCCTCGCGCCGTGGTGTCGCCGTCGTTGGGGTTCCCGCCGCCTATTCGTCGATCTGGGGTGCCGAGCACTGGCAGAGGCCACTTTCCACCCCCACCCACAAGGTCTCACGACACACGGCAGCCGCCGTGGTCCTGGGAAGGCGAGCCCTCGGGCACTCGGCCCGACGGCGCCTTCTGCAACACGCACCACCAGGTGTGACCGCACCCGACCGGAGGATCGAAGACGGAGCCACGCAAGTCCGTGGGCAGTGCTCCCGGTGCGGCGAGCTACCACGCAGAGGGCAACCGGGCACCGAGCGCTCGCCATCAGGCAACCGGCAGGCCGCAGCGGCGCAAGGGCGACCATCAGACCCGAACCGCCAACACGGGACCACCGGGAGCTAGGCCGGCGAAGACCGTTCGTGCCGGCCCGTTGGGCGAAGGTTCACTATCGCTCAGTGTTTAGGAACGGTTCGTCCCTCCATCGCCAAGGGCGGGCGTAGGGAAGAGCGGGTACGGGGAATTGAACCCCGATCTACAGCTTGGAAGGCTGTCGTTCTACCATTGAACTACACCCGCATGTTGCGTGCGTACTGCACCATACCGGCGGCGCCGGATCGCCGTAGAAGTGTAGGCGAACCTGCCTGGGCTCACCGCCCATGCGCCTGGGCTCACCGACCATGCGCCTGGGCTCGTCCTTCGGGCGTCTACCGTTGCACCCGTGGCCTCCACGATGTACGAGAGGGTAGGTGGCGACGCGTTCTTCAGGGTCCTCGTCGACCGTTTCTACACCGGTGTCGAAGCCGACCCGGTGCTTCGTCCGCTCTATCCCGACGACCTGGAGGGGCCCAAGGAGCACCTTCGGCTGTTCCTGGTCCAGTACTGGGGCGGCCCACGCGCCTACCAGGAGCAGCGGGGCCATCCGCGGTTGCGGATGCGTCACGCGCCGTTCGCCATCGGTCTCGGCGAACGCGACGCCTGGCTACGCCTCATGCTCTCTGCGCTCTCCGAAGCGGGCTTGGACGAAGAAGACGAGGCCGAGATGGCTGAGTACTTCCGCTCGGCGGCGACGCAGCTCATCAACCGGGTGGAGAGGTCTCGGGCCCCGAGATCCTGACCGGTGGTGACGAGGGGTCCACCTCGGTCTTGTCGAGCTCGTTCACTCCGGGCTGCTGCCTCGGAGGCTCTTGACGTCGAACTGGCGCAACCGCTCGTCGAGCGGCACCACCATCTCCGGTGCAATCGACCGGTGCGAGGCTGTGCGAAGGCGCACCCCCGTTCCGATCGCGACGAACTGGATCACCCGCACGCTCGAGCTGGCCCTGCCCTCACGGAGCTTGACGGCGACGATGCCGTCGGCCTTCATCGTCGTGCCGGAGCGCTGCATGCGCTCCATCGCGCGCTCGCGTGCGAGGTAGAGCGCCTGGGTGAGGTTGGGAAGCTCGGCGTTCTGGCCCTGCTGGGAGGCCCATTCGCGTGCGGTCCGGCGTGGGGCGATCACGAAGCTCGCGCCCGCAGCGATCCCGAGCGGCCACCATCCTGCACGGTCGAGCAGCACGAAGTCGCGAGCCGAGAGGTCCGAGACGAACTCGAAGCGGTGCTGGTCCGCACGTACGCGGCGTACCGCCGTTCCCGAGAGCTCGATCGCGACGTGGTGCGAGGACACCCTGACGCCCACCTCGACGCCGAGGACGCCGGTGCCGCCCGCCCGTTCGCACGACTCCCGGAGCTGCTTGGCGGCCTGGGTGGCGGCACCGGCGAATGCGCTGGACGCCTCCTGCACCTCGCCGGTGGTCCATTGCCACGCGCCCCAGGGAACCGACCACCACGAGATTCCGTAGACGAAGTCGACGGGTTCCCACCCGGCGGAGTGCAGCAGGAGCATCTCGTCGATCGTGAGGTCGGAGGTCGTGCCCCGGATCGCGCCCCCCGACGTGGGCGGCGGGGGAGCAGCGAGCGCCGTCACAGCTTGGCGAACCTCGTCTCGGATCGTCACGGGCGGGGCTCCACCGTCACGTCAGGCGGACGACGGGGGCTGCGTCGGGCAGAGGGTCGAAGTCCTTGAACCGCCGCACCCGCGTGCCCTTGAGCGTGCACTGGATCGACAGGTCGCCTTCGCCGATCTCGCGCTCGGACCGTTCGAGCGTCGCACCGTGGAGGATGTCCGAACCGAGCTGCTCGCGAACGCGTTCACGTGCGAGCCGGCGGGCCGCGGCCTCGGCTCGGTTCACCTGATCGATGGGGCCGACGCCGGACACCCCGCCCGCCGCCGGGCCATACCAGTTGCCCACATTGGTGCCGGCGAGCTGGTAATGGGTGATGCAGTAGCCGAGCATGCGGACGGCGCTGAGCGTCGCGACGACGGACACCGGTGCGTACCCGGCCTCGACGAGCTTCGCCAGTCGCTGTCCGGAGAGATAGGTGCTGAAAGGCGTGGAGGGCCGGGGGGCGTCGGCAACCGCGACGGCGGTGCCGCTCGAGCGGAACTCGACCGCAGACCCGCTGACGAGCGGGGCCATCATGTCGACCACCCCTACAACGCCAGATGCACCGAGCTCCTTGGCCTCGTCGATCATGCGCCCGGTTGCCAGGCTCCAGCCGGTCGTCCAACTGTCCTCGAGCCATGTGAGCTCGTAGTTCGCGCCGTACATGCGATGCTCCGCGCTCACGAAGCCGTGCGGGCATTGCCACTGCTCGACGTACTGCCCCTGGCGCTGCTGGGGAGATCCCCATCCGCCCCCGAAGCCGCCGAGGCCGCCCGACCCCATGCTGAAGCCGCCTGTGGTCATGAACCAGCTCCATTGCATGACGGCGAACCCCTGCACGTAGCCCACCGGCTGCATCCCCATCTCGAGGCACGAGGCGAAGTCGGCGACCGAGAGCCCAGACGACCATGCACCTTCTGCGAAACGCCGGGACGCTGCCTCCGGGAGCTGCTCTTCGGCGGACGGGGACATCAGCCGTCGAGAGAGATGATCGTCTTGGGCTGCGGGATCGTGAAGTCGCCTGTCGACCGGGCGACGGCGGTTCCGAGCGAGAGGAACTCGATCGTATGGGCGCCCCACATATGGCTCTTCTCCTCGAGCCGAACTCCGACGATGCCGCTGGCCTCCAGCTCGTTCGCCTCGTCCTGCATGCGCGTCATGGCGAGCTCACGAGCTTCGTACAGCGCCTGGGTGAAGTTCGGAAGCTCCACGTTGCGCCCCGCCGCTCGCACCGTCTGCCCGAGCCCCCGGTGTGCGATGTGGTACACGCAGGTCCCCATCACGAGCCCGAGCGGTACGTGGCCGGTTTGCATTAGCACCCAGAAGTCCTGTCCTGAAAGGTCCGAGGTGAAGGGCTTCCCCTGGCGGTTCCGGTAGGAGCGTCCGTCCTCTGCTTTGACCGCGGTGCCGACCGCGATGAACTCCGCGGTGTCTGCGCCCCACTCGTAGTAGTTCACGTCGAGTCGCACCCCGACGACACCGTCGGCGCCGAGCTCCGTGGCCTCTGCGTCCATGCGGTCCATCGCCAGCTGGCGCGCCTCGTACATCGCCTCGGTGAGCTTGGAGAGCTCCTGGCTCTGCGACCACCGACGCGTCTGGATCCCGAGGTGATAGATCGAGCTGCCCATGACGAAGCCGAGGGGGTGGAAACCGACTTCCTTGATCAGCAGGAACTCGTTCACCGACAGATCCGAGGTGAACATCCCCTTGTGGCCGGGGCGGTCCTCCAGCTCTGCCAACCGCCGGCTGGCGTCGGGAGGGAGACCCTTCGGAAGCGGTGCAGTGGTCGAGGAAGCGTCCGGCCCCTCGGAACGTCCTGTGCCTGCCTGGTCGGCGGTGTCGGTCACGTGTTGTTTCCTATCACGAGCGACTCGAGCGCAACCCTCGTCGCCTCAGTCGTTGCGGCTTCGTCGCGTAGTGCGCCGAGCAGTTGACGCAGCCACTCGTCGATCCCTACACGGTTCGATCGGATGCGGATGCCGCCGCTGCTCCGGCTGATCGTGCACACTACGACGCCGCGTTCGACCGTGGCGTCGAACTGGTCGTCGCCCAGACGGATCGAGACCTGCCGGACCTCGTCGGACTTCCGGAAGCGGCCTGGGCGCTCGACGGCGAGCCGGTCCCCGAGCGCGTCCGACAGCCGGCTCACGAGTGCGCGCAGCAGCACGCGCACGTCTCCGCTGTCCGCGCGCAACGACGAGGCGAGAAGGTCCAGGTCGAGCTCCTGGTCTCCGTTCCCAACGTCTGGTACCACGCTACGAGGCTACAGGCAGCGCTGCGGGGCCGCTATCGCTCGTGGCTCCAGACATCGCCGGGCAGCCCGGCTCACGCGACGGCGCAGCTCTCGAGGAGGCCGTTCGACACGCCTTACGTGCGCCTGGGGGCTCGAGTCGCGACCCCGAGGTCAGCTGTCACGCTGACTGCGACGTCCTCCTCGCCGCCCCATGTGCCAGCCTCCGCAGAAGGCGCACTCGTAGACGCCGAGCTTGGAACCCCACTCCCTCGACCGCTCTTCGGCGGCGACGAGCGCGTCCTGGCGCGTGGGATATCGCACTTTCGGCCGGCCGTCGCCGCGCCAGTGCGACGCATCGAGCGCGAGCGGACGATGTGGCTTGTGCTGGGACATGCTCTGCACAGTCTGCCCGCCTCCGCCGTCAACGGATCGCGAGCCGGCCGAGGCGATTCAGTCTCGAGCACGCACCCGTGATCCACGTGCACGCGCCGTGCACGTGGTTCATCCACGTGGGATATGCAGACAGGCTGTAAAGATGCATGGGTGGCACGCGGGGATGGCGGCGTGGGGCACATGCACGCATGCAGACAGAGAGAACGGGTGGCCATCGTCGCGTCGTAGATCGCGGAACTGCGCACTCGTCGTTGCGATCGCGTGAAGATGTCGCGTGCGTCATGCTCGTAGTTGTCATGCACGTAGTTGTGATCGGCACGCAAGTGTGCGGGGAGCCCAGGGTGGAGGGGAACCGAGTGTGACGGGAAAGCGAGGGTGAAAGGGGGAGGGAGAGGGACGAGAAGAGCGAGAAGCTGCCTTCCGAGATCGCGAAATCAACCGATCCGATTGGGAAAAACCCCAGCAGAGCGACCGAATTCGTTGTGTCGCTTGACGGTGGGGCGCTCTCTCGCTAGAACGAGGGGCCCGTGACCGTCCTATGGCGTGCCATTGCGGCTGGTTCCGAGTCGATGAGCGAGGCCGTGGCGCGCGCGGTGAGAGCCGCCGCGCCCGTGCTCGGCGTTCTCGGCGCGGCAGCGGTGTTGGGCGCGGGGCTGTGGGTGCAAGCGGCGCCCGCAGCCGCGAGCTCGATCGGCACGTTGCAACAGCAGGCTGCAACGCTCTCCCAGCAGATGCTGCTGGAGCAACTGCAGATCGACGGCTTCCAGCAGCAGCGTGCGGCAGACATGGCAAGCGTCACTGCAGATGATATGCAGCTCCAGCAGCTACAGGCGGAGCTCGACGTGACCCGTCACCGGATCGCAGCGGACCTCTCCCAGCTGCGCGACGCCGCGGTGACGGCGTACGTGGAGGGCGGGACCCAGGCGAGCGGGACCAGCCCCTCCTTCGCAGCAAGCCCTTCGAATGGTGCATCATCGGTGTACGCAGAGGTCTTGACCGGGGACCTCAGCTCGGCCGTCTCCAAGCTCCAGTTGGACCGC
>JAKAQW010000166.1 GCA_021819525.1 Actinomycetes bacterium
AGCACGGCTCACTCATCGCTTCCCCCGGTGAACGCGTCGGTCTCGAACACGCCGACCGTGAACGTCGGCAACCTGCCGATCAACTCGGCTCAGACCTCCGGAAGTAGGACCGTCCGAACAGTTGAAGTCATGACCCCCTCATCCAGTAGGTGATCGGACGCTTGTCCCCGGCAAGATGCACCTCCGGGCCGGCATTGATCTCTGAGACGAGCTCCCCGAGCGCTCGGGCGATCCGAGGCTGATCGGGACGATCGAGGGTGACGGTGATCTCGCGGCTTGTGTATGCAATCCTTCCCCCGAGGCACAACAGGTGCCGGGTGATCGAGCGGTGCTCGTCGATGTCGTCCAAGTAGGCGTTGAGTCGCCGCGCGAGGTCCAGCTCTGCGTTGTAGGCAAGGAGGCGACAGACCATCTGCAAGGAGCGGGCAGCGAGTGCGGGCTTCGCACGCTTCGCGTTCGGATCGAGGCTGTTCGCGGGCAGCTTCGCCGGAACGCGCTTCAACGCGTCCTTCGCGATAGCGACCCTATCGCTTGCCTCTTTGATCACAGAGACGTAGTCGTCTACATCCTCGTAGTCCTTCATGATCGCTGCGCCAAGCGCCCGCTCAGCCTCCGCGAGCCCATCTGTCGCCTTCTTCAGCTTCGCTCGGGCATCCTTGCGAGCCGGGTTGGGAACAAGGGCGGTGTTCTCCGTGAGATCCATCTCGTAGCTTGAGAGCCAGTGGATGCCCTGGTTCGCCTCGAGGTACTTGTTGGCGTTCTCTATCGACCATCGGCCTTTGAGCTTGTAGACCATCGGGACGGCATCGAAGGCTCTGTTGGAGGTGAGCACCTCGAAGACGACCTTGTGGTTCTCAAAGGCCGAGATCTGACGCACAGGCGTCGCGTCGTAGTCCTTTAGCTCCACAAGCTCATCGGCCAGGCACAGCGAGCGACGCCTGCCGTTTACAGCGACCGAGCGCCACTTCGGTTCCACCTGCGGCGCAACCAGTGGGGCTCTTCTCCAGGTGACCCAGTCCCATCCCAGCTCGGCTATAGCGGAGAACACCTTCGGGTAGGAGCCTCCCCGATCGAAGCCGATCATCGCCGTGTGATCCCCGACGATCTCAGTGAGATCACAAAGGACCTCGGGTAGCGAGACCGAAAGACCCCTCGGCTCCCCAGAGGAGAAGCAGATCGCCCGCCAGTGATCGTCTACGACGAAGGTGTCGTCTCTTCCCGCCTCAGCTATGTGACGGCGGTTGTTCCAACCCTTGGCGACAGGCCTTGCGCCCCAGTAGGTGACGAAGTGGTCGTCTACGTAGTACAGATCTGGAGGTCGCTCATCTGTCGCGAGCATTGCTTTAGCGACCGAGCGCTGGATACGAAGAGGGTCCGATGACTGCGCCAAGGCATGAAGCCGGGGACGGAGGGTGCGCAGGTCGGGGAAACGTTCCAGGCCGACCAGCGCTCCGGCGTCGGCGACCCTCAGGTGCTTTGAGCCCTCCATGGAGTCGATGCCGAGCGCGAAGCCGAAGGTTGCAGAGAGCACCAGCGACGCCGCGTCATAGCGCCTAGACGGCCCCGAGGGAAGCGAGGAGAGCACGTCGTTTACCCCGAGTCGGCACAGGTAGGCATGCAGCAGCATCGCACCTGCGTAGCGAGAGGGCATCATCGCATCCATCAGAGGCGCTGGAGGCATCGTTCGAACATCTGGCTTGCCAGCGGCATCGGCCTGCGGCTCTTCAGCCTGCTCGGCTCCACCCGCTTCCCCTATGGTCTCCGGCGCCTCGCTCTCTTCCTCGCTGGCCTCGGCCGAGCTCGTGGGTGGCTCGTCGCAGGAAGCATCGAGCTCTTCTTGGGTTCCCCGGGATGCTCGAAGCGCCTTCAGCTGGCGCCCGATCGTGCCAGGGTGCACGCCGAAGCGCTTTGCGATCGCCCTGTCGCTTGTTCCCTTGTCGGACAACGCCTCAGCTATGCGAAGCTTTGAAGCGCTGAGGCTCCTACGACGTCCTCGGGGCCGCACCAGGCCCGCACAGCCGCGCTCGTTGCGCCGGGCGCGCAGCATCGACATGTAGGGAGCGCTGAGGCCAAAGCACGCGGCGACGTCCTTGCAGGAAAAGCCGACGTCCGTCAAGTTCACCGCCACCACGTTTCGCATCCCGATGTCGTCTTTGTCGAAGATCGCGAGTAGCTGTGGGCCCCTGCACACACGGACCTCACCATCGGACTCGAAGCATTCGAGGGCTACTCGCTCCGGCCTCTGAGAAAGCTGTTCAGCTATGGCGTTGCTCATCTCTACAGGGTACCACCTGGAGGAGTGAACTTCAACCCTTTTCGCGACATTCCCTGGTTCACGAACTACCTGCTCAACTGTGTCGTTAGGGCGCTGCTTCCGGAGGTCTGAGCCTGGGCGGCTCAGGGTATCGAGTCTCTCGAACGGCACGACGTACGACTTCGGCTTCGGGCCGTGGGGAACTGTTCAGAACAGTCAGCAGCCGTTCACGCTGGTGAACTTCGCCGGCTCAGGGGTCTTCCGTGACTTCTCTGACCGCTGAAGCAGCCAGCTTCTTCTCAAGCAGCTTGGAGCTCTTCGGCTGCCAGAAGGGCCAGTCCAGCCCGGAGGATGTTGCGTGCGGCGTGTTCGTCGGCGTGGGCGGTGTGCCTGCACGCGACGCATGTGAACACGGCCTGGCTGACGCGGTTCTCCCGTGCTGCGTGCCCGCAGGCTTCGCAACGATCAGAGGTGTGCCGGGGGTCCACGTCGACGACTCGCCGCCCAGCTTCTTCCGCTTTGGCGTTGAGGATGCCGACGAAGGCTGCCCAGCCCGCGTCGTGGATGGCTCGGTTCAACCCGGACTTCGCTGCCTGCCCGTTGGGCAGCCAGCCGCCGGGGGTGTTGGGGTCGGAGCGGGGTTCGACCCGGCAGACCATGTTCTTGATCTTGAGATCCTCGACCACGATCAGGTCGTATCTGGCCACCAGGTCCCTGGCGGTCTTATGGTGGAAGTCTCGGCGTTGAGCTGCGATCTTGCGGTGCCGGGCGGCGACGGTCTCTCTGGCGGCCCGGCGGTTGTTCGACCCGCGCCGCTTGGCGGCCAGACGCCGCTGTGCTGCTTTCAGGCGTTGCTGGCCGGCCCTGGCCCAGCGAGGGTTGTCGATGTGGACGCCGTCGGAGGTGGTGGCGAAGCTGGCGATCCCGACGTCGATACCGACCACGTTCCCAGTCGGCTCCAGCGGCCTGGTCGCCATGTCGTCGCAGGAAAGCACGAGATACCACTTCCTGGCCTCGCGCTTGACCGAGATCGTTTTCACCTGACCCTTTACCGGTCGGTGGACGGTCGCCTTCACGTCGCCGACGCCTTGGAGGCGCACCCGGGAGGACTCGATCTTCCATCGACAGCCATCGCCGTCTTTCGGCCACTCGACGCTGTTGAAGCGATGAGCGGCCTTGAACCGGGGATAGCCGGGTGTCTCGCCTGCCTTCACCCGACGGAAGAACCCGGTGAACGCCTTGTTCAGCCGGCGGAGAGTGGCCTGCTGGGACGAGAACGACCAGACGGCCACATCCGGGCGAACAGTGCGGATCTCCTTCAACTGGGCGGACTGCTGGCAGTAGGACACTCCCTGGCGGCGCATCTTCCAGGCATCCCGGCGCTCTTGGAGCGCAGCGTTGTAGAGCTCCCGGTGGGATTCCAGGCAGCGTTCGAGAGCCACGTGCTGTCTGGCAGTCGGGCGCAGTCGGAACTTGTAGGACCTTCTCATGCGGCCTTGTCCCACTGGTGCTCGATGCACCGGCGCACTGTCTGCTCCGAGACGTACCCCGCTGACGCTCCGAAGCACGACTTCGACCACAGGACCTCACGTGTGCCAAGCCAAGGGAATTCGGAGCGCAGGATTCGGCTGGTGCGTCCCTTGAACGCCCGGACAACCTCTGCTGGAGAATCGGTTGGGCGCACCCAAAGGAAGATGTGCACGTGGTCGAAGATGACCTCGGAGGCGACGATATCCCACTGGCGTTCCTCGGCGATCCGGGCGAGTAGCTCTTCGAGGCGCCGGGCAACCAGGCCGCCCAAGATACGGTGGCGGTATTTCGGACACCACACGAGGTGCAGACCACACGAGGTGACACCTCCAGCGCTCCGGCGAAGTCGTGAAGATGACATGTTCCCACCATACGCCGAGGGTGTGACTTACATGATGGGAGGGTCCCCGGAGCAGGGCTGGGCCTGACCCCAAGCGTGTGACTGGCTTCGTGCCTTGCTGCTGATCTGTCGGCCTGGTTCCTGCCCGTGGACACGCACCGACCGGTCGGACGGACGTGACCTGATAGGAGCCTTGAGCTGCACCGTGTAAGTCCTGTCCGCCGTCCCGGCCGGTGGTGCGATCCCCCATCGGATGAGAGGAAGGCAGGTACCAGCATGGCAAAGACGGACCGGGTTGTCATCGGCGGGGTGGACACCCACAAAGACGTCCACGTCGCAGCGGTCGTCGACGAGGTCGGCAAGATCCTCGACACGAAGAGTTTCGAGACGACCGCAAAGGGCTATAGAGCGCTCGTCTCGTGGCTCAGCTCGTTCGGCGAGCTCAGAAAGGTCGGTGTCGAAGGCACCGGCGCCTATGGCGCAGGTCTCGCCCGGCACCTCGCAGGCGCAGGGATCGAGGTCCTCGAGGTCAACCGGCCCAACCGCCAGGCACGCAGGCGCCGGGGCAAGTCCGACACCGTCGACGCCGAGGCGGCCGCCCGGGCGGCCTTGAACGGTGAGGCGCAGGTCGTGCCCAAGTCCCAGACCTCGATGGTCGAGTCCATCCGAGCACTTCGCGTCGCGTTCAGGTCTGCGCGCCACAGTCGCACGCGGGTCGCCCTCCAGATCCGTGACCTGATCGTGACCGCTCCCGACCAGCTCCGGGTGGTCCTCGGGCCGCTCTCGACGCCCGAGCGTGTCGAACGCTGTAGCGGCTTTCGCGTGAGCGGTGACCTGGCTGACCCCGTTGTCGGCACCAAGCTGGCCCTGCGTACCCTGGCCCGCAGGTACGAGGCGCTGAGCACCGAGATGACCGAGCTCGAGGCGAGCCTCGACACCCTCACTGCCCGGGCGAACCCCGCGCTCCGGGGCGCCAAGGGCGTCGGCCCCGACGTGGCCGCCATCTTGCTCACCGCAGCCGGTGACAACCCCGAGAGGCTGAAGAGCGAGGCCGCGTTCGCGGCCATGTGCGGGGTCTCGCCGATCGAGGCTTCCTCGGGCAAGACCGTCCGCCACCGCCTCAACCGTTCGGGGAACCGCCAGGCGAACCACGCCCTGTGGCGGATCGTGATGGTGCGGATCAGCCACGGTGACCCTCAGACGGCCGCCTACGTCGAGCGGCGCACCAAGGAGGGAAAGACCATGCGCGAGATCGTCCGGTGCCTGAAGCGCCACGTCGCCCGCGAGGTCTACCGCCATCTCGTGGATCCCGAGCAAGTGCCCGTTGGCGCAGATCTGCGAGCGGCCCGCGTGGTTGCTCACATCAGCCTCCAGGTGGTCGCTGACGCCCTCGGGAGCTGGCCGACCCGCATCTCCGAGCTCGAGCGTGGTCTCAAGCACGACACGGAGCTCGCACAGCGATACGTGGCATGGCTCGATGAGCACGGCGAACAGGCCCCGAAGGCGAAACGCCTACTCGCCGCTTGACAGTGATAGGAGCATCAGCCGTTGCGGACTTCGGAGCTGCGCTCCGAACCCCGATTCCCCTGACGGCTGAAGCCGCCAGTCCCCTCGGGGTGGTTTGATGGTGTGCCCATAGTGCTGCGGGAGGCGCCTGAGTGGACTGTAGCCAATGGACGGCGCGGTCGTTGCATATTACGTTCTCGTGTTGTAATGTAACGGAACAATAGTGATGCCATGTAGCATGCCATGTAGCAATCATGTGGCCACGAAGGTGATGCTGATGCCTCAGTAGCTGAGGCTTCAAGTAGGCAACTAGTCAGTAGGCGCCTGATGCGGGTTCGTTGAGGCTCGAGGGGCGAGTGGCACACGGCCAGAGGGAGCAAGTATGAGCGAATGGAGGCGGGCTATGAGTCGTGGTTCTCGGGAAGTAATTAGAGTACGTGAAAGTGAGAAGGCGAGGGAGCTTCCGAGGCGTCGGCGCGGCGCCGTGGGCGCAATGGTGCTCGCTGGCGGATTTGCCCTGTTGCTAGCGGCTTGCAGTAGCTCGACTCCGAGTTCCTCTAGTACGACCACGACAAGGCCGAAGACCACGGTCACGCAGTCGGTCGACATCTTGCGAGTAGGCCATACAAGCCTTGGCGATGTGCTCATTGACTCGCAGGGGCACACCCTTTACCTCCATCTCGGAGACTCGACGGGCCAAAGCGCCTGCACCGGGTCTTGTTCGAAGAGCTGGCTGCCATTGGAGTACTCGGGGAACCCAGCAACGATGCCGGTTGGTCCCGGAGTAGCGGTGTCGAAGATCGGCTCGCTTACTCGTGCGAGCGGCAAGCATCAGATCATGTACAACGGTCACCCGCTGTACTCCTACGTAGGCGACCACGCTGCGGGTCAGGTGAACGGCGAAGGACTTCGGACGGCGTTCTACGTAGCGTCGCCAACCGGCGGAGGCATCTGGCCGGGCGGAAAGCTTGCTTTCCCACCAGCTGGCGCGTCGTATGGCTGGCATCCGCCTGCCCAGTCATCTGCCCCGCCAACCGGCACCGCTTCCACCGGAGCGCCAGCCACACCATCCCACTCTGGTACCGCAAGTAGCAACGGTTGACCAGGGAGTCTCGTACGGTACCGCAGAAGTCATCTCGTAGGAGATGCCACGCGTACCGGGCGGCTGGGCTCGGAGCTCTAACAGTGCTGCTGGCACTAGTTGCAAGTGCCTGTTCAAGCAGTTCGCAACCGTTGGTCAAGCCTCCGGGTGGGAACTTCTCAGTACTGACCCAAGCGAGCGGGTGGGGCCCTGTCATCGGTCATAGGACCGTGATCTGCGTTGTCAACACGGGCTCCAACTCAGTGAGCTTGGTCACGCCCTCCGGGAAAGAGGTCAGTCCTCCAATCCCGGTTGGGAACTCCCCGTATGCAGTGGCGGTGAGTCCCAATGGAGAGTGGGCATATGTTGCCAACACAGGTTGGGGTGTGACCGCCGGCAGCACCATTACGCCCATCAACCTCGTAACGTTCCAAGTTGCGAGGTCCATCAAGGTCGGCACGGGGCCGTTCGCGATCGCTGTGACGCCGGATGGGAAATCGGCGTATGTCGCAAACATGGGCGCCATGCTCACGACCAGCAGCCAGACTGCTGGGGCTGCGCTCTACGCCGGCACCAAGGTGATCGACTCCCACACAGTCACCCCGATTGACCTGGTCACCGGTAAGCCAGGTGGAGCGATCAACTCCGGACCAGGACCCGGGGCGGTAGCAGTCACGCCCGATGGGCGCTGGGCCTATGTTGCGAACTCTGGAGCTCCGAACAACTACTCAGGGACGGTGTCAGGGACGGTCACGCCGATCAACACAGCCACCAATTCGCCTGGCAGGCCTATACCGGTTGGACCGGGACCGATGGCCATAGCTATCACGCCGAATGGCCAGGAAGCCTACGTTGCGAACGCGGGCTGGTGGAACCACCCGGGGCGCACTG
>JAKAQW010000167.1 GCA_021819525.1 Actinomycetes bacterium
GTTCGAGGTCGACTGCGCCCAGGGCCACCAGCGCCGGTGCCAGGACCAGGTAGCTGGCCAGCACCGGGTGCGGACCGATCCGGGCGGCGAACGCCCCCATGGCCAGCGCGCAGAGTAGTGCCAGCACGACCGGACGAACCCGGTGCTCGGCGCGGGTGGCGCACTTCGGGCACGGCTTCAGGCGGCTCGGCAGCCCGACGATCGGCACCGCTGCAGGCCACGGCGACGGTTGGGCGCAGCTCTGGCACACCCACCAGGGCCACGACAGGTCACGGTGGACGCCCGTTCGCGCGACGAGCACCTCGAGCTGGTCGCCGAGCACCACACCACCCCCAGCAGCCAAGCCCACGACCAGCACGTCCACGCCGCAGCACGCTAACCGACGCGCCAGGCAATCTCGCAGTGACCGGCGCCCACGCAGACGACCTGGGCCGCCCGTGCGCGGGACAGCTCTGGCGACCGGACGATCTCGCAGCGACTGGCGACCGCAGAGACGGTCCACCGTCTTCGTGCCGTACCGGACCGAGCATGCGCAGCGGACCCTGGAGCAGCGGACCCTGGAGCAGCGGAGCTACTTCTTCGAGCCCTCGAAGTACGGGTTGGTGCCTCCGGCGTGATCGGTGACGTCGACGACCTGCTCGATCTCTGGGATCTCGTCGCGCAGCGCCACCTCGATCCCCTGCGACAGCGTCACCGACGCCAGACCGCAACCCTGGCAGCCACCGCCCAGGCGCAGGTACACGGTGGCACCGTCCACCGACACCAGGTCGGCTCGACCGCCGTGAGCCGCGATCGACGGGTTGATCTGCTCGTCGAGCACGGCCAGGACCCGACGGGCGGTGTCGCTCGTCAGATCCCCCGGCGGTGGCTTCGGACGCTCGCTGGCCGGCGGCGTGTTCGGGTTGACGATCACCAAGCCGCCGTCGCCGTCCTCGGACCAGTCGAGACGGGCCCCGTGCAAGCGAGCCACGCTCTTGAGTGGCACCACGACCCCGAGGTCGCCGAAGCGCGCGACCTCGTCGCGTGGGGCTGCGTCCGCAACGGGCTGGAAGTAGATGTCGTAGGTATAGGTGCCGTCGGCCGCACCGGTCACCTCCACCCACAGCCCGAGCTGGTCGCCGTCGGGCTCCTGGGCTCGGGCGTCGAGCACCACCTGCAGCGCTGCAGGCGTCACGGCCAGCACCGGGGTCGTCACGTCGGATACGGCAAGATCGTCGGGCACGGCGGCACCTCCTGCCCGACATCATAGAGACGTGGCCCGCGTCGTCCTGCTCGTCCCGTCCTCGACCTACCGGGCTGCTGCCTTCCTGGCCGCGGCCGGCGAGCTCGGGGTAGAGGTAGTGGTGGCATCCGACAAGCCCATGGCTCCGCTGGCCAGGGCATCGAGCCTGGTGGTCGACCTCGATGATCCCGATGCAGTGACCAGGGCCCTCGTCGACTACGACGCCTGGCATCCAGTGGACGCGGTGCTCGGGGTGGACGACCGGGGGGTGGTGGCTGCTGCTGCTGCTGCTCGTGCGCTGGGCCTTCCCCACAGCCCTCCGGCCGCTGTGGCCGGCGCTCGGGACAAGCTGGTCATGCGACAGCGCCTGGACAGCGCCGAGGTCGCGCAACCGTCGTTCGTGGCCGTGGATCCCGCCGACGAAGCAGCGCTTCGTCGCGCCGGCGGCACCGTCGGCTATCCCTGCGTGGTGAAGCCGACGACCCTGGCCGCCAGCCAGGGGGTCATCCGCGCCGACGACCCGGGGGCCTTGGTGGCCGCAGCCCGCCGCAGCGCCGACATCGCGCGCCGGGCAGGGGTACCGGCCGACCAGCCGCTACTGGTCGAACGGTTCGTCGCCGGAGCCGAGGTCGCGGTGGAGGCAGTGCTCGACCGTGGCGTCTTCCACCTCGTGGCGGTGTTCGACAAGCCGGATCCCCTCGACGGCCCGTACTTCGAGGAGACCATCTACGTCACCCCCAGCCGGCTGGCGCTCGCCGACCGCGACGCCGTCACCACCACCGCCGCTGCCGCCTGCCGGGCGCTCGGGCTCGACCACGGTCCGGTCCACGCCGAGCTCCGCGTCAACGCCGGACGAGCCTCGGTGATCGAGGTCGCGCCGCGGACCATCGGGGGACTGTGCAGCCGCACCGTCGAGATCGGAACCGGCCAGCGCCTGGAAGCGATCGTCTTGGCCAATGCCTTGGGGTGGGCCGTCCCCGCTGCCAGCCGCCACCGAGCAGCCGGCGTCCTCATGCTGCCGCCGCCGCGACCCGGACGGCTCGAATCGGTGGACGGGGTGGCCGAGGCCGAGGCCGTGCCGGGCATCGTCGGCGTGTCGATCACCGTCCCGGTCGGCTCGCTCATCGCGCCGGCCCCTGAGGGCGCCCGCTACCTGGGCTTCGTCCACAGCCAGGGGCTCACCCCCCACGACGCCGAGGCAGCCCTGCGCGTCGCCTGGCGACACCTGACAGTGCGCGTGGTGGATCCGCAGGACCCGTGAACGCCGCTACGGTGGCCGGCGTGCGCGTGCTGCTGGTGTCCACCTACGAGCTCGGTCACCAGCCCCTGCAGCTGGCCGTGCCCGCCGCTGCACTCGCGAGCCGCGGGCACCAGGTGCGCTGCGTCGACCTGGCCGTAGACCGGCTGGCCGACGACGACGTGGACTGGGCCGACGCCGTAGCCTGCTCGGTGCCGATGCACACCGCCATGCGCCTGGCCCGGCGGGTCGAACAGGCCATCCACCGCCGGCGGCCCGAGCTGGCGCTGTGCGTCTACGGGCTCTACGCCGCCTTGGGCGCAGCCGGAGCAGACCTGGCCATCGCGGGCGAGTACCTTCCCGAGCTGCTGGCCTGGGTGGACACCCTGAGGGCACCTGATCTGCCGCCCTCGTCGCCAGCCGGTGCGCCGGGCGCTGTCGTGCCATCGCCCGGCTTCGACCACGGACCCCCACTGTCGCTCTGCCCAGACGACCCCCAAGCGTCGCCCGGCCCGGGCCACCACCTCGCACCGCAGCCCGGCTTCGACCACGGACCCCCACTGTCGCCGGCCCCGGTCTTCGGGCCACATCCGGTACTGGTCCGCCTGGAGCGGTACCAGCAGCCGGTCCCCGACCGCCGTCTCCTGCCGTCACTTGACCGCTACGCGCGCTTGGCCGTCGACGGGACGGAGCGTCTCGCAGCGTCGGTGGAAGCCAGCCGGGGGTGCGCCCATCGCTGCCGGCACTGCCCTGTGCCGGTGGTCTACGACGGGCGGACCCGGCTGGTGGACGTCGACGGGCTCCTCGCTGATGTGACGCAGCTGGTCGCGGCCGGCGTCGAGCACGTGAGCTTCGGCGACCCGGACTTCTTGAACAGGCCGCGCCACGCCCGGCGGGTCGTGGCGGCGGTCCACGGCGCCTATCCGCAGCTCACCTTCGACGTGACGGTGAAGGTGGAGCACATCCTGCGCCACCGGTCACTGTGGCCGTCCATGGCCGAGGCGGGCTGCCTCTTCGTCGTGAGCGCTTTCGAGTCCGCCGAGCAGGCGGTCCTCGACAAGTTGGCCAAGGGCCACGACGTGGCCGACATGGTGGAGGCTGTGAGGGTGCTGCGCGCCGCTGGCATCGAGCCTCGCCCGTCGCTCATGCCCTTCACGCCGTGGTCCACCGCCGACGGCATCGCCGATCTGTTCGACCTGGTGGCGCGCTGCGATCTCGTCGGCAACGTGGATCCCGTGCAGTTCGCCATCCGTTTGCTCCTGCCGCCGGGGTCGTTGCTGCTGGACGACCCGGACCTGGCGCCGAGCCTCCGCGGCTACGACGACGAGGCGCTCGGATGGCGCTGGCAGTGCAGTGACCCACGGCTCGACGAGCTCGCCGCACAGCTGGCGACGATCGCCGAGCAGGCCGCTGGCGGCGGGTGGTCCGCAGTCGAGTCCCAGCACCGGCTGCGCACAGCGGTGGCTGCCGCCCTGGGACGCCCGCAGTGGGCACAGCCCCCACCACCGATCGCCTCCCTGGCAAGCCCCACCCACCCCGACCTGCGCCCCCGGCTCACCGAAGCCTGGTTCTGCTGCGCTGAGCCCACCGCCGAGCAGATACGCGGGGTCGGTGCCACCAGGCAGTCCTGCCACGCCACCACCGAAGCACCGACCGTTCTCCCGGGCCGGCGCCGGTGACCGCCCGCCTGGTCCGCAGCACCCGCCTGGCGCCAGACCCGGGCCGGCTCCGGTGACCGCCCGCCTGGTCCGCAGCACCCGCCTGGCGCCAGACGCCCACGAGTGGATCAGCTTTCCCGACCCCGACGAGGACCGAACCTGGCTGTTCGACGTCACCTTCTTGGAGAGCACCTGGAGCTGTATCTTCGGCCGGGGCTGCGAAGGCGTGCTGACGGGGCCCGCCGCCGAGCGCCAGGAGGGCTGCTGCTCGTACGGCGCGCACTTCACCGACGACGACGACGTCCGGCGGGTCGAGGCCGCCGCCGCCGAGCTGTCGCCTGACCAGTGGCAGTTCCACCGACCGCTGCGGCGCAACGACCAGCGCTCCTCGGTGGTACGCACCACCCGAGCGGGCCAGCGCGCCACTCGCATCGTCGACGGCGCCTGCATCTTCTTGAACCGGCCCGGCTTCCCCGGCGGCGCTGGCTGCGCCTTGCACGTGGCCGCCGTCTCCCAGGGGGTCCCGCCGCTGACCCTGAAGCCCGACGTCTGCTGGCAGCTCCCCTTGCGACGCGAAGACCATCAAGGTGACGACGGGCACGTGACATCGGTGGTCCGCCAGTGGGAACGCCGTGACTGGGGGGCAGGCGGAGCCGAGTTCCACTGGTGGTGCACCGAGGCACCCGATGCGTTCGTCGGCCGTCGACCGGTCCACCGGGCACTGGCCGACGAGCTAGTCCATCTGGTGGGTAGCCAGGTCTACGAG
This sequence comes from Actinomycetes bacterium, assembly GCA_021819525.1. Lineage (GTDB taxonomy): Bacteria > Actinomycetota > Acidimicrobiia > Acidimicrobiales > UBA8190 > JAKAQW01. The sequence continues at coordinate 4,884 of JAKAQW010000167.1, forward strand.
ATGCTGCTCGCCACCCTGGGCGCCCGTCGAGGGGAGCGGCCCCGGGGGTCGCGTCCTGGGCGCAGCCGACCGGCTCCTAGTGCCGTCGCCCTCCCGCATCCGGCAACCCGGCGTCGCGTGCCTTCCCAGCCACCACAGAGCGCCGCGCCTCGCTGACGCGCCCGCTCGACGCCGACCTGCCCAGCAACGCCGACCTGCCCGCTCGGTGAGCTGCCCAGGGGCGGTGACCTGCCCGGTTCCGAGACCCGGGACGCCGACCAGCGCCGAGCTGCCCGGTAGGTGCCGAGCTTCCACAGCGCGCCGCACGAGGTCCTGTTACTCGGCCAGCGGGTCGTCCTCGTCGAGCGCGGCGCTGCCGTTCGCCGTGCCGAGGATCTGGTCGAGCTGCTCCTCTTCCGCCAGGCACCACGAAGCGTGCTGGTCGTCGGGCTCGGCACCGCACTCTGGGCAGCGTCGGCCGGCGGTGGCGACAGAGCGCTTCAGGCTGCGAGCTTCCTCGAAGCGGCGATGCCGTCCCTTCTTCACAGCGACTCCTCCGTGGGCCGAGTCCACAGGCCCGGGCAGCAGGACTTCCCTAGTCTACCGCCGACGCGGCACACCCGACCTGGGCGCGGCGCCGCAACCGGCAACGCACGTAGATCGGAGCGCCCAGCGCAAGTACCGTACCCGACGCCCGATACGCTGCACAGCATACCGGGGTCGGCCGGCGCCTCGGGCCATCGACCGTCGGGATCGCGACAGGTGAGCAGATAGTCTTCCAGGGTGGCCGAGGAGCTGGATGTGACCGCCATGATCGAACGGTTCCGACAGCGGGCGCGGGCGGTACGTGAGCGTGGCGTGCCGCCGGTCGAAGGACCCGAGCGCCGCCGATTCGTCGAGCAGGCCCAGGTCGACTACATGGACTACGCCATGTTGGGAGACGCTGAGGGCAGCATCGAAGATGGGTTCTTGGTCCTCCGAGTCGACCTCCGCCCACCCGAGCAGCGCCCCTGACATCTCCCATCTCGCCGTCCTGCGGAGCGGGCTGGGACGACAATTGCTGCTACCCCCCGTAGTGCATGCGGGTGTCGCCCATGGCCAGGATGCGCATGGGCGGTGCCGTCCCGCGACCTGACCCACCGCCTTCACCACGGCCACCGCCTTCACCACCGCCACCGCCTTCACCACCGCCACCGCCTTCACCACGGCCACCGCCTTCACCGCCGCCGTCCTCGCCACCACCGACACCGACGACGCGGCCGACCACGAAGCAGTGGCTGCCCAAGTCCACGATGCGAGCCACCTGGCAGTCGATCACGCCGATGGCCGCGGCCAGCACCGGCGCCCCACTGCCGGCAGCCAGCACCCGCACCCCGGCCATCGAGCCGGCGCCTTCCCCGTCGACGTGGATATCACCTGCCGGGACCGGCTTCGCGAACCGGCGGACCAGGGCGCGTTCGTCTACGGGGAGCAGGTTGAGGGTGAAGATGCCGCCGGCACGGATCAGCTCCAAGGTCAACGAGGCCCGCTCGAGCGACACCCCGACCTGTCGCGGCGAGGTTGCGACCTGCACGACCCAGCTGGCCGTCATCAGATTGCGCCGCTGCCCGGCCCGGCTCCCCACGATGTAGAGGCCGCTGGGCAAGGACCACAGTACCCGGCGCCACCGCCGGTCGTCGTCCGCCTCGGTCGAGGGCACCTCGGCCACGCTGGGCGCTCTCGAAGCCTCGTCGGGCACCACCGCCCCGGTGGAGGAGGCCCAACCAGGCATCTGGCCTGGCCCGGAAGACGAAGCCGGCCCGCACGCTGCAGCCTCGAGGCACTCGTCAGAGCGACGTTCGGGAGAAGGGGCCACCGTCAGCTGCACCTCATGGAGTGGTAGCGGTGGTCGACGGCACCCGGCCGGTCACCTCACTTACCTGCTGGACCGCCTGTTCGAGCAGCGCATCGGCCGAGGTCACGTCCTCGAGCGCCTGGTCGAGGCGGCGGCGGTCCGCTGGTGAGGCGCCATAGCAGGCGGCGGCGGCAGCCAGATCGGTCCGGTACGCCCGCTGCAAGGTATCGGTGAGGTTCTGGTCGGGGGTGGGCAAGTTCCCGGCCGCGGTGGACGCGTCGTCCTCGAGGACCCCGCAGTCCGCTCGCAGCGCACCTGCACTTTGCCTCAGCTCCACTGACCGGATGACCCGCCCTCCGTCACCCAGCAACGTGCCGACCGAGCTGCCGAACCCCTCGCTCGACACCCATTGGCCGACCCGGGCCGACGCGCTGGCGCTCCCGCTCGAACACGCCGCCAGTCCCAACGTCGCGCCAGCCAAGGCACCACTCAGTGCCAACCGGGCGAGCACCCGCTGCGGGAATCCCCGCCGGCGCGACCACTGGCGCTTCACCGGGAAGGCTCGGGCGCCAGCCCCGTTCCCGATGCCGGCCCCTCTCCCGGTGCCGAGCTCCGCGTCGCTGCCGTCGCCGGTGCCGAAGCCGTCGCCGGTGCCGAAGTCGCTGCGGTCGCTGCCGTCGCCGAGGTCCCTGCCGTCGCCGGTGCCGAGGTCCCTGCCGTCGCCGGTGCCGAGGTCCCTGCCGTCGCCGGTGCCGAGGCCGTCGCCGGTGCCGAAGCCGTCGCCGGCCAGCTGGGGTCCAGCTGGCGCAGGAAGACG
>JAKAQW010000168.1 GCA_021819525.1 Actinomycetes bacterium
CCAGCCGACCTCGAGCCAGGCACCTCGAGCCAGGCACCTCGAGCCAGGCACCTCGAGCCAGACGACCTCGGTGGGGAGATACGGTCGGGGTGGTGCAGACGAGAGCGAGGACATGGAGATGAACCAGGGCGCAGGAGGCGGCGCCGGCGAGCCTGCCGAAGCCGTAGTGGAGGTCGTCATCGAGATCCCAGCTGGCAGCCGGAACAAGTACGAGTACGACCATGCCCGGCACCTCATCCGCCTGGACCGCCGCTTGCTGTCGGCAATGGTGTACCCCGCCGACTACGGCTTCATCGACGAGACGCTCAGCGAGGACGGTGACCCGCTCGATGCCTTGGTGCTGGTGGAGGACCCGACGTTCCCCGGCTGCGTCGTGGCGGTTCGCCCGCTCGGGGTGTTCCGGATGGTCGACGAGCACGGCCCTGACGCCAAGATCATCTCGGTGCTGGCCCACGACCCCCGCTGGGACGGCGTGGAGGACATCACCGGGGTCCCAGGTTCGCTGCTCGACGAGATCGAGCACTTCTTCAGTGTCTACAAGGATCTCGAGCCGGGCAAGCTCTCCGAGGTGGCTGGCTACGGCGACCGCGAGGCGGCCTGGCATGAGATCGAGGCTTCCCGAGAACGCTGGCGTACCAGCTGAAGGGCGTGCGAGCTGTGACCAGGCGGACCGCGCACGACTGACGTCAGCTCCAGTGGCGCTGGCACCGTGTCGACAGCCAGCGAAGGCCCTCCTTCGACGGGAGTGGGCTTTGTCAGGCGCCTACCGGGCCTGCTGGCCGGGTGTCGCAACATGCACTGCGAACGCACGCTGACCTGGTCTCCTGCCCGCGAAATGGCCCGCCCCGGGCCACTTCGCGACAGCCTGCCAGCTCGGTGGACGCGCTCCGCAGCACCCACGCTGATCGAAGGGGCGATGGCTCAGATCGAACGGGGCAGGCTCAGCGCAAAGGGGGGAAGGCTCAGATCGAACGGGGCAGGCTCAGATCGAACGGGGGGAAGGCTCAGCGCAAAGGGGGGCAGGCTCAGCGCAAAGGGGGGCAGGCTCAGCGCAGCTGGCGGGGCCTGTCGACCAGCAGGGGGACGGGATCGCCCGTCACCCGTACTTCGGCGCTCGCGACGACCACGCCCGACGGGCTGACCAGCAGCGGGTCGAGCGCCACGTGGGTGATCTCGGCCAGGTCTTCGCCGAGCCGGCCGACGCGGAGCAAGACGTCTACGAGGCCGTCAGTGTCCGGCGTGCCCCGAGCGTCGTTCCCGGTGAGCAGCGGTGAGCCGGGTTGACCGAAGACGAGGTGGCGGGCGTCGGCCACGGTGAGCGGGGTGACCCGGACGGCGGAGCTGGCGGGGAGCCCTGGTGGCCAGCTCCCGACGGCGAGGCTCACCAGCGGGCCGAACGACGGGTCGCGTGCCATGGTCAGCGCGGTGGCCACGCTCTCGTGGCCTGCCGCGACGAGGGGGTCGTCTCGGTCATGCCCGGCGGGCGCCGTCGTCGAGGCGATGGAGTAGAACCCCAGCAGGTCGAGGGCGTGCTGCCCGTGCAGGGTCAGCTCCGCAGCGTCTCGAGGAGCGTCGTCCCAGGCCCGGTCGATCAGTTCACGGGCGCCGTTCGGGTCGATGCCGGCGAGCTCGGGCAGGTGGCTCGGGGGCTGGGCGCGCCAGCGCCCGTAGCGCACAGCGTGGGCCAGGGCCCGGGCGGCGGACTCGGGATAGGTGAAGCACGGCACCGGGCGGGAGGCCCGCTGCAGCCGGACCCGGGCGCCCGCGCCGCCGAGGAAGGCGGCGACCACCGGTACCTGGTGACCGCGACCGGCGGCATCGTCGACCGCCTCGACCACCGCATCGGCCACGTCGTCGGCCCGGGTCACCAGCGGGGGGGTGAAGATGACGATGACGGCGTCGACCTCGCCGCTCGTCACCACCAGCTCGAGTGCCTGACGGTAGCTGGTGGCGGTGGCGGTGGCCACCATGTCGACCGGGTTGCCGACGCCCGCCTCGGGCGGGAGCAGCCTGTGGAGGGCCTCTTGCAAGGTGGGTGACAGCTCGGGGGCTTCCAGGCCGTGGCCGGTGACCGCATCGGCGGCCAGCACGCCGGGCCCGCCGGCGTTGCCGATGATACCTACCCGTGGTCCTCGAGGTACGGGCTGGTGGGCCAGCACGGCGCCGACGTCGAACAGCTCCTCTACAGTGTCGACCCGGATCACCCCGGTCTGCTCGAACAGCGCGTCGACGGCCTGGTCGGGGCTGGCGGGGGCCGCGGTGTGCGACGAGGCGGCCCGGCTGCCTGCTCCGCTGCGACCGCTCTTGACGGCGACGATGGGCTTGGCGCGCCCGAAGCGACGAGCCAACCGGTTGAATTTCGGCGGGTTGCCGAACGACTCGATGTAGAGCAGGACCACGTCGGTGCCGGGGTCGACCTCCCACCAGGTGAGCAGGTCGTTGCTGCTGATGTCGGCTTTGTTGCCCATGGAGACGAAAGCCGACAGCCCGAGGCCACGCTCGGCGGCCTCGGCGAGGATGGCGATGCCGAGGCCGCCGGACTGCGAGGCGAAGCCGATCCGTCCGCTGCGCGGCACATGGGTGGCGAAGGTGGCGTTCATGGACACCGCTGGCTCGACGTTCACCATGCCGAAGCAGTTGGGCCCGATGACCCGCATGCCGAAGTGGTGGGCAGTGCGGGCCAACGCGCGCTGGGCGGTTGCGCCAGCAGCCCCGGTCTCGGCGAACCCGGCGGAGATGACCACCAGACCACCCACCCCGGCGCGTCCGCAGGCTTCGGCCACGTCGATCACCTTGTCGGCTGGCACGGCCACGACGGCCACGTCGATCGGTCCGGGCACCACGTCGATGCTGGGCCATGCCGGCAGGCTCGCCACCGAAGTGGCTTCGGGGTTCACCGGATAGACCGGTCCGGTGAACCCGCCGGCCACCAGGTTCCGAAGCAGCTCGTGGCCCACTGTCCCGGGCTGGCGCGAGGCGCCGATGACGGCGATGGAGCGGGGACGCAGCAGCCGTTCGATGGAGCGCCGCGTGGCGAGCCGGTCCCGCTCGTCTGCAGCGTCGCGGGCCTCGAGTGTCGGCGAGATGTCGAGCAGGACCCGGGTGACCGACGAGTCGCGGCTGTACTGGCGAGCGAACCCGGCGGCGCGAAGGACACCGAGCATCTTGTTGTTGACCGCCAGCGTGTCGACCACGAAGCGCGAGATGCCTGCTCGCCGGGCCAGGTCGGCCATGTGCTCGAGCAGGAGCGTGCCGAGCCCCCTGCCTTGGTACGGGTCGGCGACGACGAAAGCCACCTCGGCCTCGCCCGATCCTGACTGGCGGTCGTACTCGGCCAACGCGAGCAGGCGGCCGGCTCGTTCGACGGCGAGCACGGCGGTGTCGATGCCATCCGCGTGCAGGAGGCGAGCGATCTCGTCGTCGGTGACCTGGTGTGGCCCGAAGAAGCGCATGACGAGGCTGTCTCGTGACAGGTTCGAGAACAAGTCCGCGATCGCCGGCCCGTCGTCGTGTCGCAACGGGCGCAGCAGGGCCGTCGATCCGTCGGCCAGCAAGACGTCGACGCCCGACGCGCGGTCCGCTGCGGCGCGATCGTGGGCAGAGCCCGGACCGTGCTCGCGGGGGCTGGCGGACGGCTCTGAGGCTGCTCGCCGGTCACGAGGCTGCTCACCCGGGGAAGTGCTGCTCCGCGCGGACGGATCGTCGGTACCCACACCTGCAGCGTCGCGCATTTTCGGTAGCGGCGTCGGTGCGTCGGGGGGAGGCCCTGCTGGCCCGCCTCGGGGGCGAGGTCGGTAGGCTCCCGAGACATGGCCTCCACCGCCGACGACGCGCCGTTCGACCTGGCGGAGACCGACCGCCTCCTCACCACCACGAGGTCCGTCCGGCGCCGGCTCGACCTGGAGCGCCCGGTGGGGCGAGCGGTGATCGAGGAGTGCCTGCGCATCGCCGTCCAGGCGCCCACGGCCTCGAACCAACAGGACTGGCGGTGGATGGTGGTCACCGACCCCGACAAGCGCCGGGGGCTGGCCGACCTGTACCGCCAGGTCGGTGCCGACTACCTCTCGGCGGCGGGTCGCCGTGCGAGTGATCCCCAGACCCGCCGGGTCTACGAGAGCGCGGTCCACCTGACGGAGATCCTCGACCAGGTGCCTGTGCACGTGGTGCCGTGCATCGAGCGGCGGGCTGCGGACGCGACCACGGTCATCGCGGCTTCGCTGTACGGGTCGATCCTTCCCGCAGTGTGGAGCTTCATGCTGGCGTTACGCGCTCGGGGTCTCGGAGCGGCGTGGACCACCCTCCACCTGGGCAAGGAGCGCGAGGCTGGTGAGCTGCTGGGGATCCCCGACACGGTGACCCAGGTGGCGCTGCTGCCGGTGGCCTACACCGTCGGCACCGGGTTCTCCCCGGCGGCCCGACGCCCGGCGTCGGAGATCACCTACTGGGACACCTGGGGTGCTACCGCCGATCCGGCGTCGACCGGCAGCTGATGGCCGAGGACGCCTTGTGAGAGGGCCGCACCGCCAGTAGCTCCCGTGGCTGGCGTGGTGCCGGGGCGTACGTCGATTGACGGTGCGTGGATCGACCGGTAGCCTCTCGGCGTTCACGACCGGGTCGTGGGGCGCCGGCCTACCTGCCGGCGCCGGGCGGCCATGTCGGCCGTGGTTGTCGACCAGGTCTGCCCGGGGGGCTGATCGTGCAGGACGACGGTGGGAGCCCGATGCGCGCATGGTGACGAGACGGAGACCGTCATGCTTGACCCGACCCGTGCCGGTCGCCCGGCGATGGCCGTCGGCGGTGCTCGCAGCGCTGTGCCTGATCGCTGCGACCTCGATCGGCGTGCTCAGTGTGCCGGGCACGGCGGCGGCCGGCAGCATCGGCTCCGACCGGCTGCAGATCACCCAGATGGAGCAGCGGATCGTCACCCAAGGCGCTGCCGTTCAGCTGCTGGTCGAACAGTACGACCAGGCCCAGCACCGCCTGTCCGTGCTGCGCCTCGAGCAGCTGGTGGACAGCGTGCACCTGCAGGCCGACCGGGCTGCCGCGGCCAAAGCCGCCGGCCAGCTCCGCCAGGTAGCCTTGCACGCCTACATGACCGGTGCGGGCATGGGCACCGGGTCGTCTGCCATGGTGCTGTTCGACACGACGAACGCCACTGGCGCCATGGCCAGGAGCGAGTACACCAACCTCGCCTCCGACAACCTCGCCACCGCCATCGACACCTTCCGTAGCGACCAGCGACGAGTCGCCTTGGCCACTGCTGCTGTCCGTCGAGCCACGGCCAGCGCCGCCCGCACGGTTGCCGTCTTGGCCGGCGACCGCCGGCGAGCCCAAGCGGCGTTGGCGGGGGACCAGGCCGTGCTCGGCCAGGCGAAGAGCCACCTCCAGGCGCTGCTGGCCGCTGTGCACCAAGCGCAGGTCGCCCACGAGCGAGCGCTGGAGCAGGCGCTGGCCGCCCAGCGCCAAGCCGTGGCACCCGCCGCCGGGTACGTGGCGCCAGCGGGGTCCGCGGTGCCAGCGGGCACGCCAGGTGCCTATGCGAACCCGCTGCGTGCCATCAGCGCGCTTTCGCCCGAACGGATCGACCAGGGGGTCGACTACAGCGGCTCCGGACCCATCTACGCCATCGGCAACGGGGTCGTCCTCAACACCACCAATTCGGGATGGCCCGGCGGCACCTTCATCACCTACCGCCTGACCAATGGCCCGGCTGCTGGGCTGGTGGTGTACGCGGCGGAGGACATCTACCCGGCGGTAGCAGTCGGCCAGCAGGTCACCGCGAGCACGGTGCTCGGCACCGTCTACGAGGGGCCCGACGGCATCGAGACCGGATGGGCGGACTCGGCAGGCACCGGGTACACCATGGCGCACGACTACGGGCAGTTCAGCGGGTCGAACTCCACCGCCTTCGGCTATAACTTCTCGCAGTTGCTCCAGTACCTCGGCGCCCCCGGCGGCATCTTGCAGAACAATCCGCCTACTGGCACGCTGCCGCCGGGCTGGCCGCAGTGGTGACCCCGACGGCGTAGCGTCGCGCAGCGCAGCTGGAGGCAGGTGGAGAGGGTCCGGGGCCCGATCGCCACGCGCGCGCCGGGTCGGACGGCCACGCGTGAGCACGTGCTCGTGCCGTTGCCCGAGATCGAGGTCGATTGCCGCTCGTTGCGACCCGCTCGTTGCGACCCGCTCGTTGCGGCCCTGCGAGCGCGGCCCGGTCAGCGGGGCTCCACGAGCACCTGCCCGATGGCCTGGCGATGTTCGAGCTGCATCAGCGCCTCGCGCGTCTCGTGGAGGGGGAACCGCCGGCCGAGTGGGGGTGCGATACGCCCGTCTGCCACGAGCGGGGCCAGCTCGGCCCACTGCTGCTGCAGGTAGCCGGGTTGGCGGGTCCAGAACGCACCCCACCCGACTCCTACCACGTCGATGTTGTTCAGCAGGAGCCGGTTCATCTTGACGGTGGGGATCTCGCCGCCGGTGAAGCCGAGGACCAGCAGGCGGCCCTCGACCGACAGCGCCCGCAGGGAGTCGGTGAAGCGGTCCCCGCCGACGGGGTCGACCACCATTGCCACGCCCCGGCCGCCGGTGAGCTCGCGGGTCTCGGCGAGGAAGTTGTCTGGCGCTATGACATGCTGCGCGCCCACCTCCTTCGCTGCCTGGCGCTTCTCGTCGGAGGACGCCACGGCGATGACCGTGGCCCCGAGCGCCGATGCCAGCTGCACCGCCGCCGTGCCCACCCCCCCGGCCGCGCCGTGGACCAGTACCGTCTCGCCGGCTCGTAGACGGCCGCGCCTGGTGAGGGCGAAGTGCACGGTGAAGGTGTTCATGGGCAGCGCCGCCCCGGTGGCAAGCGACACCTGCGCAGGTAGCGGGAACACCGCTTCCAGGGGGGCCGCGGCCACCTCCGCGAAGCCGCCGAGACCACAGAAGGCGGCTACCCGGTCCCCGGGCCGCACCGCAGCGCCTGGCGGGGCACTGCGCACTACTCCTGCCACCTCGGAGCCCGGCACGAAGGGGAGCTCAGGTTTGATCTGGTACTCACCTCGGCTGAGCAGTAGGTCGGGGAAGGTCACGCCGGCGGCGTGGACCTCGATCACGACCTGGTCCGGTCCCGGCTCTGGCTCCGGCAGCTCCACCAGGCGCAGGGCGGACGGCCCTCCGAGCTCGTGAACCTGGACTGCCTGCATGGATGTATGTCCTCCCCGAACCGCTCTTGGCGGCATCGTCGCTCGTACGTGGTGCTCGGCCCGGCTTGGCCTGCAGCGCCGTCACAATGCCAGGTGCCAGGTGCCAGGTGCCAGGTGCCAGGTGCCAGGTGCCAGGTGCCAGGTGCCAGGTGCCAGGTGCCAGGTGCCAGGTGCCAGGTGCCAGGTGCCAGGTGCCAGGTGCCAGGTGCCAGGTGCGGACGGTTCGCCGACATCCGAGACCGTCGCTCCCAGGGGATCTCCGCTTGTCTGTCGGCCAGGTCGGTGGCGATCG
>JAKAQW010000169.1 GCA_021819525.1 Actinomycetes bacterium
CTGTCCTTCGTGCGCCGCCTCCGCGACGAGGCGGCCTTCTCCTCGGTGGACGAGCTGGTCGACCAGATGCACCGGGACGTGGCGGACGCTCGCCGTGCCCTCGACGACCTCGATGGCCGCGACGACCGGCCGTCGTCGGGGGTGTCGACGCCGCAACCAGGGGTGCCGCCGTCGGGAGGCACGCCACCCGGCATAGGGCCGGACTGACCGGCTCGTCGCTCGCCGGTCGGTCCGCTCTGAGGGCTGGGCCGGGGCCGGGGCCAGGGCAAGGCGCTCAAGTGTTGTCCCCTGGTGGTCGACTTGGTACTGTCGGTGCGGAAGCCACCGGGTGCCTTGGTGCTCGGAGGGTACCGGGGATGGTCCCCGTGCCGGCAGTCGTGCTGTAGTGTCGGGAAGCAACCACCTAACAGATGCAGTTCCATGGGCTGCTGCCCCGGCAGGACGCCAATGAGCCCACGTAGGCGAGGAGACGAGGACACATGAACGAGGTCACCAGGCGGATCTTCCAGGTCGGAGCAGCGGTGGGTGTTGCCACCGCAGCGTCGGTGCTGGGGTCGGCGACCGCCTTTGCTGCCGGTAGCGGCTACACGCCGAGCTCGGGAACGGGTACGCCGGCCGGCGTGCCTGGTGGCTTCACGTCCGTGCTCACGACGGCGACGGTGCAGCCCTCGGGTGGCACCGTCACCGGGTCCGACAACGGCGACACCGTCACGGTGACCGTTCCTGCCGGCGCCCTCACCCAGCCCGCCCAGGTGGTGCTGACCGCCGGCGACGTCGCCCAGATCGGTAGTGCCGGCCAGGCTGGCAAGCAGACCGTGGTGGCAGTGGGCATCTCGGTGATGGTCAACGGCACCAAGTTCACCGGAACCTTCCCCAAGCCGATCACCGTCACCATCGCCGGCAACTTCGCCACCGGCGACGAAGTCGTCGTCTACAACCCCTCTACCAGTTCGTGGAGCCCGGTGCCCGGGGCGACCATTGCCAACGGCACGGCCACCTTCTCGATCACCAGTGACCCCGACATCGCCGTACTGGCCTCGACGTCGAGCGCCGTGACCGGGGCGACGTCGGCCTCGACGGGCAAGCCCTTCCTCCTCGAGGGCGGGGCTGCTGCTGCGTTGGTGCTCGGCGGTACCCTGTTCGCCTTCCGGTTCCGCCGCCCCCGACAGCCACGCCGGGCGTGAGGGGGCTGCGGCGGGCTCGGCTCGCCGCGTGGACGACCACGGTGGTGCTCGGCGCCGTCACCCTGTCGGCCTGTTCGTCGGGGGGCTCGGCCCAGTCGGGTGCCGCCTCGGGTTCGTCCGCGCCTGCTGTCCGGCCCACTCGCATCTACGCGGCCCCGGCGGGCCTGCTCGATGCTGCCGCCCCCCAGCAGAACGGGGTGGTGTGGTTGTTGGCGGGCAGTGCCTCGGCGCGGGCCATCCACGCCCTCGACCTCTCGACGGGCGCCTTGGTCGGCATCGTCCCGGTCAGCGGGACCGTGTCGTCGCTCGCCCAGTCCTCGACGGGTGAGCTGGCTGACGGCGTCGCCACGGCGACTGCCGGTGCCGTCGAGCTCCGCAACGGGTCGACCGGCGCCCTGGTGGCGACCATCCCGGTGGGGGCACCAGTCCGCCAACTGGTCTTCGGGGCCGACGGCAACACCCTCTACGTCCTCGACGGCAACGGCACCTCGACCAGCGTGACGGTGGTGGACACCGGCTCACGGTCCGTCCAGGGCTCCTTCGGGGTCGGGCTCCACACCGTCGCCGTGGCGCCGTCCCCCGACCAGACCTCGGTGTGGACGCTCTCGTCGCACGGGAAGGTCGACCAGGTGGCCGTGGCCGGCGGACAGGTGGAGACGAGCTTCACCGTCGGCCGGAGCGGCACCGACCTGGTGGTGTCGCCGACCGGCAGCCGGCTCTTCGTGCTGAAGGGCGCATCGGGCGCCCGCAACGTCGCCGAGGTGCGGGTGGCCACCGAGCAGGTCCGCACCGTGCTGCCGGCGCCGGCCGACTGTGTCGCCATCGTGCTGTCGGCCGACGGCCAGACCCTCTACGACGCCGTGGGGACGCCGAGCCTGGGCAACCTGCAGGCGTTCGCCCTCGGCGGGTAGCGAACAGGGTGGTCTCGATCCGCAGGGCCGCCGCCACGGGCAGCCGGCGGCTCGCCTTCGACACCGTGGACACCGTGGACACCGTGGACACCGTGGCCGGCACAGCCGCCCCCCGCCCGGCACAGGACAGCTCGGCCGAGGGGGCGGGAGAACGGCTGGGCTTGGCCGAGCGGGCATGGTGGACGGCTGCCGGGCTGGTGCTCGTCCTGTGGGCGCTTCGGCTGTTCGCCGCCGTCACCACGTACCCCTGGGTGGTCGTGGCCGTCGTGGTCCTCGGCATCTGGGGGCTGGCCACCATGGCCGCGAGCTGGCTGCCCGGCTCTGCCGATCCCAGCGGCTTGCTGGCTCGGTGGCGAGCGGCCCGGACGGGGCTGGGCTGGGCGACGGTCCTGCTGGCGGTCGGCGCCTTCGCCGTGTGGGGCTACCTGCAGATCCGTGCCGCACCGGGTTACGGCACCGACGAGATCGCCTTCAACCAGTACGCCGCCGTCCTCGCCCAGCACGGGCACGATCCCTACCTCCACTCGATGGCGCCGTCGTTCGCCCGCTACCACGTCTCACCGGACGGCTACACCTTCCGCCTGGACGGACGCCCGGTGACGTCGCTGTCGTACCCGGCCCTGGCCTTCCTCGTCTACGTGCCCTTCCTCGCCCTCGGGTGGACGACCCAGGTGGCCATCGCCATCAACCTGGCCTGCTGGGGGCTCGCCGTGGTCCTCCTCTACGCCCTGTTGCCGCGTTCCCTGGCCCCGGCTGCCGTGGTGGTCGGGAGCTTGAGCGTCTACATCAGCTATGCGGTGGGTGGGGTGACCGACGCCGTCTTCGTGCCCTTGCTGGTGGGCGCGGCCTACGGCTGGAACCGGTTCGCTCGTCGTCGGGGCCCGGCGTCCTGGGTGGGCCCGGTCTGCCTGGGCCTGGCCATGGCGGTCAAGCAGACACCGTGGATGATCCTCCCCTTCGTCGTGGCCGGGATCGCCCTCGAACGGCTCGGCCGGGCCGGAGACAGCTCCGGGGTGGGTGCCGGAGCGAGCCCGCTCGCCGCCTGGCGGGACGCGCTGCTGGTTGCCGGGCGCTACCTCGGCATCGCCCTGGCTGCCTTCGCCCTGCCCAACCTCCCCTACCTGGTGATGGGCCCCGGGGCCTGGTTGCACGGCATCCTCACCCCGCTGGCCGCCAGCACCGTTCCCGCCGGCCAGGGCGCCATCGGGCTCAGTCTCTTCCTCGGCGTGGGCGGTGGCTCCCTGACGGCGTACACCGCCGTAGCCCTGCTGCTCCTCGTCGTCGCCTGGCTGGTCTTCGTCGCCGCCTACCCGAGGCTCGAGGCGTGGGCCTTCTTCGCTCCCTCGGTGGCGCTGTTCTTCGCCGCACGCTCCTTCGGCAGCTACCTGGTCATGTTGGTCCCGGCCGCCCTGGTCGGCTTCGCCACGTTCGACCGGAGCGGCGGTGTGCCCGACCTCGGGCGGTGGGGACGCCGCCTCGGTGTCGCCGCGGCAGGGGTGACGGCGGTGGCCGGGGTCGTCGCCGTCCTCGCCGTGGTGAGCCGCCCCCCGTTGACCGTCTCCATCGTCGGCGTACGGACCACCGGTCAGCTCGCGACCGTGCAGCGGGTGGACGTCTTGGTGACCAACCGCACCGGGCAGGCGGAGCGTCCGGCCTTCTCTGTCAACAACGGGGGGAGCCTCACCGCCTTCTGGCTCGAAGGGTCCGGACCGGCGGTGCTCGCTCCCCACCAGCGGGCGACGTACTCGCTGCTGGCCCCGAACTTCTTCGCCATGCCTCCCATCACCGGCGGGTTCGAGGTCGACGCCTTCACCTCGCACCCGGCTGCCGTGGCGCCGAGCGGCGCGTACGTGCCCACCACCTGGCACGTCTCGCTCCAGCCCGACGCCATCGACCACGTGGTCCCCCCCGGTGAGCCGGTGACCGTGCAGGCCGAGGTCCTCGACCAGCTCGACCGACCGGTCCACGTGGGCGGCATCCCCGTCTACCTGGGCCAGATCATCTACGCCCAGCGGGGGCTCCTCTACGGCGAGGCGATCATCAACGCCGGCCAACCCGGCCAGACCCCGGTGTCGGCCCTGACCGACCCGTCGGGCGTGGCGACGTTCACCATCGAGGGCACGCAGGCGGCGGCCGACCCCGTCTACTTCGAGGCGAACCTGGTCAACGAGCGCCTGTTCTACCCCTACGGCTACTCGCAGATCCTGCCCATCCGCTTCGGTGGGGGTGGCTGAGGTGGGGCGGTTGGCGAGGTGACGGACGTGGCGACGGGGGCAGCCGCGCCAGAGGCAGCAGCGCTACCGGTGTCGACCCGGCCAGGCGGCGCGGTGCCGGCCTGGGTGCGCCGGGCCGGCTACGTGGTGCTCGGAGCGCAGTTCGTGGTGCTGGCCTGGTGGAGCGCCCGCCTGGCCGGACGGGACGCGCTCACGTGGGACTTCTCGTTCTACCACCAGGCCTGGTGGGCCATCGCCCACGGGCACCTCGACCCCTTCGATTCGGTGGCGGGGTACTCCTTCGTCCGCAGTCACGGCGAGCTGTTGATGTGGCCCCTTGCGCTGCTCGCGTGGGTGTGGCCCCACGCGGTGACGCTCCTGTGGGTGCAGGACCTCGGCCTGGTCGGTGCCGAGGTGGTGGCGTTCACCTGGCTGTGCGACCTGGCGGCGGTGACCGGCTCACGGGGCGGTCGGCGGTCGGCGTGGTTGCCCACCGTGCTCGTCGTTGCCGGCCTGGTGTCGTTGGTCGCCGACCCGTGGGTCTACTGGACGCTCTCCTTCGACTTCCACCTCGAGGTGGTGGCCGTCTTCTTCGCCCTGGCCGCGGCTCGCACCGTAGCCCGCGATCCCTCCAGTCGGTGGGCCTGGGTGTGGGTGGGGCTGACCCTGGCCTGTGGCGACGTCGCCGCCACCTACATCGTCGGCCTGGGGCTCGGGGCGGCCATCGCCGGCCGCCGGTGGCGGCGCCGGGGCATCGCGGTCGCAGCCGTCGGGGTCGTCTGGACGCTCGTGCTGACAGTCGCCGGGTGGAACCTCGGGTCGGGACTGGCGAGCGGCTACGGGTACCTCGCCGCCGGGGCATCAGGGGCCCTTCCCGGTTCGGTGGGGCTCGGGAAGCTCGTGGTGGGCGTGCTCGAGCACCCCCAGCGGGTCGTGTCGACGTTGTGGTCCCGCCGGGTGGACCTCTACGCCAACGTCGGCCCGGCCGGGGTGCTCGGGCTGGCCTCGCCCTGGGTAGCGGTGGCCTGCGTGCTGGTCCTGCTCGAGAACGGCCTGCACGCCAACCTCCTCTTCGTGCTACCGGGATTCCAGGGCATCCTCCTCTTCGTGCTGGTGCCGGTGGGGACCGTCGGGGTCCTCGCCGCGGTGGGACGCCGGTGGTCCCGGCTGGCGCTCGTCGTCGCTCTGGCAGTGACCCTCAACGCCGTGGCGTGGGGCGCCGTGTGGGTCCCCCGCACGTCGGCCCAGTGGCTCCGGGTGTCCCCGGCTGCGGCATCGGTGCTGGCCGCTGTCGAACGGCAGGTGCCGGCGGGCGCCGAGGTGGTGGCCTCCCAGGGCATCCTCGGCCGCTTCAGCGGCCGCCAATGGGCCTATGGAGTCCAGGGCGCCGGCACCTTCCCCGTTCACACCAGGACGGTCTGGGTGGTGGTGGCCCCCGCCCAGGGCATCGAGACCGAGCCGGTGGCGGGGGCGGACGCCCTGGTGGCCGAGCTGGCCGGGCCGCTCCACGCCGACCTCGTCGTGGCCCGAGCCGGGGTGTGGGCCTTCCGGTGGACGCCAGGGCCTGCGGTCACCGCGCTCACCGTGCCGGCGGTGCCCGCCACCACGCCGGGGTGGGCGACGCCGGGTCCGGCCGGCCAGGCGGTGACGGTCGGGCCGCCCTCGACGTGGCGGGCGGTCTCCACCGGGCAAGCGGGCTACGTGGTGGCCGGTGACTACCGGCGGGAGCTGCCGGGGCGCTACACGGCGACCGTGGTGCTCGCCACCGCTGCCCCGGTCGACGTCGAGGTGTGGGACACGACCGGCAACGTCCTGCTGGCTCGCCGCCAGTTGGTGGCCACCAACGGCCAGGAGGCGGTCACCCTGCCCGTCGACGAGGTCCGCACCTACCCCCACCACACCTATGCCGGGGCGGGGCCGTTCCGGATCACCCCCGTCGAGCCGCCGCCCGGCGACCAGCTCGAGGTCCGGGTGTGGACCCCGGGGGGTGCGCCCGTCGCCGTGTACTCGGTCGAGCTCCAGCTGGCCGGTTCCCCTCGGTGACCCCGGTGGTCGCTCTGGTGGTCAGCCCGGTGGCAGCTCTGGTGGCAGCTCTGGTGGTCAGCCCGGCAGGGGCACCATCGACCAGCCGGTGACCCCGGTGGTCAGCCCGGCAGGGGCACCATCGACCAGCCGGTGACCACCAGGTCCGAGCCCCGCACCGCTGCCGTCATGGTGAGGGCGTAGAGACCGGGGCGGCTCCCGCCGACCACCTCAGGCCGGGCCGTGATGGTGGCACCGGTGACGGTCGAGCCCGTCACGTCGAGGACCGGGGTGACCGAGCGCACGTTGCGGGCGATCGTGGCCCCGAAGAGCGGTGCGGCGCCGGCGGCGGGTACCCCGGGGGCGACGGCCTGCCACCAGGTGGCCTGACGTTGCTCGGCGGAGCGCAGGGCGGCGAAGTAGAGGGCGAGCACCGACGACTCGACCTGGAGGGGGGCGGGGCTCTGCTGCCAGGTGGCCGAGGGCGTGCCGGTGAGCCCGAGCCGGCCCAGGGGGGCGTCGTTGGTGGTCAGGGTGAGCCCCTGGGCGGCCAGTGCCGGGGGAGCGGGCACGACCAGGGGCGGGGGCAGCGACGGGGGCCGGGGTGCCCCGGCGCCGTGGTTGCTGACGGCCACCAGGTCGGCCTCGACCACGTACCGGTTCGGGGTGAGGAACAGGGCGTCGAGCGGGTAGCAGGTGACGAGGGCCAGCTGGGGGGTGAGGGTCGAGTACAGGGGGGAGCCCGAGCGGAGCACCTGGCCCCGGACGACCCGGTAGCGGAGCGTCTGGCAGCGGTCGGTGAAGGTGATGGTGTCGCCAGGGTGCAGGTGGTCGATCCGGCTGAACCACGACACGTCGTGGGCCGACAGCACGGCGGTGCCGAGCTGGCCGGGCCAGACGCTGCCGGGGACGTGGCAGACGGCCACGGCGAGCTGGGCGTTGCCGACGCCCTCGACGACGGGGGCTGTGAGGCCGATGGCCGGGGCGGCGAGCAGGCCAGCGGGAGCGACATGAAGGGCTCACTCGGGCTCCGCCCCGTCTTCCACCACCGGGAGGACCGGATCCGCAGCCACGTCCAGCTCTGCTGGCTCGG
>JAKAQW010000170.1 GCA_021819525.1 Actinomycetes bacterium
TCCGGAGCTTCGCCCGGGCCAACAACCTCCGGCGCTCGGTGGGCGAAGGACCCGTCTACCGCTACGAGCGAGACCTCGAGCAGTTCTTCCGGCACTCCCGGGCAGTTACCCGCGAAGGGGAGTGAACCGGCGGGGCTGCGTTCCTCCGCCGTCGGTGGAACGCTCCGAGCGTCGTGGAACGCGGCAAACGGGGCCCGACATGCGGACTTTCGAGAACGACCGGCTCCGGTCGTTGCTCCACGCGGAAGCCAACTGGGACACCCGGCCACCTGCTCGAACCAGCAGCCGTCACCCACGACTGATCACGTAGAGCCTGACATCTCGGCCGTGCTACCGTCGATCTCACCCCCGACCGGGACGCTGCCATCTTCGAGCCAGGGGTGGTCGCCACCGAACCCAAGCCCCGAGCCAACTCCTGACACCACCGATGCCCGAACGGAACGACCCGACCTCCACCCCTGGCCCCGTGCGAACAGCCGAGGCGCTTTCCCGGCTCGCCGAGCTGCTCGCCGAGACGTGCCCGCCACCGT
The DNA here is from genome assembly GCA_021819525.1 of Actinomycetes bacterium. Taxonomy (GTDB): domain Bacteria; phylum Actinomycetota; class Acidimicrobiia; order Acidimicrobiales; family UBA8190; genus JAKAQW01. The sequence goes on from JAKAQW010000170.1 coordinate 531, forward strand.
CGCCAGAGCCGGTCGAGTACCAACTGCCCTGGGGCAACGACGCCGCCGCCCATCCTCCCGACTACTGGCATCGGATCCACCTCGACCGGCTCCAGGCCTCGGAGTCGCAACGTCGGCCGGAGCTGCCCACAGATGGCCCCCTAGTGAGCGTCATCGTCCCGGTTTACAGGCCTTCGCACTGGTACTTCGTCGAGTGCGCACGATCAGTTGCCGCACAGACCTACACGAACTGGGAGCTGTGCCTGTGCGACGACGCGTCGGGCGATCCCGAGCTGACCCGCCTGATCGGCGACCTCGCCGCAAAAGAACCCCGCATCAAAGCAACCGCGTTCAAGAAGAACGGCGGCATTTCCGAGGCAACCAATGCCGCCCTTGAGCTGGCTACCGGCGAGCTGGTCGCCCTCCTCGATCACGACGACGCCCTCGAACCAGACGCCCTGGCCGAAGTAGTCGCCGCCGTCCTCGAACACGAGGACGCCGACGTCATCTACACCGATGACGACAAGATCGACGCGTTCGACCGGCCGTTCCAACCGCAGTTCAAGCCGGACTGGGCGCCCGACCTGCTGCTGTCGTACCCCTACCTCGGACACCTCACCGTGATCCGACGATCGCTGCTCGAGGAGATCGGCGGCTTCCGCTCGGAGTTCGACGGTAGTCAGGACTTCGATGTCATGCTCCGGGCGACCGAACGAGCCCGCCGAGTCGTCCACGTGCCCAAGGTGCTCTACCACTGGCGTGTCGTCTCCGGCTCCGCAGCCGGAGACGCCGAGGCAAAACCTTGGGCCTATGCAGCGAGCCGTCGGGCAGTCGAAGATGCCCTCCGACGGCGGGGGATCGACGGAAGGGTCGAGAACGGTCCATTCCTCGGGAGCTACTCGGTGCGACGCCACGTGGACAGCACCCCGTCCATCGCCGTCATCGTGCCGTTCCGCGACCAGGCAGCGCTGACCGCCCGTTGCGTCGAGCACCTGGACGCGACTGCCGGGCACCTGATCTCGGAGCTCGTCCTCGTGGACAACGGAAGCGCCGAGGCAGAGACCCGTGCGCTCCGGAAGCAACTGGGCCGACGTCGGAGCACGCGGATCCTCGACTATCCAGGTCCGTTCAATTGGTCGGTCATCAACAACACGGCTGCAGCAAGCTGTGACTCGGACCTTCTCCTCTTTCTCAACAACGACGTGTTCGCCGAGGAGCGTGGGTGGCTCGAGGCAATGGTCGAACATGCCGTCCGAACCGACATCGGAGCGGTCGGCGCCCGTCTCGTCTACCCGAACGGCAGGTTGCAGCACACCGGCATCGTGCTCGGGCTAGGCGGGATCGCCGGTCACGTCCTAGCAGGGCTCCCGGTCGACACGATCGGGTACGGGGGCTGGGACCGGATCGTGCGCGAGTACAGCGCTGTGACGGCGGCCTGCATGCTCGTTCGCCGGTCAGTGTTCGAAGAGGTCGGCGGCTTCGACGAGACGCTGGCCATCGCCTTCAACGACATCGACTTCTGCCTTCGACTGAGGGCAGCGGGGTATCGCGTCGTGTCGACGCCACACGCCCAACTCGTCCACGCCGAGTCAGTGAGCCGAGGTTTCTCCGGGTACTCGACGGACTACCGTGCCTTCCTCCGGCGTTGGGGATGGGTGCTTCGGCGGGAAGACCCCTACTTCAACCCGAACCTGAGCCGTCTCGTGACCTGGTGTGCGCTGCGCCTCCCTGGCGAGGACGACCAATGGGCCGACCTGGTCGGCCTGTTGGCCGACGACCCGCGCGACCTACAGGACCAGCCGGAGCCGGCCGAGACGATTGCTGCTGCCTTCACATGAGCGCTCGGTCCGTTGCCGACGCGCCGTTGGCAGTCCAGGCACCACCCCGTCCACCCGGGACCAGTCGAGGGTTGACCGTGATCGACCGGCGAACGCGGCGCCGCTCACCTGGCGGACGACCGGTCGAGCTACGTCCTCGCAGCCCCGGGCTGCGGAGCCCGGTTGGGCAGACAGGAAGGCGGGCGACGTCGACGAGCTGGAGGGAGGCCGGATGATGCCAAGGGCGCGTCCCGCCACGGAGGTCCTCGAGCTCGCGGGAAGACGGGTCCGTCTGCGCAGTCTGACCGAACAGGACTACCCGGCATGGATCGAGGTCCGTCGGCGCTGCCACGACTGGCTGGTCCCCTGGGAGCCCAGGCCAGCCGGAGCGCCGCCGGCACCCGAAGACGCCTCCAGCTTCGGTGTGCGTTGCGGGATGCGCGAGCGCGAGCGCCAGCTCGGGACCGGATTTGGGTTCGGCATCTTCGTCGACGAGCGTTTTGCCGGAGAGATCACCCTCTCGTCAGTCCAGCGGGGACCGTTCCAACAGGCGTTCATCGGCTACTGGGTCGACCAGCAACTGGCCGGGCAAGGACTGGTCCCCGAGTCCGTTGTAGTAGTCCTCCGATTCGCGTTCGAGATGCTCGGACTGCACCGGGTAGAGATCGCCATCGTTCCGCGCAACCATGCCAGCCGGCGCGTCGTCGAGAAGCTGGGTATTCGTTCTGAAGGGGTCGCCATCGGCTATCTCGAGATCGACGGACGATGGGAGGACCACGTGCGCTATGCGATCACCTCCGAGGAGTGGTCGGTCAGGCGTACGGACCTACTCAGTCGTTGGATCGGGGAAGCGGTATGAGCTCAATCGACCCAGAGGAGGTACCGGATGACGTGACGGATGAGTGCTCCTCACCCGTCGTCGCCCGCGGGACGTTGACCAACGTCGACCCCACGGTTTCGGAGGACGAGCCAGCAGAAGCTGGCCAGCGAGCCGAGCGCGTCGACAGGATGCCGACCCGGGCTGGCCTTGATCGGAGGAAGCACCGCAGCGGGAGGTCGTCTCCGTGGCGTCAGCTGCTCGGGACCCTCGTGGCAGTACAGCTGGTCGGGCTGGTCGTCGTGGCATCGATCGTCGCGGCTCGCTTCCCAGTGTTCTCGCCCATCGACGAAGGAGCCCACTACTCCTATATCCAGCAGATCGCCCAGCACGGTTCGCTTCCCATCCTCGGCAAGACCCTTGCCAGCCCGCAAGAGCTGGCGATCAGCCAGGGCGTCTACCCACGTCCGACCACGATCAACCCGCACACCGACGGTCTAGCTGGACTGAGCTACGAAGCGTTCGAGCCACCGCTTTACTACGTGACCGCCGTCCCGGCGTTCGACCTCTTCGGCAACTACCTGACCAAAGTCTACGCCGTCCGTGGCTATGACGTCTTGCTGCTGACGATCTCCGCCCTGCTCTGCGGGCTCCTCGCTCGCATGGTGCTGGGCCGAACGTCCTTTCTCTTCGGCTGGTCGGTCATGCTGAGCATCCTGCTGCTCCCCGGCGTCGTCGTCCGATCGGTGACGATCTCCAACATGGCCCTCGCCACCCCGCTGGTTCTCGCCTTCGTGGCCGTTAGTTGGCTCGCCTGGCACAGGCATTCGTCGCGACTGTTCCTGGCTTCGGGTGCGCTGGCAGGGCTCTGCGTGTTGACCGAGCTCGAGCTGCTCGTGGTGCCCGTCGTCCTCCTGGTTGTCCTGATCGCTGAGGCCTGGCACCGACGGCCTCTGCCGGTCGTCGTCCAGACGTGGTACCGGACGCTGCTTCCGCTCGTGGGAGCCGGGCTGATCACAGTGGCCGTCGTTGCTCCCTGGATCGGGTTCAACGAGATCCACTACCACATGTGGAACGCCGGTGCGATCGCCGTGAAAGAGCAGACTCCGATCGTCAATCCGCAGCACCTGCACTTTTCGCTCGCCAGCCTCCCCGGTGACACCGTGACCTTCCTTTCCGATCCGACGCTTCCCGCTGAATGGGGAGGCGCGTTCATCGGGCACCCGTTCTTCGGTTACGTCGAGCAGCTCCTCGCCATCGCCGTCATCCCGTTCACCGTGCTCGTGGCGCTCGCGACCGTCCGCCGCCGGCTAACCGTCGAGAGCCTCATCTTGGCGCTCCCCTGGCTCGGCACGATCGGCGTGCTCTGGTACATCCGCTACGGGGAGCAGTGGTTCATTACCTCGCGCTACTACTACCCCGAGTTGCCGGTATGGGGTCTCTTTGTGGCCGGTGGTGTGCTGCCCTTCGTCCGCTCCCCCCGGCTACCCCTCTACCTCGGGGCACTCCCGGTTGCCATGCTCGCCCTCTTGTGGGTGGACCTCGGTGCCCGCTTTCTCTAGCCCCCGCCAGACAGGCAGCACCGGCCCACGGAGCGAGCCCCCCAGGCCCCTGGTGCACCGAGTGAGCGAGCCGTCCCACTGGTCGAGTGGTGAGAGCCGAGCTACCGTCAGCAGGAGCTGCAGGCCGCAGGAGCTGCAGGCCGCAGGGCAACCTAGCCGGCCGATGAACGAAAGATCGGACCCCACCTGGAGCTCTGCCCGTTCGACTACCATGCCTCCGGCGGAGCCAACAGCGCAGGTGGGTCGAACCTTCGCGACGATGACTGGGTTGACCGCGACTGGGTTGACCGCGACTGGGTTGACCGCAGCCCAGCGGCCCGAGGGTGCAGTCACCGATGATGTCGGAAGCTCCGCTGGGAACCGACGAGCGTTGCTTGCCAGGGAGGAGCGTGACCGTGGCGCCGAAGCCGTGTGACCCAGCCGAGCTGTTGAGACAGTTGAGGGCCGACCGACGCCAGATGGCATGGGAGCCGTTGGCCCCTGAGCGTCGGCGACAGTTTCGCTCCGACGACCTGCCGCGGACCAAAGAAGCCCTCGACCATCTGCACCGGCACTGGGTCCTCCCCGACAGTCCATCTCCCGATCGTGGGAGCGGCGCTCGCAGCCTGGTCATGCACGTCGTGGGTCGTCTGGTCTTCCGTGTCCTCGGTCCCTACCTCCGTGAAGAGCGTGAGTTCCTCGGTCACCTGGTCCGCCTGAACGACGCCCTGGTGAAGGAGTGCGACGAGCTCGCCAGACGCTGCCAGGAGCTGGCCGACCGCGCCGTCGATCGCCAGCTCGCCGAAGCGGCGAACCTCACCGAGCTGGCCGCATGGATCGATGCCACCATCGGCGACCGCTCTCACAACGCCGACGGAGAAGGGTCCCCGGTCCACGTGCCGTCCAGCAGGGCGAGCAACCTGGGGTCCGGTGTCACTGGCCAAACAGGGAGCAAGAACGGGTCCAAGGCAAGCACCGAATGAAGGCATCGGGGGCAGTGACCGGTCACCTCCGTATCGCCGTCCTCGCCGAACGGTGGGGGTCGGCTAGCGACGCTGGTTGGTATGCCCGCCAGGTTGCCGGCGCTCTAGCCTGCGTTGCCGACGTCCATGTGCTGACACCGCACAGCGACTCTCCCGGCACTTCTTCAGACGGCGTCTTTACAGTGCACGAACTCGGTTTCGAAGGCTATCTGCACGCACTGCACCGCCGCGACCTCTTGGTCGACGCGCTGAGCGGTCCCACTGTCTCACTCGACGCCTCCGTCACCAGTCTCCTCGACGAGGAGGTCGTCTCACCATGGGAGGCCGTCGTGCCTCTCCTCGACGACCTCGCCCCGGACGCCGCAGTGATTATCGGCAGGCGCTCGCTCGGTGCAGCCGAAGCCCTCCGTGCGGCACGATGCCCGCTTCCCTATACCCTCGTTCCGGCGGACACCGCCTTCGGACCGCTCGGTACGGACCACTTCGACTCAGTGCTGAAGGGTGCCGACTCCGTAATCACCGCCACGGATGCCGAACGCGCCGGAATGATCGCCAGCGGCGCCGAGCCGGAGCGCGTGCCCGTGATCGGTCCGCACATCGCCGCCGACCCCTCAGCCCGGCGAGAACCGAACTCTTGGGTGGGCGATACCGGGGCGATCGTCGTGGTAACGGGTACGCCCGCCGACGACCGGTCTCGGGGAGATGACGACAACGAGTTCCCTTCCGGTTTCTCCGCCCCGACCACCGCTTCGGTGCGCGAGCTCGAGGACAACCCCCGTCTCGCCCATATGCTGCGTCTCGCTCATCCGGATCCTCCCGTGGCGATCGCCGCCACCGACGGGCTCACCGTCTGGCACCGCGGCCGCGCCTCGCACGGCTGGGCCGTCCACCGAGCGAGCGACTTCGCGCGGCTGGTCGCCTGGGCGGGCATGGTGGTCGACCTCTCGCCGGAACCGTTCCTGGCCCGGCGGTGCCTCACCGCACTTGCGTTCGGTACGCCGATCGTCGTCCCTGCCGAAACGGTCGCGGCAACCCACGCCGCTGCGGGAGGTGGGCTCTGGTTCGCCTCAGCGGCTGAGCTCCTCTGGACGGTCAACGCAGTGCTCGACCCGCGCGTTCGGAAAGACTTGAGCGACCAAGGACGCTCCTACGCGGCAGCGCGCTACGGCTCGACCGAGTCCTTCATTGACGGCGTGGCCCGCACCGTGCTCGCGCGCTCCTGCCAACCGTCAGGCTCGAGCACCGTTGTAGCCTGATCCCTGCCGGCACGACAGTCGGCGCCTCGCCGGGGACGACGACCGTCGTGCCCTTCTTTCGGACATAGCGCACCGTCAGCCAGCTCCGAGCGACTTCGCCAGACCGTCGAGGATGTCCGACTCGGACACCAGGCACTCCTCGAAGCCGAGGCGCTCCATGACGGCGTCGAGCACCACTACACCGCCCACGATCACGTCCTGACGGCCAGCGGCCATGCCCGCCCGGGCCAGCCGGGCGGCCGCCGGCTCGGCAGCCAGCCGGTGGTACCACTCGGTGACCTCCGCCCGAGAGAGCACCGCGTGGTGCACCTGGTCGCGGTCGTAGTGGACGAGCCCCGACCGCAGGGCGGCGAGCGTCGACACCGTGCCAGCCAAGCCGACCAGCCGTCGAGCCTCGCCAAAACGAGGCTGTCGCTCGATCACCTCGTCCAACAAGGCACGTACCCCCGCCTCGGCATCGGCCAGCTCGTCGGGGGCCGGTGGGTCGCCGTGCAGCC
>JAKAQW010000171.1 GCA_021819525.1 Actinomycetes bacterium
GCCAACGAGCGCTTCGAGCCGATGTCGCTGCGCCCCGACGAAGTGACCCTCTACGGCAAGGTGGTCACCGTCTTCCGTCGGCTCTGACCCCTGGGGATGGCTTGCACCGGCTCTGACCCCTGGGGACGGCTTGCACCGTTCCCACCGACCACCCGTCGAACGCCCTGCCCGACACCCGGCAGGACGCGGGCACGGTACTCCGGCCCGGCTCCTGGTGCCTCGCGGCCACAGCGGCGCCAGGCCGCCGGTGACGTCGCCCGGTCCGATCAGATGAACAGCAGCCCAGCGAGCACCCGGCGCACCTCGTCGAGCTCCGCTCGCGACACGTGCTCATCAGCAGTGTGCGCGAGCGCCGGATCGCCGGGCCCGTAGTTGGTGGCCGGGACGCCACAGCCCGCCAGGGTCGCGACATCCGTCCAGCCGACCTTCGCGCGTGCCGGACGGCCCGTCGCGGCCACTAACCCGGCGAGGACAGGGGCAGCCAGCGACGGCGGCGCACCGCCGGCGACGTCGACGACGGCCAGCTCGTCGCCTGAAGCAGGGTCGAAGCTCCCGGCCAGCAACTGGCGGACCACAGCCTCGGCTTCGCCGGCCGTCCGGTCCGGGGCGAACCGGAAGTTGACCGTCAGCGACGCCTCGTCGGGCACGACGTTGCCGGCCACGCCGCCGCCGACGCCGACGGCTTGGAGCTGCTCGGTGTAGGCGCAGCCGTCGAGGACGACCTGGCGCGAGTGATAGGCGGCGACAGTGCAGAGCGCCGGTGCGAGCCGATGGATGGCGTTCACGCCGGTCCAGGGTCGAGCGCTGTGCGCTCGCCGGCCACGCAGGCGCAGCTCTGCTCGCAGCGTGCCCTGGCAGCCTGCTTCGACCACACCGCCGGTGGGCTCGGCCAAGATGGCTGCGTCGGCACGGAGCAGATCGGGTCGGTCCACTGCCAGCCCGGCGAGGGCGTTGTGACGGCGAGCGACCTCCTCGCAGGCGTAGAGCACGAAGGTGGTGTCCACTGCCGGCGAGGCCGTGTCGGCAGCGAGGTCGAGCAACACGGCTAGGCCCCCCTTCATGTCCACCGCACCGAGCCCCCACAACACGTCGCCCTCGACACCTGCCACCTGACCCGCGGACGGCGGCACGGTGTCGAGGTGCCCGGCGAGCAGCACCCGGGTGTCGAGCCCCCAGCTCGTGCGCGCCACCACCGAGTCGCCGATGCGGAGCACCTCCAGATGCCCCGCGCTGCACAGCTGGGCCTGCACCCGGTCGGCGATGGCCTGCTCGCGATGGCTCACCGACTCCGTCGCCACCAGCGAGGCGGCGAGTGCCAACAGGTCCCCCACTGTGCCCTCAGATCGCGACGCCATGGTCCCGCAGCACCTGCTCGAGCTGGGCCTTGCCGTGGCGCACCCCTTCGCTCAGCCGCTTCAGCACCAAGACACAAGGAAGGAAGAATTCGCCGCCGGGGTACTGCCGGCGACGGCTCGCCCCCACCGCCACGCACCATGGCGGCACCACACCGCGAGACAGCTCCTCCCCGGTCTCGGCATCGATCACCGCGATGGAGGGGTTCAAGATGGTGCCCGCACCGAGCACTGCCCCGGCGCCGACCCGGGCCCCTTCGGTGACCATGCAGCGACTGGCGATGAACGCGTCGTCCTCGATCACCACCGGGACGGCGTTCGGCGGCTCGAGGACACCACCGATCCCTACCCCTCCCGAGAGGTGCACACGAGCGCCGATCTGCGCGCAGGAGCCGACCGTGGCCCAGGTGTCGACCATGGTCCCGGCACCCACGTATGCCCCGATGTTCACGTAGCTCGGCATGAGCACCACCCCGCGCCCGAGGAACGCCCCCCAGCGAGCGGAGGCTCCCGGCACGACGCGCACCCCCGACGCCGCGAAATTCCGCTTCAGAGGGAGCTTGTCGACCATCTCGAACGGCCCGACCTCCACGGTGCTCACGGCGCTCACCCGGAACAGCAGCAAGATGGCCCGTTTGAGCCACCGGTGGACGACCACCTCGCCGCTCTCCGAGTCGACCTCGGCTACGCGCGCCTCGCCGGTGTCGAGGAGCTCGATGGCGCGGCGCACCGTGGCGGCGGCGTCGGTGTCCTCGGGGCCCAGGTCTGCCACATGGTCCCACAGGTCGTCGATCTCGGCGGCGAGATCAGCGAGCTCGGTCGTGCGATCGGACATTGGCGCAGGCTAGTGCTCGTCGTGTCCAGCGCTGCTCACCGCCACCGCGGCCGCGGCGTCGGCCAACCTCGCCCCGGCCGAGGTGATCCGGCGAGCCACTTCGCCGATCTGCTCGTCCGGAGCCACCGCGGCGATCCGCACGTGAGCCGCCACCGGCTCTCCGTAGAGGTCGCCCGGGCTCGTGACCACCCCGGCCTCCGAAGCCAGCGCCCGCGCCAACGACCACCCGTCCGCGCCGGACCACTGCGGCGGCACTGGCACCCAGAGGTAGAAGCCTCCGCCAGGCAGTGCCACCTCGATGCCGGCGGCGGCCAACGCGGCGCCCAGCAGGTCGAGCCGTCGGCGGTACCGGGCGCGCTGGACGACCACGGAGTCGTCGTCGTCCCAGGCGACGGCGGCAGCTGCTTGCACCGGCCCGGGCACCATCATCCCGGCATGCTTGCGCAGCTCGGACAGTTCGTGGACCAACGCCGGATCCCCGGTGTAGAAACCGGCTCGGACCCCAGCGAGGTTCGAACGCTTCGACAGCGAGTGCACCGCCAGCACCTGTTCGACGCCGTGCTGCACGATGCTCGCCGCAGCGCCCGACCAGGTCAGCTCCACGTAGCACTCGTCGGAGAGCACGGGGACCCCGTGCTCTCGTCCCCACGCAGCCACAGCGCCCAGGTCGTCGAGCGCACCGGTAGGGTTCGCCGGCGCGTTCACCCACAACACGAGGGCCTGCGCCGCGTCTCGGGGATCGACCCGAGCCAGGTCGAGCCCGCCGTCGGGCCTCGGCGGCACCCCCACGGCTCGGCAACCGGCCAACCGGGCCCCCATGGCATAGGTCGGGTACGACACTGCCGGGTACAGCACCACGCTCCGCTCGGGTCGCCGGAGGCGCAGCAGCCACGGGGTGGTCGCCACCATCTCCTTCGTCCCGATGCAGGCGGCCACGGCCCCGCGATCGATGTCCACGCCAAAGCGCCGGCGCATCCACCGGGAGGCTGCCTCGCGCAAAGCAGGGGATCCGATCGACGCCGGGTAGCCGCGCTCGGCTCCCGAGGCTGCGAGCGCCGCCACCACAGCCGGCGCAGGGGGATCACACGGCGTGCCGATAGAGAGGTCGATGGGCACCTCGCCCGATGCGCCAGCCAGGCGAGCCAGGCCACCCAGACGGTCGTAGGGGTAGGCCGGCACCTCGAACGGCGACAGGTCGCCCATGGTCAGCGCGACCCGACCCGGTACTCGGAGAACCGCGCCCGGCCCACGTCGTCGAGCACGACATGGACCACCGTGCCCCCCTCGCCATGGGTCTCGGCCACCACATCGCCTTCTCGGTGCACCGCGGCCAGCACGTCACCCCGGGCGAAGGGCACCACCAGCTCCACGGCCACGTCGGCCGCTCGAAGCCGCCGTCCGATCGCCTCCACCAGCTCCGCTACGCCGCTGCCACCGCGGGCCGACAGCACCACCGAGCCAGGGTAGCGCTGTGCCAGCACGGCGGCTGCATGGGGATCCCGGTCTGCCTTGTTGACGGCCAGGAGCTCGGGCACCTCGCCGGCTCCGATCTCTGCGAGGACGTCGCGCACCGCATCGATCTGCTGGTCGGCATCGGGCACCGACCCGTCGACCACGTGGACCAGCAGGTCGGCCTGGGACACGACCTCGAGGGTGGAGCGGAACGCCTCCACCAGCTGGTGAGGGAGCTTCCGCACGAACCCGACGGTGTCGGAGACGAGGACCATCTCGCCACCGGGCAGCGCCATGCGCCGGGTCCGGGGGTCCAAGGTGGAGAAGAGCCGGTCGGCCACCACCACATGGGCGTCGGTCACCGCGTTCAGCACCGTGGACTTGCCGGCGTTGGTGTACCCCACCAGCGACACCGTCCGCTGGCGCGAGCGCTCGCGCCAGCGCGCCTGGGTCTGCCGGGTGCTCGCCACCTGGCGCAGCTCGGCTTGCAGCTTCGTCATCCGCCGCAGCAGGCGCCTGCGATCCACCTCCAGCTGGGTCTCCCCGGGGCCCCGGGTGCCGATGCCCCCGGCCTGTTGGCTGAGCTGCCCGCCCCGGCCCCGGAGCCGGGGGAGCCGGTACTGCAACAGGGCGAGCTCCACCTGGGCCTTGCCTTCCTGGCTTCGGGCGTTCTGGGCGAAGATGTCGAGGATCACCGCCGTGCGGTCGATGGCGGTCCGGCCGAGGATCTTCTCCAAGTTGCGCTGCTGGGCCGGGCTGAGCTCGTCGTCGAACACGACAGTGTCGGCATCGAGGGTCTCGGCCAGGTCGTGGAGCTCGCGCGCCTTGCCCAAACCGACGTACGTGGCGGGGTCGGGCTGCTGGCGGCGCTGGAGCACCCGGCCGGTCACGTCTGCTCCGGCGCTCGAGACCAGCTGCGCCAGCTCGTCGAGCCCGGACTCCACGGCCTCTCCCGAAGCGCCGGGGAACACCACCCCGACCAGCACGATCCGCTCGCGAAAGCTCCGGTCGATGAGCGTCATGAGCCGGCACCGCTCTGCGCCTCGCGCTCCTCCACCGAGCGCAGTTCAGCCGCCCGCGCGGCCAAGACGGCGTCCGCGACCACGACGGCCGCCACCCGTCGCGACGGGCCCCCGAGCACTACCGAGCCGTTCTCGGTGCTGACGGTCAGTGCCCCTCCGGGGTTGTGCACGACCAGCGGGTCGCCGGCGATCCCCCAGTCCCAGCAGGCTGCCGCCACCGCACAGCTGCCCGTCCCACAAGCCAAGGTGGTCCCCACCCCGCGCTCCCAGACGTCGATGTGCACCTCGTTCCGGCTGAGCACTCTGACCACCTCCACGTTGGTACCGCCGGGGGTGGCGGCATCGACGGCGGCTCCCCATCGAGCCGCCCAAGCAGGATCGGCTTCGTCCACCAGCACCACCACATGGGGGTTGCCCATGTCCACCCACCGGATCCGGGTACCTGGCGCTGTTCGCGCGGAGCCCGGGCTTCCCGGCGTGCCGGCGTCTCGGGCGTCTCGGGCGTCTCGGGCGTCTCGGGCGAGGGTGCAGCTGTGGGCCCTGGGCCCTGGGCCATCCGCGCGGCACCCAACCTCGGCCAGCACGCCGAGCAGACCTGCGGGCGCCGGATCGGGCTCGGGCAGCAGCCGGGGCCGGCCCATGTCCACCTGGGCAACCGCGACACCCGGTTCGGCGCCAAGGCTGATCCGCACCGAGCGGTGACCGGCGTCGGTGGCCACGGTCACCTCGCCAGCTGCTACCAGCTCGGCGTCCACCGCCGCGTGCACCAGGCACCGCACGCCGTTCCCGCTCATCTCCGCCCGGCTCCCATCAGCGTTGCGCAGCTCCATCGACAGCGCCGCGCCCCTCGTGCCCGGGGACAGGCGCAGGACACCGTCGGCTCCCACACCGTGGCGCCGATCGCAGAGCACCCGCACCTCGAGGGCGTCCAGTGGCCGATCGCCCGATCCGTCGACCACCACCAAGAAGTCGTTGCCGGCGCCCTCGTACTTGACGAGATGTCGACCCCCGCCCGCGATCATCGGCGTGCCGCGAGCCTCGGCGCGGCGACACCCGGCGAGCCCCAGGCCGAGATCACCTGAGCCACCAGATCCCTTCCCGGGTCGAGCCAGGTGATGCGCGGATCACGGCGGAACCACGACCACTGCCGTCGTGCCAACGAGCGCGTCCGGCGCTCCGCAGCGCGCAGGGCGTCGGCCAGCGCGACGCCCTGTTCGACGTGGGTGAGCAGCTCGCGGTAGCCGAGAGCCTGGCGGGCGGTGCGCGACAGCCCACGGGGTCGGCGAGCGAGGCTCCGCACCTCGTCGAGCAGACCCTGCGCCATCCACCGCTCGAGCCGCTCAGCGATCCTCCGGTCGAGCACCGCCCGCTCTGGCGACAGGCCCACCATGACGGTCGGCGAGACCGGGTACGACCCCAGCCCGGCACCGAACGACGAGAACGGCCGGCCAGCACCCAGCGTCACCTCGAGGGCCCGGACGATCCTGCGGACGTTGGTGGGCTCCATCCGACGCGCCGCCAGCGGATCGAGCGCGACGAGCCGGCCGTAGAGCCGGGCGGCACCGCCAGCTTGGCCTGCCTCGGCGCGCAATTCGGCAGCCAACTGTGGCCACTGGCCGGGAATCTGCAGATCGTCGACCGCCGCTCGCAGGTACAGACCGGTGCCTCCCACGAGCAGCGGGCGCGCGCCGCGGGCCTCGATGTCGTCGAGCACGGCCCGCACGTCGCGCTGGTAGCGGGCGACACCGTACTCCTCGGCCGGATCCACCATGTCGACCAGGTGGTGCGGCACCCGCTGCCGATCGGCCGGCGACGGCTTGGCCGTCGCGATGTCCATCTCGCGGTACACCGCCATGGAGTCGACCGACACGATCTCCGTGCCCGCAACGGCGTCAGCCACTGCCGAGGCGAGCGCGGTCTTCCCCGAGGCGGTCGGCCCCACGAGGGCCAGTGGCCGGACATCGGCTGCCGCAGCGCGCGCCACTGTCAGCCGGCTACCACCGGCAGCGGGACCCGGCGGCGATGGCGCGGCGCGGTGGCGACCTCGAGCAGGCGACCTCGCAGGAAGTGCGGCGCCGCGCTGGTCACCTCCACCTCGGCGTACGACCCGATCGGCGGCCACGTCGCGCGGTCCGACGCTCCGGCCACGTGGACCAGCTTGTTCTGCCGGGTACGCCCGCTCCACACGTCGTCGTGGCGGGCAGAGGGCCCCTCCACGAGCACCTCTTCCACACGCCCGACCCGCGCGCGGTGGCGGTCCAACGCGGTGCGCTCCACCACGGTCCGCAGCCGCTCGAAGCGCTCGGCGACGACGTCGCGGTCCACGAACCGCTCCACCATGCCAGCAGCCCGGGTTCCTGGCCGCGGCGAGAAGACGAAGGTGTAGGCACTGTCGTACGCCGCTTCGGCCGCCACCGCCAGCGTGTCGGCGAAGTCGTCCTCGGTCTCCCCGGGGAACCCGACGATGATGTCGGTGGTGACCGCCAGGTCCTCCACCGCCGCTCGAGCTGCGGCGAGGCGCTGCAGGTACCGCTCCGCCCGGTACCCGCGGCGCATGGCCGTGAGCACCCGATCGCTCCCCGACTGCAACGGCAGGTGGAGGTGCTCGCAGACCGCCGTCGACTCGGCCATTGCGGCGATGGTCTCGGGGCGCAAGTCCTTCGGGTGCGGGCTGGTGAACCGCACCCGGCGGATCCCCTCGACACTTCCCACCGCCCGCAGCAGATCGGCGAAGAGCGGCCTCCGCTTGGTGATGTCA
>JAKAQW010000172.1 GCA_021819525.1 Actinomycetes bacterium
CCATGCCCACGATGAGCGAGACGTTCGTCACGAGCCCGTCGCTCACACCGAACACCGCGGCCCGCGCCGCACCGCCTTGCACCGCACGGTGGCGTTCGGGCACGCGATGCTCGGGTGCCGTCGCCTCGGGTGCGGTCTCCTCGGGTGCGGGTGATCCGCCGGATGCTGGCATGGGTACCTCCATGGATGATCGGGGAGCGAGCGAGTCTCAGCGTCGACTCGGATGGGGGTCGGCGTGGGGCGCGCCAACATCGAGGGGTAGGGAGACCCTGGCGAGCGCGCCTCGGTCGGGGGTGTTGGACAGCGTCACGGTGCCGCCGTGGGCGTCGACGATCGTCCAGACGATGGCGAGGCCGAGGCCCGCGCCACCTTCCTTGCGTGACCGCGCCGGGTCGGCGCGCGAGAACCGCTCGAAGGCCCGGGGAAGGAACTCGGCCGGCAACCCAGGACCGTGGTCGCGCACGTCAATGACCGCTGCGGTGCCGACGCGGCGAAGCCCTATCTCCACCCGGGCGCCATTGGGGCTGTAACGGATGGCGTTGTCGACGAGGTTACCCACCACCTGGCGAAACCGGGTGGCATCCACCGGTGCCACGACGAACGGATCGGCATCGAGCACCATCGTCACCCGGCTGCGCTCGGCCACGGCTCGAAAGCCGTCCAGGGACGCGGCGACGAGGGGCTCCAGCGGCTGTGGCTCGACGTGGACAAGGCCAGCACCCTCGTCGGCTCGCGCCAGGGTGAGCAGACCGTCGGCGAGACGCACCAGCTCGGCAACTCTCCCGGTGAGGCGATGCGTCATCTCCACCGGATCGACCGCACCCCGAGCGCCACGGCCGACCATCTCCAGCTCGGCCTCCAGCGCCGCCAGCGGGGTGCGGAGCTCATGGCTCGCCGCCGCGACGAACTGGCGCTGGTGGTCGAGCGCCCCGCACAGGCGGTCGAGGAGGCCATTGAAGGTGTCGGCCAGCGCGGCGAGCTCGTCGCCCGTTCCGGGCGGTGCGAGGCGTGCTCGTGGGTTGCCCGCGGAGATCTGCTGCACCTGGGCGCGGAGCCGTTCCACCGGCCGCAGGGCGCTGCCGGCGAGCAGCCAGGCCCCCCCGGCGCTCGCCACGACGACCGCCGGCCCGACGAGCTCGAGCACGAGATCGACCTGGTGCGTGATGTCGACGACCTGGTCGAGGGAGGCACCGACCACGACGACGTCCGACGTGACGGGTCCAGCGGGCTCGGCCAGCACCAGGTGGGGGTTGTCCCAGCCGGGTCGGCGGAGCTGTACCCACACCTGCCCCCTCCGTGCCCGAGCGAACAGGTGCAGGGAGATGAGCGACACCGGCCCTGCAGCAGCCGTCGTGTACAGGAGACGGTGCGACGGCGTGACGATCTGCACCGTGCTCTGGTCGGCGCTCGCGACGGGCCGGGCGGCGTTGGCGACCGTCGGCAGGAGATGACCGGCGAGCTGCTCGATGACCCGACGAGCCCGACGCTCCAGCGAGTGCTGGAGCGTCGCCCGAGCGCCGGCCGACATGCTGAAGGCGAACGCCACGCTCCCACCGGCCACCAGCGTGGCCGCCAGGGCTGCCACCACCAACGCCAGGCGGAGGCGAAGCGCCATTCACCGGGCTTCCGGGTTCCGCAGGCGCCAGCCGACGCCGTAGACGGTCTCGAGGTCGCAACGGCCGAAGGGCCGGTCGACCTTCTTTCGCAGATGGGCCACGTACTGGTCCACGACGTTCTTCGACACCACGGCGCCGCGTCCCCACAGGGCGATCAAGATCGTCTGACGGGTGACGACGATGTCGGCGTGGCGGACGAGCAGCTCCAGTAAGTCGAACTCCCTGGGCGTGAGATCGAGCGCGACAGTGCCGCGGAAGGCTCGGCGGCTCATCACGTCGAGCCGGAGATCGCCTGCGGTGAGGAACGCGTCTCCAGGCCGGTGCCGATGGCGCAGCACGACGTAGAGACGTGCCACCAGCTCTTGAAGGACGAACGGCTTGACCAGGTAGTCGTCCGCGCCGAGCTCGAAGGCATGCATACGATCGTCGATCCCTCCGAGAGCGGTCACCATCACGACCGGCACCCAGCGCCGCTCCTGGCGAAGCCTGCGGCAGACCTCGAACCCGTCGACCCCGGGGAGGAGCAGGTCGAGGATGACGACGTCGAAGCGGGCCCGAGCCATGAGCTCGAGCGCCGCCTCGCCGTCGCCGACCACTTGGACGCCGAAGCCCTCTTCGACGAGCCTGCGTCGCAGGATCTGAGCGAAGCCGTGGTCATCCTCCACCACCAGCACCTCGGCCGACGAGAACGACGGCACGCGTGCAGCGGGCATCGTGGTGCTTCGGGCGTGGTCGGTCGCCACCAGAGCCGCCACTACAGGGCGCTGGCGCCGCTCATGTAGGAGTCCCCCGTCTTGTCGAGCGAGCCGAGCCCACTCGACACCGATTCCTTCCCGGTGACGATATCCATGAAGGTGGTGTCGAGGGCGGACTGGACCTCGCTGTAACTGTCGCTCACCGGCCGGGGGAACGTGTAGCGCGACGTGGCACCTTCGATGGTGGCCACTTCGCCGGGGTGGCTGGCCAAGAAGGACTTGGGCATCGCGGCGATCCCTGCCCGGGTCTCCGGCGGGTAGCCGGTGTGCTCGGCCCAGTAGACCTGCTGTGCGGGCTCGAACCACCAGTTGATGAAGCGCAGGGCCGCTTCGGCCTCGACGTGGGTGTCGGCCTTCGGCAGCACGAAGCCGAGACCCTGGGCGAGGTTGTAGGCATGGCCCGTCGAGCCGGCCGGCTCGACGAAGGCGCCGACGGGGAACTTGCCCCCCACCGCGATGAGGGTCTTCTGGTAGCCGGCCGACGTGCCGTCGATCATCGCTACCTTGCCCTCGGCGAGGTCTTCGCGCAGGGCTGTGCCGTGGCCGATGATCATCAAGCCGTGGGCGTACAGATTGTGGAAGTAGGAGAAGGTCCTGGTGCCGGCGGGGGTGTTGAAGTCCACGGCCCTGCCGACGCTGTTCCCTGCCTTCAACATGGTGCCACCGTTGCTCATGAAGGCGGGCAGGATGTGCGCCGAGGAGTCCTTCCACCCGAGTGGGATGACGCCGAGTGCCTTCAGCTTCGCGGCATCCGTCGCGAGCTGCGTCCAGGTGGTGGGTGGCGCTGCAATGCCCGCCTCGTGGAACAGCGTCTTGTTGTAGTCGACAATGGAGACCTTCAGATCCGCCTGCAGGCGATAGCGTTGGCCGCCTGCTCGACCATTCAGCCACACCGCTGGGAGGAGATTGCTCTTGGAGAGCTCCCGGTCGCCTTTCAGCAGGCTGTTCCACGACAAGAGCGCATGGCTCTGCACGTACGTGCCGTCGTAGTGTGTGATCTCGGCCAGCACCGGAGGGTCGCCGGCGGCGGTGGCCGCGAGCAGCTTCGTGGAGGCCTTCGTGACGACGATCGAGACGTGCACCCGCTTCTGTGACTTGTCGAACTTGGCCACCAGGGCACTCATGGTGGTACCGACCGGGGGTCCGTTGTGGGACTCCCAGAGCGAGAAGCTCATGGTCTTCACCTTGGCCGTCGCAGACGCCACGGGCGCCAACGAGCCCCATGCGACCAGCAGGACCGCACCGGCAGCCAGCAGCCCCGCGATGCTCGACGAGCGAAGTCTCCGCCGGCGCTGACTGACGTCACGGGGTGCAAAGCGCGCTGCTGAGCTTCTCTCTGGCCTGCGCGAGATGTGAAAATGGGGAACGTCGATCACGGTGTCGCCTTCTCCTTGCTCATAGCTCATAGGTGTGCTGGTTGACGTGAAGATCCCGGCTGGCACCCGCCTGCCATGGCGGGTATGGCGACGGCAGCCATGGTTCGCCGGGCGTCGGCTCACCGGTTGACCCCGCTGTCGCGACCGGCCACGGCGGTGACGATGTGGCGCTGGAGGAGCACGAAGAGCACCACGATTGGTGCGAGCGCAAGCAGGACCGCGGAGGTGAGCTTGCGCCAATTCGCTTGGAAGGTCTGCATGTAGTGACTGAGCGCCACCTCGATCGGCTGCACCGAGTGCGAGCTCGTCATGATGAGAGGCCACTGGAATTGGTTCCACGACGCGATGAAGGTGAGGAGCGCCACCGTCGCGACCGCCGGTCGGGCGAGCGGCAAGGCGACGCGGCGGATGTAGGTCAGGTGCCCTACCCCGTCGATGCGTGCCGCCTCCCAGTACTCACGGGGCAGGCTCTTGAAGAACTGCCGGAACAAGAACACGCCGACGGTGCTCGCTGCGAAGGGGATGATCTGGATCGCGTAGCTGTTCAGCAGATGGAGGTGCAGCGCCACCGCGTACTGGGGCACGAGCAGCGCCTGGGTGGGGAGCATCATGACGCCGACGGTCATGAGGAACAAGAAGCTGCTGCCTCGAAAGCGCAGCTCCGCCAGTGCGTAGCCGGCCATTGCGGAGGTGGCGATGACGAGCACGACGGTGCTTCCGGCGATGAGCACGGTGTTGGCCATGTAGCGCAGCCAGCTGGTGTGGGTGAGCACGTAGGTGAAGGCGCCGGTGTGAAAGGCCGGCACGAAGCGAGGTGGGATCGAGAAGACCCCCCCATGGCTGTTGAACGCGGTGACCACCACCCAGTAGAGGGGGAACGCGAACACCGCGGCCACGGCCATGACGAGAACCTGGTGGGCCATCCGACGGAGTCGAAGGTGCATCAGCCTGCTCCTAGCGGTAGAAGACGACACGGTCGGAGATCCATTTCTGGATGAGCGAGAGCGTCATGATGATCCCGAACAGGATCGTGCTCATCGCTGCCGCCAAGCTGAAGTTGAAGTAGATGAAGGCGGTCTGGTAAATGAGCACCGCGTCGGTCGTCGTGGCATAGGCGGGACCTCCCGCGCCGCCGTGAGGACCGCCGGTCATCGCGAAGATCTGGGAGAAGGCCTGCCAGGTGTTCACCGTGGCCAGCAGCACCACGAGGAAGGTCGTCGGCGAGAGGAGCGGCCAGATGATCCGGCGGAAGATGTGGTGGCGGGGCGCCCCGTCGAGCCTGGCAACCTCGATCAGGTCACGTGGCACACTGGCGAGGCCGGCCAGGAAGATGATCACGTAGAGCCCGAGGGAGTGCCACAGGCTGTCGATCATCACCGCCGGCAACGCCCAATTGACGCTCCCGAGCCAGCCCAAGGCCGGGAGGTGCACGCTCGTGAGCACGAAGTTCGCCAGGCCGAACTGCGGATTGAAGATCCACACCCAGATGATGGCCGTGGCCACCACCGGGGTGACGTGAGGCAGGAAGACTGCACCCCGCCAGATGGCACCTCGCCGCTTGGACAACCCTTCCTTCAAGAGCAGCGCGATCCCAAGGGAGAGCAGCACCGTCGCGGGGATCATCACCGCGGTGTAGTACGCAGAAGTGACCAAGGAGTGCAGGAAAAGCGGCTGGGCGAACAGGGTGCGGAAGTTCGCCAACCCGACGAAGCGGGTGGCCGACGAGAGGATACCCCAGTGGAAGAACGAGATGTAGAGCAGATAGGCCGCGGGGATGTAGAAGAAGACGATGAAGACGGCAACCGCTGGCAGCATCAGCCCGTAGGCGACCAGGGAATCGTGCAGCCGCTGCATCCAGCTGGGTATCCACCGACGAACCCGCGGCCCGGACTGATCCGACTGGGGAAGGGCGATCGGGCGCTGGCGAACCGGCTCGAGCAGCGTCATCGGACGAGCGCACCTGCCAGAGAGCGCTGGTCGACGTCGACTCGTCTACCGCTCTCGGCGTCGAAGAGGTGCACCGCCCCCGATGGAGCCGTGAGCACCAGCTTCTCGCCGCTGTGTACCGCGAAAGCGGCGTCGAGACGAGCGACCAGACGTGCCCGGTCCTCGCCGGCGAGCTCGACTTCGGCGTGGAGCTGGGTATGGCTGCCGAGCTGCTCAAGCACCTCCACCTGGCAAACCACCTCGACGTCGGCACCCGTGCGGAAAAGGCCGAGATGCTCTGGACGGATCCCGACGGTGATCGAGGGGCCCAGATCCTCGAGCACGGGGAGGTAGGAGCGTGGCAGGCAGACCGCCCGCCCACCGAGCCACACCGACTTCCCGTCGTCGTCCCAGCCCGCCGTCCACAGGTTCATCCCCGGCGAGCCGATGAACCCGGCGACGAACGTGTCGGCGGGCTGACCGTAGACCTCGGCAGGGGAACCGCACTGGCGGATCTTCCCGCTCTCCATGACCACCACCCGGTCCGCCAGCGTGAGCGCCTCGTTCTGGTCGTGGGTCACGTACACCGTCGTGATCCCGAGCTGGCCGTGCAGGCGGGCCAGCTCAATCCTCATCTGCTCACGCAGGTTGGCGTCGAGGTTCGACAGCGGCTCGTCCATCAAGAACACCGCAGGACGGCGCATCAATGCCCGGCCCAGCGCCACCCTTTGGCGCTGCCCACCGGACAGCTCCTTTGGGCGTCGCCCGAGGTAGGTGTCCAGACCGAGCAGATGGGCGATCTCGGCGACCCGCTGACGGACCTCGGCCTTGGGCGTACGAGCAGCTTTCAGCCCGAACGACAGATTCTGCTCGACCGTCATATGGGGATACAGGGCATAATTCTGGAAGACCATGCCGACATTTCGCCGATCAGGGGGGTCGCCGTTCACAAGTCGGTCGTCGAACCACAGCTCACCGCTCGTCAGCGCCTCGAGACCGGCGATCATCCGCAACGTCGTCGATTTCCCACAGCCCGACGGGCCAAGCAACACCACGAAGTCACCCTCGTCTATGACGAGGTCGGCGCTGCTCACCGCTGGCGCTTGTCCGTTGCCGTACTGTTTGGTGGCGTTCTTCAGCTCCACGCGGGCCATGGCACTCCTATGGACTTCAGCTCGGCCGTCCAGTCCGCCTCACGCGGGCCATGTGCGGCGGGGTTGGGCACGTGAGGCATGATATGAAGCACAGGTGAACCCTCCCTGACGTAGATGCAAATTCGAGATGAAATTGTCTTGAACTCACGTTCATAAGCACGACGTGCGGGTCAATGACAGCTGGCGGTCACGTACCCAGGGCACATCCTCGGACCAGAAGGTGAGACGGGCCGCTCTCGGCGTACCGAGCGAGCAACCGGCCTCTGCGCTCAATGGCACCGTTTTGATCCGCCATGTAGTGCTTGTCCTCTACGGCGACACCTGGCGCAACATCCGAAGCGGGCTCGACCGGATCCACCTCGTCACGATGACGACGTCGAAGGGCACCGTCTCGAAGCGAAGCGAGCTCACCCCCGGCCAGCGGCACATCCGCGGGCGCCTCGAGCTACCCTAGGCCCAATACCGTTTCCTTAGGAATACACCGTGATATTCTCGGCTCCGTGCCCAGGGCAGGGTGGGTCAAGCCAGAGACCGACCAGCGCTTGTCCGACCACATCTCGATCGGAGTCCTCACCCGCGTGT
>JAKAQW010000173.1 GCA_021819525.1 Actinomycetes bacterium
ACCAGGTTGGTGAGCGTGCCCAGGACGCCACCGACGGTGGAGCCCACGTCGCACGCGACGCCGTCGACGCCCCCCGATGTGCCACTACCGCTGCTCGTGCTGCTGCTGGTGGTGCTGGTGGTGGTGGTGCCCGAGCCGGTGGTCGAGGTCGACCCGCCGGTGCCCGTGCCGGTGGTGGTGCCCGAGCCGGTGGTCGAGGTCGACCCGCCGGTGCCCGTGCCGCTCAGGGTGCTGCCCAGCGTGCCGAGCGCGCCGCCTAGGGTCTGGGTCAGCTGCGACGGCAGCTCCGACACCGTCGAGCCGAGCGGCGTGGTCACGCTGGAGATCCCCGAGGAGGATCCGGAGAGGGTCGTGCCCAGGTCGGTGATCGCCGAGCCGACGCTGGATGTCGCCCCCGAGACGGCTGTGCCCACGCCGTCGACGGTCGTGCCCAACCCGCTCACCGTGGTGCCGACCCCGTCGACGGTGCTGGTGGAGCCGTCGGTGAGCCCGAGCGCGCCGCCCAGTCCGCTCAGCGTGCTGCGGATCCCCCCGAGGGCCTCACCGACGCCGGCCGCCACGGTGGCCTGGAAGGCGGTCGAGGCCGGCTGGTCCCCCCGCACGATGCCGGCTGTGCCGGCCGAGGATGTCGCGCTACCCTGCCCACCGGCGCCGTGCCCTGCTCCCGGCCCGCCGCCGACGAGCCAATTGGTGGGGTGCGCCCGAAGGCCGGCGCCGCTCGGTCGGGATGCGACAGTGTGGTGGCCAGAGCGCCCCGGGGCCGATGCGGCGAGCGCGCTCAGGTGCTGTGCGGAAGTGCCCTGCACGTCGAGGACGTGGTTGGCGGCCGGGTTGCGGGGAGAGGACATGGCGCCTGCTGCCACCACGCTCACTGCCACTGCGGCGGCAAGCGAGCCGACTGCTGCGGTGGTGGCCCAGCCGCCGCCGCACGCGGCGTGGACGGTCGAGCGCACAGCACGCAGCAGGCGGCGGACGACGGCGGCGACGCCCACCAGCCCACCGACGACCCCGGCCAGGCGCCCGTCGCTGTCGGTCAAGGCGGCGAACTCCCGCTTGAGTGACTGGCGGGCTCGCCACAAGAGGGTCTCCACGGCAGCGAGACCGACGCCCTCGTGCTCGGCGATGGCCTGGTAGCTCCAACCCGAGTGCTCACGGAGCTGCAGGACGCGCTGGTGGCGGTCGTTCAGACGGCCGAATGCCGCGGCCGCCAGGCCGGCCTCGACGGCAGCGACCATCTGCTCCTCACCGCTCGCGGTGGGATCGACCGCGTGCTTGGGATGCAGCTCGGCCACCGGGGTGGTGCGCGAGCGGCGCCGGGCACTGTCGACGCACAGGTGACCGGCGATCACCGACAGCCACGGGTAGAACCGCCGCTCACCGGCGAAGGTGGGCAGGGCTCGCCACGCTCGGGCGAAGGCTTCTTGGACGACGTCTTCGGCCTCGTGGGTGTCGTGCAGCCTGCTGACGCAGAACCGGAGCAGGCGCCGGTAGTAGTACCGGTACAGCTCGTCGAAGGCGCAGCGGTCACCGGCCTGGGCTCGTGCGACCAGCTGCCGGTCGCGGTCCACGTCGACCTCGTCGTCGGCGAGGGGGGCAGCGGTGCCTTGGACCGGCCGCGGCAGCAGCGTCGTCACGTCCTACTTCCTTCCCCGAGGCGATGCCTGCGATGCCACGCCCCGTTGTCCCAGTACCCGATGTCGCAGTGTCCGGCGGACCACAGTGCACCAGCTAATCAGATCACCCTCCGTGCCGACACGCTCCGTGCCGAAGCTCGCTCACTGCCGCTCTCCTGGTCACCGAGCGTAGAGGATTCACCGCGCTTTGGGCAAGTGTTTTGTGGGGTGCAGGTCGTTTGTCAACGACGACCACACTGGCACACTGGCGAGCCTGGCCGTCTCGAGCTCGGGCGCCGTGCGCGAGCTGTCACCACCGAGGCCAGCTCGGCGGGAGGGATCCGGTCGGCGGGCTGTTCTGGAGGACGCCCCCGGGTGCGCCGAGAAGCTGCAGCAGCTGGGAGAAGTTGTCGCCGAAGGCCGTGGAGTTGGATCCGCTGAACTGCCCGTAGTCGTGCGCCATGGTGTAGCCCATGCCCGAGGAGTCCGACCAGCCGGTCTCGATGCCGTCGGGTCCCTCGTACATCTGGCCCAGCACGGTGCTCGCCGTCACGCGCTGGCCCACGGTCACCTGGGGGCTTATGTCCTCAGCGGCGTAGACCACCAGCCCGGCCGCGGGCCCGTCGGTCAGCCGGTAGGTGATGTAGGTGTCGCCCGGCCATCCGGCGTTGACGGTGTTGAGCACCACTCCGTCGCCGATCGCGTAGATCGGTCCGTACCCGCTGTAGTCGACGCCCTGGTCGATCCGTTCGGGAGAGAGATCGGTGATCGACCGCAACGGATTGGCGTAGCTGCTCCCTGGCGCCCCTGGAGCCGGCGTCGGGGGGGCCGCCCCGGACGCCGCTGAGCCGTGCCCTGGCGAGCTGCCTCCTCCCGCAGGGGCGCTGCTCGAGCCCGCCTGGGCTGCTTGGGCTGCTTGCGCCGCTTGGGCTGCTTGCGCCGCCTGGGCCTGCTGGGCTGCTTGGGCCTGCTGGGCGGCGAGTGCCTGCTGGGCCGCTTGGGCCGCTTGGGCTGCTTGGGCTGCTTGGGCTGCTTGGGCCTGCCGGGCTGCTTGGGCCTGCTGGGCTGCGAGCGCCTGCTCCTGGGCCCGAGCCGCGGCCGCCTCCTGCTGGAGGGCGTCGACCAGGGCCACCCGCAAGTTCCCGGTGACCTGGCTCAAGGTGGCCTGGTCGGTCGTCATCGCCTGCTGGGCCGCCTGCTGGTCCGCGGCCAGTGTCCGTACCACGGCTCGGGCCCGCGCCGTCTCGCCGGCCACGGCAGCAGCGGCAGTCGTCTCGACCTGCTGGGCGTGCCGGAAACGGTCGATCGCCGCGGACAAGGTGTTCGCGGCAAGATCGCCGTACTCGGTGCGGGCCATGGCGGCGTTCGCGTCGGTGTTTGCCGTGAACATGAAGGTCGACGCGGCACCGGCGCTGCCGGCGCCGGACATGTAGGCGTCGAGGGCCACCTGGCGGAGGTGGAGAGCGGCGCGGGTCATCGACGAACGGTCGGTCGCCAGACGGGCCTGGTCGCCGGCCAGCTGCGCTCGAAGCGTCGCCAGCTTGGCTCGCGCCAAGTCCGTACGACCGACCAGCTGCTGCAGCGCTTGGCCCTGGCTGACGATGCGCTGTTCGAGCTGGGAGATCTGGTTCCGGTCCGAGCTGACGCTGCCTGCCCCAGCCGGCGTCGGCCACAGTGCAGCCGTCGCCGTCAGGGTGACGAGGCCACAGCACAGCGCCACGACGGCACGAACCCCCAGGCCTCGTGTCGGCCCGTGGCGGTGGGGCTCGGCGCCCGAGCCGCCCTCCTGCTTCGCCAGCCGTGCTCGCATCGGCCTCCTAAGGCCCGGTGTCGCCGAATTGCTGCCGGCGGCGCTGTCGTCGGCACGTTCCGGCCGTCGAGTCGTGAACCGCCGAGGGTGGCTCGAACGCGACTCGCTACTGCGTCATCGGCACACTACCCGATGGTGCTTGAGCACGAGTGGTTCGTCAGCTGCCGGGGTCATCGCCGTGAGGGCTGTCCATCCAGCGCAGGTGCACTACATCGCCGCAGGTCAGCGATGCCTGGTTTGAAGGCCTGTCGGCTCCTCACGCCAGCGAGCTGCGCCGGCACCAGCGCGTCGCTCCCGACGTGACCGAGATCGACTGCCCCCTTCGGGGTGTCCATCTGACCGGACTACACACAGCATCTTGTGGTCCTCACCAAGGCGCCACTACCGAATCTTGGGCTTTGCCGCCTTGGGTCCGCTCGAGTGGATACTCCGATGCCCCTTGCTGTGGGCCAGGCGTGCGCTGTGGGCCAGGCGTGCGCTGTGGGCCAGGCGTGCGCTAACGGTCAGCCTGTCCCCGTCGCGCCGGTGCAGGTGAACCGGTCGCGCTGCGCTTCGAGGGGGTCAGCAGCGGACCGGCATCGCCGTAGCCCTGGCGTACGCCCTGGCCGGCGCGCCGGCGGAGCCGGTCCGGCTCGTACACCATGTCATAGGCGTTGCGGGCGTGCTTGCGGGCCCGGTCCACGCACACAGCGGCGAGGCGCTCGGGGTCGTCCTCCTCGTTCTCGTGGACGAACACCTCGAGGACATGGGTGTTGGTGAGGAGCTGGGCGAGCATGATCCCCTGGGACGCCTCGTGGGCGCAGACTTGGTCGATGGCGGCCCGCCCCGGCATGCCGAGGGCCACCACGATCCGGCAGCCGTCCTCCTCGATCAGCTTCTTGCACTCGACGCCCAGGTCCTTGAAGCCGGGAACCGTCCGGTACAGCACCTCGAAGCGCTCGCCGTGGCCCGGGCAGGCGGCCAGCTCGTCGAGAGCTTCGGCCCCCATGTCGTAGCGGGCGAACATGGTGTCCACCACGCCGATCCGGTCCATCACTGCACCCCGGAGGGGGCGCTGACGCCAGCTGTCGCACCATGCACCTCGTGATCATCGCATGCCCGGGTCGTAGCGGCTGGACGCATCTGCGCGCGCCGTCCACAATCCTGGGGTGCAACCGGAAGAGCCACGAGCCCCCCGAAGCACGCCTCGAACTGCTTTCGGACCCGGTGCCCGGGGTGCTCGTCCGATGAGCCGTCCACCGTGGTCGCAGCGGGCGTGACAGCGGCTTCTTCGAAGGGCGCTGCGCCCAGCCGTTGGCAGGCCCGGGTGGAGGAGCGTGCCGCAGCGCTGGCCAGCGCCGGGCGCTGGCGGGTGCCACGGCCGTTCGACGCGCTCGGCTGTCGTGGTGTGCTCGAAGAGCGTGGCCAGCAGGTGGTCTCCTTCGCGGGCAACGACTACCTGGGGCTGTCGCGGCACCCGTCGGTGGTGGAGGCGGCGTGCGAGGCCGCCCGGCGGTGGGGGACCGGTAGCGGCGCCTCCCGGCTGGTCACCGGGAGCCGGCCGGTGCATCACCGGCTCGAGGACGCATTGGCCCGGTGGAAGGGTGCCGAGCGGGCAGTCGTGGTGCCCTCGGGGTTCGCTGCGAACCTTGCCGTGCTCACGACCTTCGGCGTCGCCGGGGTCCGGATCTGCTCCGACGAGCGCAACCACGCCTCTATCGTCGACGGAGCGCGCCTCGCAAGAGGCGAGGTGACCGTCTACCGCCACGGCGACGTCGACCATCTGCGATCGTTGGTGATGCGCGCCGGCGGCCCGGTGGTGGTGGTGACCGACACCGTGTTCTCGATGGACGGCGACGTCGCGCCCCTCGCTGCCATCGGCGAATGCTGTCGAGGCCACGACGTCCTGGTGGTGCTCGACGAGGCACACGGGGTGCTGGCCGAGGATCCGGCTCCGGCGCTCGAGGCGGTGGACTGCCTGCGGGTCGGGACGCTGTCGAAGACGCTTGGTGCGGTGGGTGGCTTCGTGGCCGGCGCGCGGCGCTTCGTGGAGCTGATCGAGAACCAGGCTCGTGCCTACATCTTCACCACGGCCCCGACCCCGCCGGACATGGCCGCCGCCCTGGCCGCACTGGCGGTCCTTCGCTCGGCTGAAGGAGAGCGTCGCCGGGCTGTCCTGGCGGCGCACGTGGAGCGCCTCGCGCCTGGCTGGGGATCGCCGATCGTGCCGGTGGTGCTGGGCAGCGAAGCAGACGCCTTGGCTGCTTCTGCCGCCTTGCTCGAGCGTGGGATGTGGGTTCCGGCCATCCGACCTCCCACCGTGGCCCCGGGCACGTCGAGATTGCGCGTGACGCTGTCCGCCGATCACCACCACGACGAGGTGGACCGGCTGGCGGCAGCGCTGCGCGAGCTGACGGGACGGGGTCGATGAGCGCCCGGCCGCGCACCGTGGTGCTCGTCGCCGGCACGGGCACCGATGTGGGCAAGACGTGGGTAGCGGCCCAGCTCCTCGCCGCGTGGCGTCACGCCGGGTACCAGGTGGCGGCCCGCAAGCCTGCCCAGTCCTACGAGCTGCCCCACTCCTACGAGCTGCCCCACTCCTACGAGCTGCCCCACTCCTACGAGCTGCCCCACTCCTACGAGCTGGCCCACTCCCACCAGCTGCCCGAGAGCGAGAGGCCGGCCCGGTCCACCGACCGCCCTGGCTCGGGTGCGTCGGTACCTTCGAAGAACAGGCCTCGGTCGGCGGCGACGGATCTCGAGGTGCTCACCGACGCCGAGGTGCTCGGCGCGGCGAGCGGCGAGCCGGCGACCACGGTCTGTCGCTCCGAGCGGTGGTACCCGGTGCCCCTGGCGCCGCCCATGGCGGCGGAGGTCTTGGGTCGCCCGGGGTTCACCGTGGCCGATCTGGTCGCGGAGCTCGACTGGCCGCGCCCTGCGGTGGACTTCGGGGTGCTCGAGGTGGCCGGCGGTGTGCGCTCCCCCCAGGCATCCGACGGCGACGCCGTCGACGTGGCCTGTCTGGTCCAACCCGATCAGGTGGTGCTGGTGGCCGATGCCGGGCTCGGCACCATCAACGGCGTCCGTCTGGCGGTGGAGGCGTTGGCCACGGTGACGGCGCCGGCAGGATGCTCAGCCCCGGTGAACGTGGTGCTGAACCGGTTCGACCCGGCCGCATCCCTCCACGAGCGCAACCGGCGGTGGCTGGCGGAGCGCTGTGGCTTGCGGGTCACCGCCGTCGGGCCTGGTGCGTTGAGCGCCCTGGCGGCGCGGTTGGCGCCGGCAGGGTGACCGGGCAGCGACCGGTGCGCGGCGCGCTGGTGCATGCATGCCCCGGGCGTCTACCAGGTGGCCGAGATGGCTGTCGCCCAGCGGTGACCGCTGCTCATGCTCGTTCGCAGCTCGACGGGTCGTCGGCCGCGACCTGCCCGGCTGCTGCGAGTGCAGCTTCGATGCTGCGCACGAGGTTCCGAGCTGACGACGGGCTCAATCTCTATCGACGTGGCCATGGCCGAAGCCGTGGCGGCCAGTGGCGCGGCCGCTCTACGACATCGTGTGCATGCCTGAACGTTCCTGACCTTGGAAGCGGCTGACCTTGGAAGCGGACTGGGTGACCTGTGGCGTGGTCCGGGCGCGAAGGAAGGAGACCGCGCGGTCTCCTTCCTTGCACTACCGTTTTGGTATCTGTATCGGCACCAGCGTCTACGTGCCCTGCCATCGAGTGGGGAACCGTGGCCATGTCTGCCTGCCGCCGGGTGGGGCGCCAGAGCCTCTGGCTGGCGCGCGCAGCACCGTTCTCAACCCCTGGACGACCGCAGACATCCGTCGGGTTCTTAGGAGGTCAGGGACCAAACCAACGCTCGGCCGACCTACGTGCCCCGTCTACGAGGCACTCCGAGCGACCCAGGCGGCGAACGTTCACCGAGACGGAAGAACATGAGAGGCACCTCCCACTGATCGTTCCGAGCTTCTCCAGTGCTACCGGGCCCTTGCGG
>JAKAQW010000174.1 GCA_021819525.1 Actinomycetes bacterium
CCAGCCGAGGATCTTTGCCAAGCCGTACCACAGGAGCCGCCCCGAGCCGTCGAGGCGCCTGGTGACCGGCACGGTGCCCCAGTAACGGGTCTCGAAGCGCACGACCGAGCCCGGGGCCGGGCCGCTCGAGGCATGCGGGCGCTCGTGGTGGGGAGCGGGGGCGATGGGCAGCACCGGGCGCTCGTCGGGGGCTGCGGGCCGCAGCCGGGCCACGCGGCGGGCGCCTTGGATGTGGGTGGCGTAGGTCACCCACGGACTCGTCCGGGGATCGCCAGCGGGCGCAATCGCGGCGTTCGATACGCCCGGCCGGCCGACGCTCGGGCCGGCTCCGTCCTCGGGTGTGTGCGCGTCAGCGAAGGGCGGGGATTCCGGGGAACGTTCCCGGTTGGTGGTGTCGGAGGGGGGATCCGTACTCGACGCCCACGGCGGTGATCCGTGCCGAGCTGGCGCTTGTGGGGTGAACGCTGAGTCCGCCACGCTGAGCCCTCCCAGCGCCGCTGGGCAGCCAAAGCCTGCAGGACGTAAAAACCCCGGACCGGAGCCTAAGCTCCACGCCCGGGGCTAGTAGGGCCCCGGCAACGCCGGGGTACCCGACAAGCATACCAGGTTGAGGTCCTCGACCGCTACCCGACGAACGAGCAACGGGATGACTGGAGGTCGGCTGATGGCAGGCAGGGTATCGATCTTCGTCGATGCCGGCTATCTCTTCAAGCAAGGCGCCGGGGCTGTGCTCGGCGCGAAGCTCGGCCGCCGCGATGTGAAACTCGACGCCCACGGCTTCGTGACCGACCTGGCCGCGTGGCTCTGCAGTGCCCATCCGGACGAGGAGCTGCTTCGCACCTACTGGTACGACGGCGCCTTCAAGGGCGTTCCCAGCACCGAGCAGCTGGACGTCGCGGCGCTCCCATTCGTGAAGATGCGCCTCGGGCGAATCAACTCCGCTGGCCAGCAGAAGGGCGTCGACACCCTGATGGTCCGCGACTTGATGGTCTTGTCGCAGGAGCGGTCCATCCACCGGGCAGCGGTCCTATCTGGTGACGAGGACCTCCGGGAGGGCATCGAGTACGCCCAGGACCGTGGTGTGAGGGTCGCGGTAGTAGGAATCGATGCTGGCGGCGACCTCAGCCAATCACCCGAGCGCGTGCGGGAGGCGGACGAGGCACTCATCCTCCCAGCCGACATCCTCCGGAAGACCTTGACGCGGGCAGCTCCCGCCTTCCCGGGACCTCCGGCCGTTCCGCCTCGACCAAACCTACCGCCCAGCGCCGGATCGCCCCCCGACCCGCAGCGCTCTCTGGCCAGCAATCCGTTTGCAGCACATGCAGCCACGTTCACTCGCGCCTGGCTGGCCAGGGCCCCCGCCACCGCCCTCGCGAACCTCGTGGCAAGTCGACCCGCTATTCCCAGAGACATCGATGCCCAAATGCTGCGGTTCGCCGTGGAGCAATCCGGCGCTCGCACGATCGGTGAGGACGATCGCCGAGCCATGCGCGCTGCTTTCTGGCTCGTCCTTACGACCGACACGCCGTCCCAGACCGGTCAAGCGGAAACTTCAGGATGACCAGCGTCGACCCCTGCGCATGCGACTGCGGCTGTGAACCTGACGGCGACTGGCACTGGGACGAGCCCCGCTGCGCATGCGTCCCGCTTGGCTGCCCCTGCGTGACCGACAGCCCGTGCACGCCCACGGAACGAAGAGCCAGCGACCCGATCCCGACCTACCGTCAACGACGGCGCTGCGTGCCCGATTCCCCTGGTCAACCGAGTCACACCCCGCAGCTACCCTCGCTACGGCTGGGGACACGTACGGCAGGAGGAACGATGCGGCTCTCAGAGTGAGGATGAACTATCGCAGCATCGAGGACTCGGGATGGGTCGAGATCGACCCCCACCTCACGGCCCTCGTTGGTAAGAACGAGTCCGGAAAGACCGCCGCGTCGACACCGCGCCGAACCACTGGGTGCTCGACGCCATCGGCTCCATGGTCGTCGCCGCCGAGCGCGGCGTGGAGACCGACGAGCTGCACTGGCGCCGCGACCGGACGCTCGGGCTGGCCGCCAGCAGTCAGCTCGCGCACCGGGTCGGGGTCAACGGCTTCTTCTGCGACCTGCTCGGCGCGGCGAGAGGGCGGCCCGGCGCCGACCTGCGGGTCTGGTGGCCGGAGCGGCGCTGCCGGGCGACCTGGGGGGAGGTCGTGCGCCCCGACGGCTACGGCGTCTGGCAGGACGCGGGGGCTGAGGTCGCTTTCTTTCTCGAGTACGACCGGGGCACCGAGACCCACGCCCGCCTCGTCGCCAAGCTCGAGGGCTACGCGACCCTCGCCGCTGCCGCCCGGGACCCGTTCTGGGTGCTCTTCTGGTTCACCGGTCCCCAGCGTGAAGCCGCCGCTCGGAAGGCGCTCGCCGGCGCGCCCGTTCCGGTGGCCACCGCGTGCGAGGGAGCACCGCCGAGCGACGCAGTGTGGCTTCCCGCCGACGCCGCCGGCCGCCGCCGCCTGGCCGAGCTGGGTACGGGTCCGACTCGGCGCGGTGCCGGCCGGTGACGACCGCCCGACAGCCACCCCACCGACGCGCCTCCCCGGGGCACGACGCCGAGGCGCCTGCTATGTCCTGCCGCTCGGCCGCCGCCGGGCGCCCGACGTCGGCCCACGGCGGCCTGTCATCGGCGACGGGCGAGCACCGCCCCGAAGGGCAGCCCTCCGCATCGCCGGGTCTGACCGTCGTCCTCCCGCTGGCGCCCCCTCGCCTCACGCCGGATGCGGCCGGCGCCCTGCTCCGCCTGCTCCTCCATGCTGCTGAGCCGGCTTGGCCTTCCCTAGCAACGGGACGGCCGCCGGACCGGACCTCCACCGGTGCGGGCGCCCGTGGAGGTAGAACCTCGGGGGACCGCGAAGTCAGGCCGGATGAGACGAGGAGAGCGGCGTGAAGCGCTTCGCCTTCTACGGGAGGGTGTCCACCGAGGACCAGCAGGACCCCGAGTCGTCCAAGGGCTGGCAGCTCTCCCGGTCCCGTGGGCTCATCGAGCCGGCCGGCGGTGTGGTGGTCACTGAGTACTTCGACATCGGCCGGTCACGCTCGCTCCCGTGGAAGCGCCGCCCCGAGGCGGCCTCGCTCCTCGACGCACTGGCTCGACCGGACCGCGGCTTCGAGGCGGTCGTCATCGGCGAGCCCGCCCGCGCCTTCTACGGCAACCAGTTCGGCCTCACCTTCCCCGTCTTCGCCCACTACGGCGTGGAGCTGTGGGTGCCCGAGGTGGGAGGCGCCATCGACCCGGGCTCGGACGCGCACGACCTCGTGATGTCGCTCTACGGTGGGATGTCCAAGGGAGAGCGCAACCGCATCAAGATCCGCGTCCGCGCCGCCATGGCCGCTCAGGCCCGCATCGAGGGGCGCTTCCTCGGAGGCCGGCCGCCCTACGGCTACCGGCTCGCCGACGTGGGGTCACATCCCAACCCGGGCAAGGCGACCGTGGGTCAGCGCCTCCACTGCCTGGAGCCTGACCCGGACGCGGCTCCAGTGGTGCGCCGCATCTTCGACGAGTACCTCGCCGGCCGAGGCCTGTACGCCATCGCCGAGGGGCTGACCCGCGACGGCATCGCCTGCCCCTCCGCGCACGACCGGGCCCGTAATCCCCATCGGCAGGGCCTCGCCTGGTCGAAAATGGCGGTGCGCGCCATCCTCGCCAACCCGCGCTACACCGGGCGCCAGGTGTGGAACCGCCAGCGTCGCGACGAGGTGCTCCTCGACGTAGAAGACGTCGCGCTCGGCCACATCAGCAAGATGCGCTGGAACGACGAGGACGCCTGGATCGTCTCCGAGGCGCTCACCCACGAGCCGCTCGTGCCCGACGAGCAGTTCCGGGCGGCACGCACGCTCGCCTCGGCGGGCCGGCGGCGCCCGGTGGTGCGCAAGCCACGGCCCACCTCCCAGCCGTTCGCGTTGCATGGCCTGGTCGTCTGCGCCCTCTGCCAGCGCAAGATGCAGGGAAGCGCCAACCACGGACGAGCCCACTACCGCTGCCGCTACCCGAGCGAGTACGCCATCGCCAACGAGCTCGACCACCCGAAGAACGTCTACGTCCGCGAGGACCAGATCCTCGGACCCCTCGGCGGCTGGCTCGCCCAGGTGTTCGACCCCGGCCAGCTCGACACCACCCTCGACGCGCTGGAGGCCGCAGCCTCATCGACCGACGACGTCGGCCAGGCGAAGGGCCGGGCCGCGCGTCGGCGGTTGACCGAGTGCGACGCCCGACTCGCCCGCTACCGCGCCGCCCTCGAGGCCGGCACCGATCCGGCGGTCGTGAGCGCCTGGATCGCCGAAGTCCAAGCCGAGCGACTTGCTGCAGAGGTCGAGCTGGAACGGTCGACCGGCGGCCAGCGGAGCCGCCGTTTGTCTCGCGACCAGCTGGCCGCCCTGGTGAGCGGCCTCGGCAACTTGCTCGACGTGCTCGCCAGCGCCGCGCCGGAGGACAAGGCCGAGGTCTACCGCAAGCTGGAACTCCAGCTCACCTACGACCCGACACGCCGGGTGGTGACCGTCGAGTCGCACCTCGGCCCCGACGGCAACAGCCCACTCCCACGCGGTGCTCGACCGAGCGGCGGCCCGACCTCGGGCGCGTTAAGCGCCGAGGCCGTGGGCGAACGTCAGTGTCGGAGGGGGGACTTCCTCCGCCGTCAACCGGGAACGATCCCGTTTCGGGTCGTTCCATCGGGGTGGGCCTCCTTGGCGGCCGGCGGATCCGGGCGCCGGTGGGGAGCGTAGCCACGGCCTGCAGCCCCGCCTACCGCCATCGCCAGAATCGTGGCGCCCGGAGGGTTGAAACAAGATCCTGTCCCGTCCTGACGGGTGACCAAAGGCATACCTCGCTGAGTCGCGCTCAGGTTGCCTGACCCTCCCGACCGCCGAGCCGCAAGTGCGTGCCTATCCGGCGGTTTGTGGCACCCCGGTCCCGGTCGCGACCGTGTCCTTAGGAGCGACCGTGTCCTTAGGAGACAGTCTGGTTACTTCGCGTGTTCCGCCCTCAGGGCGCAGTCATCGCCGACGTCGTCCGGGAGTCTCGGTGTAGTGACCCCAGCGCCTCTCCTGGTGCTCAGAGAGCACTTGCTTGTCCGCCGTGTACTTGCCACTGGCCACCGGCTCGATACCCCACGTTCGGAGCACTGAGAGTAGGTCATCGGAAGCGGTGCCCCAGTCAGCGAAGCCTCGATTGGGCATATTGAGGCTGACGTCGTTGCGGAGCGTGAAGTAAGCGTGCCCCATGCCAGCCGCGTCTGCATGGATTCCGGCGGCCTCTAGCGCGTCCCACACATCGCCGATGGTGATCCGCATCGCAGAAGGTTCCCCGCCGTTCTTCTGCACTTCCCCATCGACGCTACTTGCCCCTACGTCGGGTGCTACGGCGGATCCAGTGATCACGTACCGGCCAGGATCGAGATCCTGGACTCCCCTCATGGCCCCAGATACGCCCGTAGGTCCTGCGGCGAAGGACCCTTCGATCCTCGGTAGCACTACTCCCGCGACGAGTGACAAGAATCCCAGGGTGATCAGCGTCTCATCGACGGGCGCTGCAATGACGCCGGCCGCGCCGAAGGCCATAGCGAGAAGGCCGACGACGACAAGGAGTAGCGCGCCGTAACGCCACAGCACCTTGTACTGCCAACGCGGATCTTCGTGTGCCCTATCGTCGGGGCGGCTCACGACTGCAGGCTAGCTTCGGTCGGCAGCGACCCGGCAAAGAGCGCCCCGCCGAGTACCGCGGTGCGCGCCGAGCCGGCAATCAGGGACGGCAGGCTCTGCCGAAACCGATGGGATTACGGGACGGGTGTCCGGGGATGCCGGGTCACTCTCGCGCTTGCCACGCCACGATCAGTCATCGATCGCTTTGTGGCCAAGCTGGTTGAAGCGTTCAACGTGGTCTTTCATTGCCTGGAGGACATCTGCGGTGTGACCTTCCCAGTCAGATTCTGGTATGTCACCATCGGCAGGCCCAGGACAAAAGGAGCCCGATGACGGTCATCCTGCCAGTCGTGGCCCGCCACAGGGACAACCCCGACGTACGCGTGCGTCCCGCGGAGCCCGGGTCCGAAGTTGAGTCCCATGACTTACCCTTCTGGAAGAATGGTCCCATGCGCTGGGATGACCTTGAGATCCTTCGAAAGATCGACGAGCTTGAGGGGGCGGCTCCAGGCAACCTCAACAACGCGTGGACACTGATGCACCAGATGCGGCCGAGCAAGACAATCCGAAATGGCGTCGATGACCGGGATTTCGTCCGTGAGCTGATCCTCGCCCACGAGGCGGGGCTCGTCACCTGGGAAGACTTCGGCCAGCGGAACATTGCCCCGACGGACCCAATCACTAACCCAGGGATGTGGCTCCAGGAGCACTGGAGGATTGGGCTAACGTTGGCGGGCCGAGATCGGGCTCGCCAGCGGATGTTCCAGCAGCCGGCGCCGGATCCGGACGAAGACGATGGGCGCCCGATCACGGGCCACAGCCTGGACGAGATCGCTCGGTCGATTGTGTCCACATTCACGACCAACCCGCAGCTCCGCCGCTTCTTGTCGGAGTCGGGCATCCCCGAGGAGTGGCTCCACGGTGCAGAAGACGGCGAGGCATACGTGTCGTCGGTTCTCGACCGACTCCAGGACGGAGGTTCCGCTGCTCGGCGGATCCTCAGGACCTTCATCGGTCAGTGGCTGGAGGGTGAGCTCCATGTGCCGCCTGCCGATGACGCCAGACGCCGCATCGTCGCTCTGTTAGGGCGGCAGGGCTGGCACCTCCACGACGGCCGATTGGTCGTCGGAGAGCGCACCAGAGACAGCGACGGCGTGCTCACTCCCAAGGGGCGCGACGTCCGTCTTGCTGGACTCCACCCCACCATCCGCGAGGTTGCGCGCTCCTATGTCGAGGACGGCTACCCCGGTGCAGCGATTTTCGAGGCTGGGAAGGCCGTGAGTGGACGAGTGAGGCTGCTGTCCGGCCTCGACGGCGACGGCACCGACCTGATGGGGAAAGCCTTCGGAGGAGAAGAGCCGAAGGTCATCCTCGCGGACCGGACGACCAAGACCGGGAGGAACCTACATGAGGGCTACAAGCTCTTCTTTCTCGGTTTTGCGATGGCGATCAGAGACGCGCAGGCCCACGAGCCGTTCGAGGACCTGTCTTCCGACGAGGCTTTCGAGCGGCTCGGATTGCTGAGCCTCCTGATGAGGAAGCTCGATGAGGCAGCTGGTCGCACGCCGGCTGGTGGGTGATCGCGGTCGCGGGATCCGGGCGCCGCACATGACCCCCGCCCGCACGGGGCAGGTGTGCGGTGCCAGCATTTGGGGGCGACCGTGCAGTCAAGCGAGCGGTCTGTTGTAGGCGCA
>JAKAQW010000175.1 GCA_021819525.1 Actinomycetes bacterium
CGTACCCCTTGGTACTGGTCTTGCCGTACGAGCCGGTGATGGCCACCACCGTCGGCGCCACCTGCCGCAGCCGCTGGGCTGCGCGGTCCACGAACCGGCGTCCCACCAACCCCTCGAGCGGCGCCGTGAGCGCCAGCGCCCCGTCGACCACCACCGGTGTGCACGACGCGACGAGCGCTGCCACCGCGGGTCCGGCACCGAGCGCCACCCCGGCTGCCACGACCATCACCTCGAGCACGACCCACGTCGCCCCCAGGGTGCGTAGCCTGCGGGTGAGCACCAGGGGGGCGCTGGTGCCCCGCCAGCGGAGCCCGACGGGACCGACCGTGACTGCCACGGCGCAGACCAGGGCCGCTCCCGGAACGAACCCGGAGGCGACGGCGCCGGCCAGGGCCGACGTCGCGAGCGCCGCGTTCAGCGGCGAGGACCGCCACCATCGCAGCGCGAACCGCGAGACAGAGCCGGCCACATAGTGCTCTCGCTGCGCGACCCTCAACCATCGCACGCCACTCGCCAGCCCTGCCCCGGCGACGACCACGGTGCACAGCCACCCCAGGGCTCCACCGTGGCCGAGCGCCGCTACCAGTGCCGTCATATGGGCATCCCGCCGTCTACTGTCACCGTCCGCTGCCGGCCGATCCGCTCGAATTCTCCCCGTAGCCGCAACGCTGCAGCGCCCGCTCGACCGCGCCTCGCAAGGCGCCGGGCGCCGCGACTGGCACCAGGTGGCCCACTTCGGGACATTCGACGAGCACCGCGCCGGGAACCTGGTCACGCAGCCACCTGGCCATGCCGGGGGGCGCGACAGTGTCGTCGGCACCCCACACCAGCTCGACAGGGCACCGCAACCGGCCAACCACGTCGCTGTAGTCCTCGGCCACCATGCGCACCAGGATCTGGCGCATGACCCCGGCGGCCGCGCGGTAGTCAGCTGACCCGTACCGCTGACGCGCCCGCTCCATGGCGGGCTCGGACAGCAGGTGAGCCCGGTGCAGCCGGCGGGCCACCCGGTAGCCCGGTGCGAGACGACCCGCGCCCGGCGCCTTCGGGCCGATCGGCGCACCGGTGAGCACCAATGCGCCCACTGCGCCCGGATGCCTGGCGCCCAGCTGGAGCGCCACCCGGCCGCCGAGCGAGTGGCCCACCACCACCACGGGCCGACCGCTCACCTGGACCAGCACGCGGGCCACCGCATCGGCGTAGCGAGCCGAGCCCCACGGTTCCGACGGCGCTGGTGATGCGCCGAAGCCGGGGAGATCGAGACCGACGGAGGCCAGCGGCCCTCCCGCGCTGGCCGAGCCGAGGGCAGCTTCGAAGTCGTGATGGGAGCGGCCCCAGCCGTGCAAGGCCACCACCAGGGGCTCACCTCGCCCCCAGCGAGCCCCGAAGATCGCACCCTCGTCGAAGGCCTGCAGCACGCCGCTCACGCTACCCACCGGCGCAAGCGGCACGAGCCGGCAGCACCGAGGCATGCTGCGCCGGAGCCGGCAGCACCGAGGCAGGCTGCGCCGGAGCCGGCACCACGTTCGATGGCTACATCGGCACCGGCGGTGCCGCTCCCTGCGGGCGAGGGCCCTGCGACGGGCCTGTCGGCGGCAGTGGCCCCTGAGGCGCCGTGGCCCGGGAGCCCATAGGCGCGCCCCCGGCGCCCGGACGCCCCGACACCGCAGCGGTGGCGACGTCTCCCGGGTAGGTGCGCAAGGCTCGCAGCAGGATGACCGCACTGGCTCCGAGGGGCACGAGCATGACGATGAACGTCACCTGCAGTCCGTGCTGGCCACCGCCGAGCAGGTCGGCCAACCCGCCGAAGGCCAGAGGGGCAAGCGCCTGGGCTCCGGTGCGAAAGAAGGATCGGATGCCTTCCGCGCGTCCCCAGAGCAACGGCGGCATGATGTCGAGCCGGGCCGCGTCCATCGGCGGGTTCTGCGCCGTCAGCATGAAGGCGGCTACCACGATGTAGGGCAGCGCGGTCACCGACGAGTGGCTGAGCACGGCCGGGACGAAGAGCACCAGCGTGCAGAACGATGCCACCACCGCCACCAGCACCCGACCGTTCAGATGGTGGCGGCGGATCAAGGTATCGCCCAGACGGCCGCCGACCAGGACGCCGCTCACGGCCCCGACCCCGACCACGAGCATCAGCAGGTTGGCCACGATCTGGCTGATCCCGTACTGCCCCCGCACGAACTCGATGCCGAAGGTCTCCACCCCGGCGAGGAAGAAGTACCCGCACGCTCCGGCCACCACCAGCACGACGTTCGTCCGGACAGCCAACACGTAGCGCACCGTGGCCAAGAGCCCCATGCCTCGGGGATCCTGGTCCAGCACCAGGGCAGGATCCGGAGCCACCCCCCGCCGCGCCGCCTCGCGCTGGGCGTCGGTCCGCCCCATCTCCGCGTCGTCTCCGGGCTCGGCTCCGAAGTCGGTGCCCGTGCCGTCGGTCGAAGCAAAGGAAGAGCTGGCCGCGCTCGCTGTCGTGTACCGGCCTGACCCTGGTGGTCCAGCCCCCTGCGCAGCCGCCCTCCGCGCTGCAGCTTGGCGGAGGCGCTGAGCGGCTTCCCGGCGCCCGACGAACCGCGAGGCACCGGGCGCCAGCTGGCTTGCTCCTCCTCGGGCCGGTTCCGGCAGATGGGCCACTGCCCACACCAACGCGACGGTGGGCAGCGCCAGGATGACGAAGGCCGCGCGCCACGACAAGGCGGCCACGTCGCCTGTGACCGCGAACCCCACGCCGGCGCCGAGCAGCTCACCGGCCAGGACATAGCCGTAGATCTTGCCTCGCTCGGAGCCTGGGAAGTAGTCCCCGACCAGCGAGGCCACCGCCGGGCTGGACGCGGCCGTGATGCCGCCGAGGAGGAGCCGCAGCAGCAGCAGCTCGCCGAACGAGGTGACTGTGGCCGTGGCCAACATGGCCACACCCCACAGGGCGATGGTCACCGCCAGGATCCGGACCCGGTTGACGCGGTCGACCAGCACCCCGAAGGGGACGCTGGCCACAGCGCCGACAATGGACGTCACCGCCACCAGCAGGCCGATGTCGGCGTTGGAGATGTGCAACGCAGCGCGGAGCTCGATAGCCGACGCACCCACCGTCGCGGTGTCGGCGCTGTTGAGAGCCAGGATGCAGGCCAGGATCACGATCACCCGCGTCCTGGCCGGACCGCCGAGAACGCTGTCGAGGCTCTGCCAGGTGACACCGGCCGCGTGCACCAGAGCTTGACGGGCAGCGTCCATTCGGGGTTGGTGATGGCGAGAAGGACGGCGCCTCGCGCTGCCGGCGCGCGCGCCGGTACCCCTCGGCGTCGAAGGGCCTCCCATCAGCGTGCCGGCTCCAGCGTCATCGACCACTCATCCCACCACGTCTGGCTCCGCCAGGGGCACCCCCCTCACCGCTACGGACCACCAGCACCACCAGCACCACCAGCACCAGCAGCAGCACCACCAGCAGCACCAGCACCAGCAGCAGCAGCAGCAGCAGCCGAGCCATCGGCCGGATCCGTCCGGCGGACGACCTCGCGCACGCCCGCCTCGTCGCTTCGCCGGCCCGCATCGGCCACGTCGGCCAAGACCGGCACGTGGTCCGAAGGCTGCGCACCGCGGCGCTCGTTGCGGTCGACCAACGCCCAGGTGCAGCGATCGGCCAACCCCTCGCTGAGCAGCACCAGGTCGATCCGCATGCCTCGCCGGCGGTGGAACGCCCCTCCCCGATAGTCCCACCAGCTGAACAGCCCGGCCTGTGGGTAGTGCAGGCGAAGCGCGTCGGACAGGCCCCAGGCCTGCACGTGCGCGAGCGCACGGCGCTCCTCGACAGTCACATGAGTGGCACCGACCAGGGCGGAAGGATCCCACACGTCGCGGTCGTCAGGCGCCACGTTGAAGTCGCCGCACACCGCCACGGCATCGCCGGACCCGCACGTGCGATCCAGCAGGTCACGTAAGGCCTCCAGCCACTGCAGCTTCTCGTCGAAGTACGGACTACCCACCTCGCGGCCATTGGGCACGTACACGCTGTGGACCCGGACCCCACCGCAGGTCGCTGCCAGCAATCGACACCCAGCCGCGTCGGCCGGACCGTCCATCCCCGCCTGCACACCCACAAGCCCGACCCGGCTGAGCAGGGCCACCCCGTTCCACCGTCCGTCTCCATGGTGGGCGGCCTCGTAGCCCAGCTCTGCGAAGCGTTCGGCGGGGAAGGCGCTGTCGGCCATCTTCGTCTCCTGGAGGCACAGCACGTCGGGTCGGGCAGCAGCCAGCCAGGCCGTCACCCGTTCGAGGCGTACTTTCAGAGAGTTGACGTTGAACGTGGCGATACGCACGAGAGCGCCCCGTTCGCCGCCGCTCAGCCTTCGACCAGCACGAACAGCAGATCCGCCTCGCACGCCGGCGCACCACCGACGGAGGCTCGACCATGGCCCCTCCCGGCCCGGGCGGACAACCGTCCCATCTCCACCTCCAGGTCGAGCACCTCGCCGGGGACCACCTGGCGCCGGAACCGGGCCCGCTCGATGCCCCCGAACAGTGGCAGCCGCCCGGCAAAGCGAGCATCGGCGAGCACGGCCACTGCACCCAGCTGGGCCAGTGACTCGACCATCAACACCCCGGGCACCGTAGGCCTCCCCGGGAAATGACCGGCGAAGAAGGGCTCGTCGCCGGTCAGGCGCCACCATCCCCTGGCCCGCTGGCCCGGATCCACGGACGTCACCTCGTCGAGCAGAAGGAACGGCGGGCGGTGCGGGAGCACGTCCTGGGGGCGGATCACCGGACGAGCCTACCCGCCGCCCATCGGGCACCGCGAGCCACCGGTGCGCACGTCGGAACGCTCAGGCCAAGGGCAATCCGACCACGATCGCCAGCTCGTCGATGGCGGCTCGTGGGTCGACCACTTTGATGGTGGTCATGCCCATGCGCCGAGCCGGCGACAGGTTAACGCCCAAGTCGTCGAGGAACACGGCACGAGACGGCTCGACGCCCAGCTGGCGGCAGGCGAGCTCGTAGAAGCGAGCCTCGGGCTTCCGCACACCGAGATCAGCCGACGCCACCACCACGTCGAACAGGCTCGCTACCTCCTGATGACCAGGTCCGGCCACCGGCACGACGAAGTTGTTCGTGAGCAACCCCGTCCAGAAGTAGGGGCGGAGCCGACGCAGCGCCTCCACCATCGACGCCCGCAGCTCCCCGGTCAGAAGATCGAACACCGCCCTCGCATCGACACGGGCTCCGGCTGCCTCGGTCTCGGCGGCGAATTGGTCACAGAACTGGTCGAAGGTGAGCTCGCTGCGCTCGAAGCGCGCCCAGGCGTTGTCCAGATGGTTCGTGGCATTGACCTGGCGGATGAACCCTTCGGGCAGCCCGTGGGCAAGCTCGTAGCGGGCAAAGGCCTCCAGCGGGCTGTCGATGAGCACCCCGCCGAAGTCGAAGAGGACTGCCTCGATCTGCCCGAACCAGTGTGGATCGGGATGCGGAACGAGCGTCCGGCGCATCGCCCGAGCATAGGATCTGGCGGCGGTCACCCTCCGCAGGCCCTCGACATGGTTGACTACTTCCAGCCATGGAAACTCACCGCATCGTCGTCGACGGCTCGAACATCGCCACAGAAGGCCGCTCCACCCCCAGCTTGGCCCAGCTCGACGACGCCGTCCGCCAGCTCCAGCAGGAGATGCCCGGCTACGAGGTCATCGTGGTCGTCGACGCCACCTTCGGCCATCGCATCGATCCCGCAGAGAAAGATGCCTTCGACGAGGCCGAGGCTCACGGCGAGCTCGTATCGCCTCCGGCCGGCACTATCGGACGCGGTGACGCTTTCTTGTTGCAAGTGGCCCTTCGCGCC
Organism: Actinomycetes bacterium; assembly: GCA_021819525.1. GTDB lineage: Bacteria > Actinomycetota > Acidimicrobiia > Acidimicrobiales > UBA8190 > JAKAQW01. The sequence continues at coordinate 5,828 of JAKAQW010000175.1, forward strand.
GAAGCGCTCGTGTTCTCCAACGACTCCTTCCAGGAGTTCCACGGAGAGCACGACTGGCTGTTCGAACCTGGCCGCCTCATCGGAGGGAAACCGGTGCCGGGGGTAGGATGGATATTCACCCCGCGGACACCGGTACGGGGTCCTCGGAGCAGGGCGGCAGTTGCGGCAGCCAGAGGAGGGCGTACCACCCGCGCCAAGTCGGCTGCTGCGAGCCGCCCGCCGAGGACCCGGAGCAGCGCTGCGCGCTCGGCCGCCACCACATCGACACCTCCTTCCGCTGGCAATGGGCGCCGCCCAGCTATAGGCGACACCCGTCCGGCGCCGAACCGCGCCCCTGACGGCATGTCGCCGGCGGACGAGACCGAGCCGGCCGCGCCCCGACGCCGCCGTCGGCGTACCAGCGACGCCTCGCGGGGCACGTCGACGGGGCTGTCGGGAACGGCGTCGGGGCTGTCGGGAACGGCGTCGGCCGCAGCAGTGCGCCGCTTCGCTGTCGAAGAGCCGAGCGCCCAGAGCACGCCGGACGCCGGCGGGGGGACCAGGCGCCGCTCGCGACGAAGTGCTTCCGCCTCGACCACGCCGGTGAACGATCCGCTGCCGTTCTTGACCTTCGTCACCGAGCACCCGCTGGGGAGCCTCGTCTCGGGCGTCGTAGACACCTACGTCTCCCACGGCGCCATGGTCCTGGTCGACGAGATGCGGTGCTACGTGCCGCTCTCCAATCTGGGTCGCCCGGCACCCACCCGGGCCCGAGAGATCGTGGCCAGAGGCGAGCGCTACGACTTCGTGCTCGTCGCGCTCGATCCGGGCCGACGCGGAGCGGAGCTGGCACTCCCGGAGCTGGCTGGCACCATCCTGGCGGCGACCGACCAGGGCGCCCTCCCCCCCGAAGAGGGCGCTTCCTCGCGCCGTCCGAAGCGGACGCCAGAGGCCGCCGGGGAGCTTCCTCGCATCGAGCTCGAAGACCCGCACACCCGCATCGCCGGTACCCGAGGCACGAAGACGGCGACTGCCAGGAACAAGAGCGCCACCACGAAGGGAGCTGCCGGGACTTCCACGGCACACGCCACGAGCGCCAGGAGCACCGTGCCTGTACAGCCGGCCACCCCGGCGAAGAAGGCCGCCGCGGCCAAGAAGACCCCCGGCACACCGAGGAAAGCGGCTGTGGCTCCAGCGAAGACCCGCGTGGCCGGTGAGAAGCGGGCTGTGGCCGGTGAGAAGCGGGCTGTGGCCGGCGAGAAGCGGGCTGTGGCCGGCGAGAAGCTCGGCGTCACAGCCCAGAGGAGTGCCGCAGCGCGCAAGCGCAGCGCTGCAGCCGGGAAGGGCGCCAGCGCCGAGAGGAGTGCCAGCACCGAGAGGACCGCCAGCGCCGTGCCTGTACAGCCGGCCACCGCGGCGAAGAAGGCCGCCGCGGCCAAGAAGACCCCCGGCACACCGAGGAAGGCGGCTGTGGCTCCAGCGAAGACCCGCGTCGCCGGCGAGAAGCGGGCTGTGGCCAGCGAGAAGCGGGCTGTG
>JAKAQW010000176.1 GCA_021819525.1 Actinomycetes bacterium
AGAAGGAGGCGAGGAGGTCTCGCCATGACCACGCCCGCCGGTCCGTCACCTCGTTATGCCTGGTACGGGAGGGTCTTGACCGAAGACGAGCAGGACCCGACGCTCTCCTTCCCTCGTCAGCTCCAGAACGCCGAGCGACAGGTGGCCGAGGCCGGCGGGCGGATCGTCGCCCACTACTACGACATCGAGTCCGGCACCCGCTCCTACGCCGCCCGGGGCTCTGGCGGACTGGCTGGCTTCGACATCCCGATCCCCCGCGACGGCGGACTGCAGGACCTCCTCGTCGACGCGGCCCGCCGCCCGGCGCGCTTCGACCGGGTGATCGTCGAGTCCATCTCCCGCCTGTCACGCAATTCCTCGGTCGCCTTCCGCGTCGAAGACGAGCTGCGCCAAGCCGGCGTGCGGCTCTGCGCGGCGGACGAGCCCCAAGAGGAGTCCTTCGGCACCATCGTGCTGCGCCACGTGAACATCGGCATCGCGCGCGGCTATCACCACGAGCTGATGGTCAAGTCCCGGCAGGGCCAGGAGACCTCTACCCGCCAGGGCTGGCACACCGGCGGCGTCGCCCTCTACGGCTACCGCTTCGTCACCCACGACCACCCCAACCCCCACAAGGCGAGCCGCGACATCAACAAGCGCACCTTGGAGCTCGACCCCGTGCGTGGCCCGGTCGTGCGCGCCATCTACGACTGGTACCTCGGCGGCGGGGTGGGGCTGCTCCAGATCCGCGACCGCCTGAACGCCGACCCCGACCGCTACCCGCCACCGGTGCCGGTCGACCCGGCCACGGCACGGGGTGCGTGGAGCAGGTCGAGCGTGTGGGAGGTCCTCAGGAACCCCAAGTACACCGGCTACCAGGTGTGGAACCGCCGGGCCCGGAAGAAGGGCCACAACCGGATGAACCCACCCGAGGCCTGGATCTGGTCCGAGGAGCCCGCCCACCCGGCCATCGTCACCCGGGAGGAGTACGGCGCCGTCCAAGCACGCGCTCGGGCCAACGAGCGCTCGCGCCAGGCCATGCCGGCCACCATCGCCCGACCCACCGCGAAGCGCGACTACTTCTACCGAGGGCTCCTTCGCTGCGGCATCTGCGGGCTGCGCATGTGGGGGAACCACCGACGCCAGACCACCTACTACTCATGCCAACCCTCGCACCAACGAGCGAAGGACATCCCCGCTGGCCACCCGCCGCACGTGTACCTGAACGAGGAGCGACTCAACGCAGCGCTCCTGCCGTTCCTCGCCTCGGCGCTCTTCGGTCCCGAGCGCACCGGCTACTGGCGCACGTGCCTGGACGCCGCGGCCGAGCCTGAGCGCGCCGCGCCGGCAAAGGAACGCGCCGCGGAGGTCGAGGCCGAGATCGCCGACCTCGAACGGCGCCTCACCCGCCAGCTCGTCAACCTCGAAGCCGACGACGTCACCGCCGCGCTCCGCCGTCGCGTCGGTCAGCGCGTGGCCGAGCTGGAGGACGCCATCGCCGAGCGGCGCGAGCGCCTTGTGGTCCTCGCCCGGGAGTCGGCGACACAGGCGCCCACGTTGGCCGACGTCGCCCCGTTGCTCGACCGCCTGCCGATCCTCGCCGGCATGCTCGACGCGGCGCCCCAGGGCGAACTGCGGGCGATGTTCGACGCCCTGCAGCTCGACGTCGTCTACCAGCCGGCCGACAGCGCCATCGATGTCGCAGCGACCCTCTACGATCTCGGCAGCGAGACTGCCCAGTCCGCCGCACGTGAAAGTGCGGAGGACTGGTCGGCGCCCCCGGCAGGATTCGAACCTGCGACGCACGGTTTAGGAAAGTGATCTGGGGGTTCTCGGCGTTCATCACCGTTCACCGATATAGCCTTTGACCTGCATGTTTGTTCCGAGCGTTCACCACCTGTTTCGGGAAAACGCCGGGATTTGTAGTCACGGGAGTAGTCACGAACCGGCGTGACTACTTTTCCCCGGAGGGTGCGATCGAGCCATGCACCTCGGCCAGGAACCGGGCACGCTGACCGGTCGGTCGACCAGGCTCGCCGACCCGGACGAGGATCGCCAACCGGGAGGCCCTGGTCCTTCCGTTGCCGGGGCCGGTCCCCCCCCCGTATGCGATGCTTTCGGATGATGCAGGTGACACAGGACTCAGTGAGACCGACGGGGATCTCGCGGACAGGCAGTGGTCGGCGGTCCGCAGCAGTTCGGACTCCGCTTGCATCGGCAGTCGCAGAAACCAGGTGGGGCGCCAGAGATACGCCCATCCACGGCCGGGAGATTGCAGGAGACCGTCGTGTCGAACGGTGAGGCCCTACCACCCGAGGCGATGGCGATCATCGCCGCCTTGCCCGCCGACGGTCACACCAGAGGCAACATCAGCTTGCGCGACCAGCTCGGCGTGCCGCCGGACCGCTACGCCGACGCTGCGACCGTGCTCAAGGATCTCGGCCTCGTGGTAGCCGGCCGGGGGCGCGGCGGGAGCCTGGCACTCACCTTGGCGGGCCAGCAGCTCCGAGCGCGTCTCGACGGGAAGTCCACAGGCGAGCCCGCCCAAGCAACGAGTGCCGGGATACCGGAAGCAGCCGTTCCCAACGCAGAAGGCCCGGACCGGAACGACGCCGAGTGGCAGCCAACCTCCGCACCCGCATCACGAACCGATCTCACCCAGCAGGAACTCGAATCCCGGCTGTGGGCGGCGGCGAACTCGTTGCGCGGCCCGGTCGACGCTGCTGACTTCAAGGCGTACATCTTCCCGTTGCTGTTCTTCAAGCGAATCTGCGATGCCTGGGACGAGGAGCACGAACAGGCTGCCAGTGACTACGACGACCTCCTCGACGACGAGATCGAAGCCGACTACCACCGGTTCGCCGTCCCCGAGGCCTGCCACTGGGACGACCTGCGCCGTCTTACCGACAATGTCGGCGTGGGTCTCCAGCGCATGTTGCAGCGGATCGAGCAGGCCAACCCCGAGACCCTGGCCGGGGTGTTCGGGGACGTCCAGTGGGGTAACAAGGAGAAGCTGCCCGAGACCGCGCTGGTCAACCTGATCGACGCCTTCGACTCACTCGACCTCTCCCCCTCCCGCGTCGGCAACGACGTGCTCGGGGTGGCGTACGAATACCTGCTCAAACAGTTCGCCGACTCCTCTGGAGCGAAGGCCGGGGAGTTCTTCACCCCACGGGCCGTGGTCAGGCTGCTCACCCGCATCCTCGATCCCCAGCCGACCGACTCGGTCTACGACCCGGCGTGTGGCTCGGGTGGGATGCTCGTGGAAGCCGCCAACGAGGTGCTCGAAGCTGGCGGGTCGCTGCGCCAGATGCGCTTCTACGCCCAGGAGGTGAACCTCACCACCGCAGCCATCGCCCGCATGGACCTGTACCTCCACGAAATCGAGGACGCCAGGGTGCTGCGGGGAGACACCCTGCGGGACCCGAAGTTCCGTGATGCGAAGGGACGGCTGGACCGTTTCGATGTCGTGATCGCCAATCCGCCGTTCTCGTTTTCCGTCTTTCGGCTACCACAAACCCGATCGGCCGACGCGGACGGCGTAGGCAAGGCACAACGCCGGAACTAGGCAACGAAAGCAGTAGGCGGAACAACTACGAGGAGCGGTCGTCAACATAGCGACTACTGGCTACCCTCTGTCGTGAGGCAGCTACTAGGAGCGGTAATAGAATCACATGGCGATTACCGGCTACCCTCTGTCCTGAGGCAGCAACGGCTCCGAAGGGGAGGGGATTACTGATGGCAAGGTCTGGGGACTGTATGGATCGAATCCGGTCGGGGCGATTGTTTGGAGTCGGTTTGGCTTCCCTCGCTCTTGTGATAACAGGTATCTCTGTTGCAACGGCTCCAGCGGCATCCGCCGCATCTGCAACATTCACCAGCACTCAGATCGGATCTTCGGGTAACACTCCCCAGTTCTCTGAGTCAGGTAATTGGACGATGAGTTGGAGCTACTCCTGCGCTGCCTATGGGCAAGCGGGAAACTTCAGCGTCATTGTTAACCAGCCGGCTAACGACACTACCATCGATATTGGACCGAATGAATTGGGGTCGGGTGGTTCTGGCACTGACTCCTATACGGATACAGGTGTCTTTAGCCTAAGTATCACTAGCGAGTGTGATTGGTCGATTTCCGTATCTAGATCTTCTGCGCCGCCTACGGTGGGCTCAGTGACGTACACCAGCACTCAGATCGGATCTTCAGGTAACACTCCCCAGTTCTCTGAGTCAGGTAATTGGACGATGAGTTGGAGCTACTCCTGCGCTGCCTATGGACAAGCGGGAAACTTCAGCGTCATTGTTAACCAGCCGGCTAACGACACTACCATCGATATTGGACCGAATGAATTGGGGTCGGGTGGTTCTGGCACTGATTCCTATACAGATACAGGTGTCTTTAGCCTAAGTATCACTAGCGAGTGTGATTGGTCGATTTCCGTGACGGGGGCCGGTGGCAGCGCGACTCCACCGCCGACTCTTGCCGGCCCTGTTGTGGGTATGGCGGCACTTCCCAATGGACAGGGTTACTGGGTTGTGAATGCAGCAGGTCAAGTGGACGCCCATGGTGCCGCTGTCAATTACGGCCAGATCACCGGTCCGCTCAACGCCCCGATCTCCCACATCGTATCCACTCCGGACGGGCTCGGGTACTGGCTGGTCGCCGCAGACGGTGGTGTCTTTGCCTTCGGGAATGCCCAGTTCTACGGCTCGATGGGAGGCAAGCCACTAAATGCCCCAGTTATGGATATTATTCCCACTTCCAATGGGCAAGGATATTGGCTCGTGGCCACCGACGGTGGTGTCTTTGCCTTCGGGAATGCTCAGTTCTACGGCTCGATGGGTGGGCACCCGCTGAATGCTCCCGTGAATGGAGGGAGCTTCGCCCAGGGCGGCTACCGGATGGTGGCCAACGACGGCGGCATCTTCGACTTCGGTGGCGCCCAGTTCTACGGCTCGATGGGTGGCAAACCCCTCAACCAGCCGATCGTGGGCATGGCCGACACGCCGAATGGGCAGGGCTACTGGGAGGTGGCCTCAGATGGGGGCATCTTCGCATTCGGTAACGCCAGCTTTTATGGTTCGATGGGAGGCAAGCCACTCAATAAGCCGATCGTTGGCATGGCCTCTGACCCGGCCACCGGGGGTTATTGGTTGGTGGCAAGTGATGGAGGGATTTTCTCCTTCAACGCCCCCTTCTTCGGGGCAGACTGACTCGGCCGGCCAACCCGAACTTTCCATCGTCAGCGCTCCTGACCGTAGGCGATGGTGGTGCAGCGGTCGCCAGGGGTGGCGAGAAGCATGAATAATACTGACATCGCAAGTTCGTTCGACTCTTGCTGGCTCCACCAGACAAGCGCAGGTCAAGCGCCGAACCGCCTTTATGAGGTGAGCGGCCAGTGTTGGCAGGCTCGGTCGAACTATCCCCGGTGGTGGTGCAGCGGTTCCTTGTCCGATTCTCAGAACCCATACCTCCTTGCATGGTCTCGAAGTTCGGTAGGGCGAAATGCAGTTCACGTCCGGCGATCCGGTGGGAGCACCGGTGCGAACATACTGGTCAGATACCTGTGGCGTCACTGGAGTGCGAGCATCACCACCCAGCGATTTTCTCACGAGCTCGTCGGAGACGCAGCCCTGACCAGGGATATCGCTCACCATGCAAGGAGGTCTGGAATCACCCTGACCGCCCTCCTGGCCAGTGTGCTCTGTATCTTTCTCCCTGCCTGCACGAAAGCCCGGGCAAAGGCGGTGGAGCCGAGGCCAGACATATGTGGCTCCTCGCGTTGAGGCGTGGGGCGGTGCCAGACCGGTGACCCGCCCATAGGCATCCACCACCAGGGCCCCGTGCCCCCCGATTCTTGCGGTTACCGACCAGCGAGAACGGAGGGCACAGGGCATGGGTGACCGTAGTAGCGATGCCAGCGCACTGCTGGGGATGGAGGGATTCGTCGTCCTCTCCCAGAGCGAGGAGGACGGCGAGGTGTGGGTCCTCGTCGAGACGACGGCCACCGTGGCCGGCTGTCCGAGCTGCGGCGTGAAGGCGACCGGGCACGGGCGCAGCGTGGTCCAGGTTCGTGACCTGCCGGCCGGTGGGCGGCCGGTGCGCCTGGTGTGGCGCAAGCGCCGGTGGCTCTGCACCGACCCCGACTGCGACGCGAAGAGCTTCACGGAGCAGACGCCGGCGATCGAAGGGTCCCTCACCCGCCGGGCGGCCAAGGAGATCTGCCGTAGAGTCGGCGAGGACGGCCACGCAGTCGCCCAGGTGGCACGAGACTTCGGGGTGGGGTGGGCGTGTGCCATGGACTGCGTCTACCGCCACGGGGAGCCCCTCGTGGACGACCCCGGCCGCATCGGGGTGACCGAGGCGCTCGGCATCGACGAGCACAAGGTGCTGAGCGCGACCAGAGACCACCACACCCTCTACGCCACGAGCTTCGTCGACGTGGTGACCGGCCAGCTCCTCGACGTGGTGCGGGGCAGGAGCGCAGACGACGTGGCCTACTGGCTCGCCCAAGGGCCTCCTGCCTGGCGCCAGCGGATCGAGGCGGTCGCCATCGACCCTCATGCCGGCTACCTGCGAGGCATCTCGGCCGTCCTCCCTGACGTCACCGTGACTGTGGACCACTTCCACGCGATCGGGCTCGCCAACGCTGCTGTCGACGACGTCCGCCGGCGCACCCAGCGCTCCACGCTCGGCCACCGCGGCCACCGCGACGACCCGCTGTATCGCACCCGGCGGCTCATGACCCGGGGATGGGAACGCCTCTCGGAGCGACAACGAGAGAAGCTGCTCGCAGCACTCGCCGAAGGAGATCCCGACGGGGAGACCGGGGCAACCATCTTGGGCAAGGAGCTGCTCCGCGAGGTGTACGCGGCGCCGAACCTCCAGCAAGCCCGCTGGCAACTTGTGCGCTTCTACGAGTACGTGGCCGAGGCCGAGGTTCCCGAGCTCACCCGCCTCGCGACGACCGTCTCACGCTGGGAGCAGGAGATCCTCAACTTCCATGTGACCCGCATCTCGACGGGTCCCGTCGAAGCCCAGAACCTGGTCACCGAGAAGATTCGACGCATCGCCCACGGGATGCGGAATTTCGAGAACTACCGGCTCCGGTTGTTGCTCCACTCAGGCGTCCAATGGAACACTCGTCCAACTGCTCGAATCAGAGGACGCTCCCCACGCCTCATCGCGTAGAGCCGTTGATCCCCGCCCGCCGAGCGCTCGACGACTGGCTCGCCTACGCATCCCGCTCGCGGCTCGCCCCGTTCGTGAAGCTCGCCCGGACCATCCGCAACTACCGGACCTCCATCGAGGCGACGATCGAGTG
>JAKAQW010000177.1 GCA_021819525.1 Actinomycetes bacterium
GCAGGATAAGTCAGGTGAAATGAGAGTCTTGCAGGATACGCAGGCTGTCGCGAATCGGCCCGGGGCGGGACAAGTCGCAGGCAAAAGGCCAGGTCACCAGGAGCTCGAACCGTATTGCGCGACAGCCTGAAGTAGGCGAGAACGAGGGTCTTGCAGGCTGTAGCGGAATCTGTTCCGAGCAGAAAGCGACCAGGCCTTTTGCCCGTCAGATGGCTCGTTCTGGGTCAATTGGTAACAAGCTGTTTCAAGATGGCTCGTTCTGGGTCAATATTACAACAAGCTGTTTCAAGATGGCTCGTTCTGGGTCAAATTGCAACAAGCTGTTTGAGGAGCATCCACGTGGAGATCGCCGCTGAGCAGAGCCGGGCCGTGCTGATCGACGAGCTGTCGGATCCGACCGTGCTGCTCCAGCGGATGGTCGACGGCCTGGTGTCGTTGGTGCCGAACGCCGATGGTGCAGCGGTCGAGCTGCTCGACGCCGGCAATCTGCTGTACTACGCGACTGCAGGGGGGTACCTCGCGGGCAGCGTCGGCACCCGAGTCGCCCTCCACCATAGCCTGTCGGGTTCGGCGCTTCGCAGCGGGTCGGTGCTGCGCTGCGACGACACCGACACCGACCCCGGCGTGGATCGCCTCACCTGCCGCCGGCTCGGCATCAGGTCGATGATCTGCGTCCCGCTCATGCGTCCCGCCGGCGCGTTCGGAGTGGTGAAGCTCGCGGCTCGGCGTCCTGGAGCGTTCTCCAGTGCCGATGTCACCATCTGCGAAGCTGTGAGCGGCACCCTGGCAGTGCTCATCGCCGCCCAGGCCGCCCTGGCCGCGTCCACCGGGAAGTGGACTTCGGACCCCCGAGACGGCGGTGATGGCTCCCAGCGCGGGGAGGTCGACGCGCTGTCCTCGTTCGTGAGCGAGCTGATCCGCCCCGGCACCCGCGAGACCCAACAGAGTCGTCGGCGCATCGAACAGGTCCTCGCTGACCACGCCTTCACCGTGGTCTGCCAGCCGATCGTCGACTTGCGCAGCGCGAAGGTCGTGGGCGTGGAGGGCCTCGCCCGGTTCGCTGGGCCACCGGCTCGGCCCCCCGACCACTGGTTCGCCGAAGCACGCCACGTCGGTCTCGGTGACGAGCTCGAGCTGGCTGCGGTGTCCGGCGCGTTGGAGCTGTTCGACCAGCTCCCCCGAGAGCTGGTCCTGACGGTGAACGTGAGCCCGTCGACCGTCACCAATCCCGCGCTCGTCGACTTGATCCTCGCCCACCATCCGACCCGCACCGTGGTCGAGCTGACCGAGCATCTCAGAGTCGACGACTACGCCCGCCTGCGCGGCACCCTGGCCACCTTGCGCCGCCGAGGGGTGAAGCTGTCCATCGACGACACCGGTGCCGGGTTCGCCAGCTTCAGCCACATCGTGAAGCTCTCCCCCGAGTGCATCAAATTGGACCGTGAGCTGGTCTCTGGGATCGACATCGACCCGGTGCGCCAGGCGCTCGGCCATGCGCTGGTCGCCTTCGCCCATGCCACAGGGGCCACCGTCATCGCCGAAGGCATCGAGACCGCCGCCGAGCTGGACGCCGTGAGCGCCCTCGGGTTCGACTACGGCCAAGGGTTCCACCTCGGCCGACCCGGCCCGCTCCCCGGCGCTCTCGACATCAGCCGGTCGATGACACCCGCGTAGTGTGCAGGCGCCGAACGGCGTGTGGCTCAGCGCGAGGCGTGTCGCTCAGCGCGAGGTCGGGCTCCTGCTACCGGCCGCTCCAGGTGGGCTGGCGCTTGTCCAAGAAGGCGCAGATGCCCTCTTGGGCGTCCGCGGCGGTGGCGTTCAGGGCCATGACCGCTTTCGCGAGGTCGTAGGCCTGGCGCTGGTCGAGATCGGCCTGGCGGTAGAAGGCCTGCTTGCCCATGCGGACGGTGAGCGGGCTCGCGGTGGCGATCCGCTCGGCCAGCGCGCGCACCGCGGCGTCGAGCTGGTCGGGGGGGACCACGTCGTTCACGAGCCCCCAGCGCGCCGCGGTCTCGGCGTCGACGAGGTCCCCTGTGAGCAACATCTCCATGGCCCGCTTGCGTCCGACTGCCCGTGACACCGCCACCATCGGCGTCGAGCAGAACAGCCCGATCTTCACGCCCGGGGTGGCGAAGCGGGCCCCGGTCTCGGCCACTGCCAGGTCGGAGGTGGCCACCAGCTGGCATCCCGCCGCGGTCGCTACCCCGTGGACCTTGGCGACAACGGGCTGGGCGATGGACTGGACGGTGTCCATGAGCACTGTGCAGGTGTCGAACAGCTCGTCGTAGAAGGCGGTGTCCCGGCCCGTCATCTCCGAGAGGTCGTGGCCGGCGGAGAAGCACGGCCCGGCGCCGGCGATGACCACGACGTGGCCGTTCACGTGGCGTAGCGCCTCGATGAGCTCTTCCATGAGCGCGAGCGACAGGGCGTTGCGCCGCTCGGGGCGGTTCAAGGTGATCTCGGTGACCGGCCCCTCGTCTTTCACGATCAGGTGCTCGTAGCTCATGGCGGCTCCTTCCTCGCCGGCATCGGCCCCGCGAACCGCGCAGGTGGGCTCCTCGAAGGCTAGCGGAGCGAGAATGACGACGAGATGTCGAGGAGGCTGTGGCAGTCGCCGGCGAGGAGCGACTGCTCGAGCGCCTGATCCCAGGCCGGCTACCGCCAGCTCCGAGATCGAAGGCGCATGACCAGCGTTCCCGACGAGCTCCTCGCAACGGTAGCCTGGTGCCCATGAGGACTGTGGTCCTAGACCCGCTGCCAGGCGAGATAGAAGAACTGGTCGAACGCCGCAGACGCCTTGGTCTCGACCGCTACGACGAGCTGTGGGAGGGCACCTACCACATGGTCACGGGTCCAGGGTTTCGTCACGCCCAGCTCGACCAGCGCTTGGCAGTGTTGCTGGAGCCGCTGGCCCAGGCAGCCGGGCTCACCGCCACCGGCCCGTTCAACTTGGGCGACCCAGGCGACTTCCGCGTCCCTGACCGTGGCCTTCATCGCCAGAGTGATCCCGAAGCGGTGTACTGCTCCAGTGCGGCGATGGTCGTCGAGATCGTCTCACCCGGTGACGAGAGCTACGAGAAGCTCGGGTTCTACGCCGCCCACGGCGTAGAGGAGGTGCTGGTGCTAGACGAGGACCGAGGCGGGCTCCAGCTGTACCGTCTCGCAGGTGGCCACTACGACGACGAGGAGCGCAGCCTCCTGCTCGACGTGCTCGTAGCCCACGACCACACCCACCCGCCGGCCCGCGCCGGGTCCTGATCTCGGCCTGATCGATGCCACGAAGCGGGGCCGGCGCATACCCGGCGGCCGCCGGGAGATCTCTGGTCCGGAAGCCGGCCTTCGGCGGTGTAGCGGCGCAGGGTTCGTGAGGAGACACCGAGCATCGCCCTGGCCTCACTCACCCCGATGAACCGATCCGTCATGAGCCGCACGGTAGCACGAACACATGTTCGTTGGCCTATAGTGGCCGACAAGCTCTCCAACTGTTGTCAACCCGTGGCGGACCCGTGGCGGGGACCGGTGGCGCGGACCCGTGGTGGACCTTCGTGCGCGGCAGGCGAAGTCGCGGGAACCCGTAGGTATCACTGCGTTCACACCAGCGCCCGAGTGGTACCATCTGCGATACCATTGTGGTACCATCTGTTCATGGCTATGAACCTTCGCCTGAGCCCCGATGCCGAGGCGGCCCTTCGGCGCGAAGCAGAGCGCTCCGGGCGCTCCCAACAGGAAGTGGTCCGCGAGGCCGTCAGCCGTCAGCTCGGCCTCTCGGCGCCCAATGCCTCGAGCGACCTCGGTGCGCTGGTCGCCACGGGCACTGTCCGACCACCGCGGACGCCGCACCGTAGGGCTGCGACCCGCCTGACCCTCCCGGCGGGAACCACCAGCGCCGATCTCCTCGACCGAGGCGACCGGATCTGAGGTGCGTGTCTACGTCGACAGCAGTGCCCTCATCAAGCGGTCCGTGGAGGAAGAGGAGTCCGAGGACTTGGAGACCGCCTTGGACCGCTACGTCGCCGACGACGCAGTGCTCCTCTCTTCCTCGCTGGCCTGGATCGAGGTCAGTCGAGCCCTGCGGACCCGGGCCGAGGGCGCCTCGTGGTCCGACGACGACGTGAACGAGGCTGTCGACAGCGCGCTGTCTGGTGTGGCCGAGCGACTGGTCACCGGAGACGTCGTCGGCCTCGCCCGGCGCGTCGCTCCACCTCGCCTGCGCACGCTCGACGCCATCCATCTCGCTACCGCCATCCTCCTCGACGTCGACCTGGTCGTCGCCTATGACACTCGCCTCGTCGATGCTTGCCGGCACAGCGGGCTGGTCATCGCGATGCCTGGGCGCTGAGGCGGCTGAGGTTCGCCGGAGCCGCGCCGGAAAGCTCGGCTCTTCAGGGCCGAGGAGCTCACACCGGTGGCCCCCTGGGAGCCGAGCGCGAGGAAGCACGCCGCCGTCCCCGGTGCCGTGGCGGGTGACAGTGGTCGCGCCACATAGCGCTGTCAGAACCCCGCCACTTACCGCTGAAGGTCACATTCGAGCACGAACCAAGGGTGTCACGTAATCGACCGTTTGGTGGACTCTCACACCTGTCGCGAGCTGCTCCGACGTCGGGCGCAGGACCACGCCCAACGGTCAAGCAATCGGCCTCGCGTGCAGGATCCTGCAGCGATCATCGTCACAGGCCAAGAACGGTTGATCTGCCCGCCATCCGGCCCGCCGGGCAATACGCAAGCAGGCAGGGTAGCTGGCCAAGGCCACGTCCCGTCCTCTCCTACTAAGTTGGCAGTAGTGTAGTATATCCGTATGACAGGAAAGCAGCGACTTTCGGCCTCCGTCGATGCCGACCTTCTCCGAGCCGCACAGTCGGCCGTGGACGAGGGGCGGGCCAGCACCATCAGCGCTTGGGTCAACGACGCCCTGCGGCTGAAAGCCGAGCACGATCGGCGCATGCAAGCCCTCGACTCCTTCCTGGCCGCCTATGAGGCAGAGCACGGAGCGATTACCGAGTCCGAGATCGACGACGTGGTGCGCCGGACCCGGTCACGGGCCACGGTCGTTCGGTCAGCGCCAGCCAAGAAGACCGAAGCCAAGAAGACCAAATCGTATCGCGGGGTGGCGTGAGCCTGCTCCTCGACGCTGGAGCCTTCCTTGCGGTCGAGCGCGGTGACCGGGACATCGCCGCACTGGTGAAACGCGAACGCCTGGCCCAACGCTCGCCCCTCAGCCACGGTGGCGTCGTGGCCCAGATCTGGCGCGGTGGGTCGGGCCGTCAGGCCGAGGTGGCACGCCTACTGGCCGGCGTCGACGTGAGGGCACTAGACGAGGAGCTAGGCAAGAAGGCGGGCGTGCTCCTGGGCCGTAGCAGGGCTGAGGATGTCGTAGATGCCGCTCTTGTTTGTCTTGCTGTGGACGGAGACGACATCTTGACCTCCGACCCCGGCGACCTCAGGACCTTGGCCGAAGCCGCTGGCGTCCACGTCGACCTGGTGCCGGTGTGACGAAGCGACAGCCGGGTCGGCCGCGCAACGGGATCTGTGACCATCCGTCGCGTACTCGTTCGGGCAATCCTCGGAGTTGCCCCTTGTGCCAGCGGAACCTTCGTGTGCCCAGCAGGCGTGGGCTACGGTTACCGATGAAAGCAGGCGATGCACTCGAGATGACCCACGTCGACAAGCTCGTGCCTGCTTGCCGGTGCAAGTCCGGTCCGGGTAGCTGCCAGGAGGCCCGGTAGCAGGCTGGCGGCGTCAGGGGGAAACGCCTGGTGTCGAAGCCCGGCGTCGAAAGCCCCTTTGGGGGGAGCAACTGACCAGCCCGTAGCATCAAGCGAATCCTGCAGCCTCGTGAGGCTAGCCCTGAAAGGGGACAAGAGAGTGCCGAGCCGCTGAAATCACGGCGAAGGCCATGGAAGGCGCCGAAGACCTGGAAGCGCAGGCGCCGAGGAACTCCTCGGGGTAGGGGGAGCGGGATGGCCAGAGAGCAGGCACGGGAACTGGGGAGGCCGTCGCTGGCCCTGGCGGAGCGATCGCCAGGAGCAGCCGGTGCGTATAACCGGCCAAACGGGAAGTCGCATCGAGCCAGCACGGCGTCGGATGGGGTCGTACTACCGATGATGGCCGTGGACAACACAACCCGGCCGGAGGGAAGGACCCCGGCTGCATCACATGCTTGCGATGGAAGGAGAGACCGGTGAATGCCGATGGCTAACACCACCCTCGACAAGGTCCGTGATCTTCAGGACAAGCTGTACCAGGCGGCCAAGCGGCGGATCCGGATCAGGTCTTCGGTGACGACGACCACACTACCGGCGAGGTCGTCGAGGCTATGGTGCTCCGCCAACCGCTGGATGACCGAGATGACGTTGGCGGGCTGTTGATCGCGTAGCCGTAGCAGGATCACGCCGCGATGTGAGCGGGGCGGGTAGGTACGAGGATCACCGAAACCGAGGTCGAAGGTGACCAGGGTTCGCTGGTCGGTGGGCGCAGCGACGAGCACGTCGGGGTCGGGTCGGCCCGTGAGCTGCTCGTCAGCCACGGTATCCACCTCATGGCCGAACGCGACCAGCGGCTTTTTTGGCAGCGCCGTGATGTTCTCGTCGAGCTCGAGCCTCACCTGGTGGAGGTGAGCGGCCAGATCTCTTGTTTGGCCAGCCAGGAGCCGTAAGCGGCCGCTGCGCGGACCCCCTCGGCGGTGAGGGTCGGGTAGTGGCCGAGGATCTCGTCGGTGTCGAGACCGGCAGCGAGCGCGTCGAGCACCACAGTCACCAGGACCCGGGTGCCCCTGACGCACGGCTGGCCGTGACAGACCGCCGGATCCACGGAGATGAGCTCGAGAGGGTCGTCGGTCACGGTCCCAGTGTCCCAGGCGTCGCGCCGGTCGCCTCGGCCGGTTCTCCTGCTGCTTCCCCGTCGCGCCCGTCGGACCGCGAACCGCATGCTCCGTCGCAGATCGCCGCTGTGCCGCCGATCCGTCGGAGCGTCCCGAGCGAGGCGGAGGGTAGCCAGCCGGTCTGCATAGGTGGCGCAGGCCGCTGCGTAGCGGTCTGCTACACAGAGGAACTTCTTTGTTCTGGAGCACCTCGTAGCCTCTCCCGACCACCCCGTACCTGGGGGCGGTCGCCAACGACGGGAGCCTGTCCCTGCTGTCCGCCGAAGAGCTCGATGATGTAGCTCATGTGCCCGAGCATGTTCTCTCGGCTCAGGTCCCTGCTCGGCGCGGCTGTGTGGGGCGCTCGACGACTGACAGGGCCAGGTACTTCTTCGGCAAATCATTTATCTTTCGAGCGGGAATGGCCGATACT
>JAKAQW010000178.1 GCA_021819525.1 Actinomycetes bacterium
CACAACTAATGAAACATGCGCTCCTCTGCTCAGATCGCGGTCGGCGGGCCAGCTGCGCCAGCTGCGAAGCAGCCGGGTGTCTCACGGTGGCGCTGGGTGAGAGCGACAACCGCCCCGGCAAGGAGCACGCCTACCGACAGGGCGAGCCCGACGCTCAGGCCCCCTGGTCCGTCCGAGAGCACGCCGGCGAGCACGGGGCCAAGGCACTGGCCCACAGCGAAAGCGACCGTCAGCCCTGCGATCGCCGGGGTCCAGTGGTGCGGCTCGAGCGACCGGCGGGCGACTGCGGTGACCGCGGTGACAACCGACAGGAACGACCCCCCGAACAGAAGCGCCGATCCCATAGCGGCCTCCGGTGATCGGGACACGAGCGGCAGCAGCGCCCCGGCGCCGAGCACGGCGAGCACCACTGCGGGCCCGCGCCCCCCACGCAGCCTCGCGATCGGCCGCGCCCAGATGAACGCACCGGCGATCGAGGCCAAGCCGAGCACGACCCAGAAGGCGGTGATCCCCCCAGGACCCGTGCCGCGGCCTTTCAGGAACGCGACGATGAAGGTCATGTAGGCGATGTAGCCGGCCCCGAAGAGGCCGTAGGAGACGAGGACCGCTCCGAGGTGCCGCGCCGGCCAGCGCCTGTCGGCGACAGGCGCTGGAGGTGGCTCGGCGCTGGCTAGAGCCACAGGGGTCGCGACCCCGAAGGCCACTGCGCCGAGCCCCGCGAGCAGCACCCATCCCCATCGCCAGCCGTCTGCGAGGCTCGTGGCGCCAAGCAGGTACGGGATCCCAAGACCCGACGCGACGATCGCCGCCCCCCCTCCGGCGAAGTAGATGCCGAGCAACGTGGCTGCCCGGTGAGGCGAGATCGCCGACGCGGCAGCAGCGACGATCCCGGCACCGGCGATGAAGGCGATCGCGCCGGAGGCCCCGGCGACCGCGCGCAAGGCGACCAGTGCCACCGTGTTCACGGTAGCGCTCGTTGCGAGCAGCGCGAGCACGGTGACCCCGAGACCGGCGACGAAGACCCGCCGGGTCCCGTAACGACGCGCGGCGAGTGCTGCCAGTAGCGCCCCGGCCAGGTACCCGAGGGCGTTCGCGGTGTTCATCGCCCCAGCGGTGGCGAACGACCAGTGCAGATCCGCGCGCATCGAGGGGAGCAGCAAGGCATACGCGAAGCGAGCCAGGCCGATCGCGACCGCAGGCCCGAGCGCCAAGCCCAGCGCGGTGCCAAGGCCTCGGCGAGGCCCCGGGCTCCTGACCGCCGATGACCGCGGAGCCGGTGGGCTGGGCGCGCTCATGCGCACTGGGGCTGGTGCGCGTCGAGGACCATCGCGGCCAGGCGCCGCGCGTCTGTCGCCGCATCGAGGTCGCCGTCGACGGTCACCCGGGCGTTCGCGCCGTCGACGAGGAGCATCAGATCCGAGCCCAGACGCTTCGGATCGCAGAACCCGGCTTCGTCGGCGAGCCCGGCCAGGTACTCGCGCATCCAGCGCTTGTGGCGACGGGCCACCTCCCGAGCCGGGTGGTCCGGGCCGGCAACCTCGGCAGCCGCGTTCACGAACGCGCACCCGCGTTCCCCCTCGCCGCTCGCGTGCCAGGTCGCCAGCCAGTCGAAGACTGCGAGGAGGCGCTCGCGTGGGCTGTCCGCGTGGGCCCGCACCCACGCGTCGAGTGTCGCCACCCGCTCGCCGTGGCGCCGTTCGAGCACCGCGGCAACGAGCTCGTCCTTGGAGCGGAAGTGCGCGTAGAGCGTCGGCTTGGACACCCCCGCGCGGGCCACGACCTTGTCCACCCCCGTCGCAGCGATGCCCTGCGCGTAGAACAGCTCGGTGGCGCTTTCGAGCAGCCGCGCGTGGGTGAGATCGGATGCGCTCACCTTGTTACACTGACAGGTCAGTAACGTTGTGTCAAGTCACCAGGATCACGCTGCGCCGCCGCTGGGTGGCGTGGACCTTGCTTCGGCTCGGTGACCGGATCGGAGGCGGTGCCGGCATCGCGTAGCGCTCTCTCGCGCCGACACCCGGCTCACCAGTGGCGGGCGGGTTGGCGTCAAGTCCGTCAGCGTCGTCGTCCACGGGAGGCTGCCTTCCGCACCGCCTACCGACGCGGTGCGCGAAGAGCCGGACCAACTGGTGGCGGGGTTCACGACCATCGAGTGGCTCGGGCTCCGGACCCCACGGACCCGCTGGTCACGGCGCTGCTGGCCGCAGCCGCCCGGGCGGTCGCCCAACTCGATCGCGGAGCCGCCTCGATGGTCGCTCCCGAAAGACGCTCTGCTACGCGCCTGTCACACCCGTCGACTACAAACGAGGCGGTGGAACAGAGCACGGATCCGGACCTGCGAGTCTTCGCCTACGTGGTTGCCGACAAGGCCCGGCTCTACGTGGCGATCGTCGACGCCCTGATGGAGGCGAAGGAGCGCTTCGTGCTGCAGCTGCGCCCTGCCGAGGTCGCGCGTGACCTGGTCGGCGGCGCCCACCCCACCGAGGTGGCCGACGCCCTCGAGGTGCTGGCCACCTGGGGCAATGTCACCAAGTTCTACGACACCGCCGCTCCGGACACCCTGGACCAGTTCTACGCCAAGCGGTTCTTGTACCAGCTGACCGAGGCGGGTGTCGCCGCTCACGAGGGCGTGCGCGCGGTCCGGCGGGCGGGGTTGGACACCGGGAGGCTGTCGGCCGTGCTGCTGCCCGGCATCGCGGAGCGCCTGGAGGCAATCCGCGCCGAGGGCGCCCATGCCGAGCCGGACGCGGCGCGCTTGTACAACGCGCTCATCGACCTGTTCGCCACCTTTGCCACCTTGGCCGCTAACGCCGCTCGCTACATGCAGGACCTGGCGGTCGAGACCTCGACCATCGCTGCCGACGACGAGCGCTTCGTCAGCTACAAGCGAGCGGTGTTCGTCTATCTCGACGAGTTCGTGGGCCACCTCGCCGAGGCGGTGCCAGCCATCGCCGCGCTGATCTCCGATCTCGACGCCGACATGCCCCGGCTGCTCGAGATCGCCGCCCAGGCAGATACGACCCCCACCGTCGCAGGGGAGGAGGACACCCTCGAGCGCGGCTTCGCCGAGCGGTGGGCCGGGGTACGGGCTTGGTTCGTCCGAAGCTGCGACACCGAGCCGATCGTGGCATCCCTGCGCATGGCGATGCTGGAAGCCATCAACCGGATCCTCGCCGCCCTCGACCGGCTCAACGAGCGCCACCTGCGGCGCGTGACCCGGGAAGCCGACTTCACGCAGCTGGCCTGCTGGTTCGCCGTCACCGACGCCGTCACCGACGCAGGTTTGTTGTGGGACCAGGCGTTCGGCTTGTACCCGGCCCGGCACTTCACCGAGCGGGCCGGCGACGAGGCCGAGGAGCGTGGCCGCAGCTTCGCCGAGGCCATCCCCGCGGAGGTGGCTCCCCGGTTGCGGGCGACAGGCACTCGGGCATCGCCGGGCCGGGTGGGCCGGGCAGCCGACTACTCGGCCGCCAAGGCCGCCGGCCTGCTGCGGTTGCGGGCCGAGCGCCGCCGCATGGAGCAGGCGATGGCCCGCCTCGCCGCCCGTACCCCGACCCGCTTGTCGGAGCTGGGGGACCTCGACGGCGACGAGCTCGCCCAATTCCTGGAGGTGCTCGCCGCCGCGCTCGGGGCCCGTCCCGGCTCGCACGGCGCCCGCACGGCGCCGATCCCCCTCGGCACGGTGACGCTCCGGCCGTCCCCCGAGGCCGCAGGAGAGGCGCGGATCGTGACGCCATTCGGCACGCTGCGCTGCGCGGACCAGTGGCTCGCGGTCGACCTCGCCGGCACCGACCGCCGGCAGGCCCAGGCATGATCGACAGCGACGGCGGGCTGCGCCGGGCGGTCCGGGCCGCCCTCGCCGAGCCGATCGTCAGCGGCGACCATCCGACCGTCGCCCTCGTCCGCCGGCACCGCGGTGAGCTCACCCGCTTCTTCGCCGACGAGCTCGGCTACCGCCTCGACGCCTCCCGAGCCGGCGTCGTGCGCCTCGCCAAGCTGCCCGGACCGGGCCACGAGCCGCGAGGGCTGGCCACCCGGGCGGGGCGGCCGTTCGATGGGCCGCGCTACGCCCTCACCTGCCTCGTGCTGGCCTCCGCCGAGAGCGCCGGGGAGCGCACCACCCTGGCCCGGCTCTTCGAGGACGTGAGCCTGCGGGCAGCCGGGGTCGACGGCCTGGCATGGCGGAGCGACGTCGCCGCCGACCGCCGGGTGTTCATCCAGGCAGTGCAGGCCGCCGTCGACCTCGGGGTGCTGGAGCTGGCCGACGGCGACGAGGAGCGCTTCGCGCGCGGCGACCCCGGCGGCGACGCCCTGTACCGCATCGACCGGGAGCGGCTGGCGCTGCTGCCCACCGCCCCCCAGCCCCCGTCGCTGGCCGCCGGCCCCGAGGACGTCGCCCGGGAGGCCTATCCCGACACCGAGGACGGCCGCGTCCGCCGGCGCCGCCACCGGGTCACCAGGGCCCTGGTCGAGCAGCCCGTCGTCTACGACGACGATCTCACCGACGACGAGCGGGAGTACCTCCGCTCCCAGCGCGGCCGCCTCGAACGCCTCCTCGCCGACAAGGTCGGTCTCACGCTGGAGGTGCGGGCCGAGGGCTGGGTGGCCGTCGACGAGACCGGCGAGCTGACCGACCTGCGATGGCCGGACTACGGCGCCGCCAACACCACCGCCCTCCGGCTCTGCGACGAGCTGCGGGGCCGCCAGTCCCGAGGCGAGCCCGCCGTCTGGCGGTGGCCGGAGGTGACCGCCTTCACCCGGGGCCTCGCCGCCGAGTACGCTGGCGCCTGGAAGCAGGGCACCGGCACCGCCGTCGGCGCCGACCTGCTCGCCACCGAGGCCGTCGGGATCCTCACGGCGGCACGCCTGGTCGCGCGCTGGGAGGACGGCATCGTCGCCCGGCCGGCCGCCGCCCGCTACGCCGCCGCCCCGGGCAGCGCCGTCTCGACGGGGGGCGCCGGCATCCCGACGGGCGGCGGCGTGCAGATGAGCATCGTCACACCCCCCCACCGCCAGCAGGAGGCCGACGCGTGAACGCCGTCATCGAACGCCTGCCGACCGGACCGCTCTTGCCCCGTCCCGAGCCGGGTCGGATGCGACCCCTGCGCGCGGGGATCCGCAACGTCTGGGAGTACGACGACCAGGAGCTCTGGTTCGAGGGCGGCCGCCTCATCCTGCGGGGACAGAACACGGCGGGCAAGTCCAAGGCGCTCGAGGTGCTGCTGCCGTTCGTGCTCGACGGGGACACCCGCCCCGAACGCCTCGACCCCTTCGGTGGCCGCATCAAGACCATGTACTGGAACCTCGTCGAATTCGACGACGAGCGCTCCACCGCCACCGGGTACGTGTGGGTCGAGTTCGGCCGGGTCGACGACGAGGGGGTCGAGCGGTTCGTCACCTGCCTGGTCGGGATGCGGGGGCAGCGTTCGACCCGCAAGGTCGAGACCTGGTTCGCCGTCACGCCCGGGCGGATCGGGCTCCACCTGGAACTGGCGCCGGGCGGCATCCCGCTCACCGCCGAGCGGCTGCGCGAGGCCATGCCGGACGGCAGCGTCTTCTCCCGGACGGTGCGAGACCACCGGGCGGCCGTGGACCACGCCCTCTTCGACCTCGGCCCCGACCGCTACGAGTCGCTCCTCCACCTGCTGCTGCAGCTGCGCCGGCCCAAGCTGTCCGAGAAGCTCGACCTGGCCCGCCTGCGCGAGTACCTGAGCGAGGCCCTGCCGCCGCTCGAGCGCTCGCGGATGGAGTCGCTGGCACAGGCGTTCGCCCGCCTCGACGAGGACACCGCGGAGATCGAGCGCCTGGAGGCCGCCTCCGGCGAGCTGCACCGCTTCCTGGACCACTACCGGGCCCACGCGCGCCTCCAGACCAGGCGCCGGTCCGATGCCGTGCGCAGCGCGAACACCCAGTTCGACAAGGTCACCGAGACCGAGCGCCGCCAGCGGGAAGCCCGGGACGTCGCCCTGGTCACCCTCGAGCGGATCGACGCCCGGCGGGCAGAGCTGGCCGACGCCGCCCATCGGCTGGAGGGGCAGCTGCGAGGCCTCGACCTCTCCAAGGTGCACGCCTTGCATGCCGTCGAAGAGATGGCACGCGCCGCGGCGGACGAGGCCTCGCGCCAGTCGGCCCGGGCCGCCGCGGACCGCGAACGAGCCGATGCGGCGACCCGGGAGTCCACGAGCGCCTCGGCCGCCGCCGCAGCGGCGACCCGGCAGTACGAGGAGGCGGCGGGCGCCATCCTCCCGCTCGCATCCGGCGCCGGCCTGGCCACCGAGCACCAGCTCCACGGCGAGCAGCTGGCGGCCGAGCCCCGGCGCGCCCGCACCGCTCTCAGCGACGCGACCGGCCGCCGCTTGGAGCTGCTTGCTGCCCTGCGCCGGGCGGGAGCCGCCGCCGATGTCGCCCTGGCCCGCATCCGCGGCGCCGAGGCCGAGCGGACCGCAGCCGACGCCGGGCTCGACGCCGCCAGCGAGAAGCACCAGACGGCGACCGGGGCGCTCGAGGCCGCCGGCGCCGACCTCCTCCAGGCCGTGCTCGACTGGGCCGGCACCTGGCACATCCTGCTGCCCGGCGGCACCGAGCCCGAAGTGGTCGACGCCGTCCTCGCCGGCCGGCGGCCCGGTGCCGGGCCGTTCCTCGCCCCCGGGCGGGAGCACCTGCACGCCGAGCGCCGGCGGCTGGCGGCCGCCATCACCGGGGCTTCGGAGCGGCGCGCCGCGGCCGAGGACGAGCGCACCCGCGTCGCCGCCGAGGCCGACGACGCGCCCCCGGCCCGGCCCGGACGCCCCGCCACGCGCCCCGACGGCCACGCCCCCCTCTGGGCGTGCGTCGACTTCGCCCCCGACCTCGACGCCGCGGGCCGGGCCGGTCTCGAGGCGGCCCTCGAGGCTTCCGGTCTGCTCGACGCCCTCGTCGCCCCCGACGGCGACCTCCTCGATGCCACCACTCTCGACACCTGGATCCGCGGCGCCGCTGACGCCCCTGGCGCTGACGCTCGGGTGGGCACCGGCACCGGCACCGGCACCGGCACGGACGGCCACGTCGGCACCGACAGCGCGGTGGGCACCGGACGGGACGGACCCGGGGTGGACGGGCTCGTCTCCGCCGCCGGGGGACCGGCGGGCGAGGACGCCGTCGCCCGCGCCCTTGCCGGCATCGCCGCCGCGGCCGTCGTCCGCGCCGACGGCCGCTGGCGGGTAGGGCCCCTGCAGGGCCGGTGGTCCAAGGATGCCGCCGAGTACATCGGCGCGGCCGCCCGCGACGCGGCTCGCCGGCGG
>JAKAQW010000025.1 GCA_021819525.1 Actinomycetes bacterium
GGCCTTTTGTTCCTCTTGCCGGCGACGTTCTACCTCGTCCGAGCACTGCACCTCGGATGAGCACTGCACCGCAGATGAGCCCTGCACCGCAGATGAGCCTTGCACCGCAGAGGAGCCCTGCACCTCGGATGAGCACTGCACCGCAGATGCGCACCGTGGCCATCTTGGGCTCCACCGGGTCGATCGGCACCCAGACCATCGACGTGGTCCGGCGATCCCCGGACCGGTTCGTCGTGGTGGGCTTGGGGGCGTACCGAGCGGTGGAAGACCTGGTGGCCCAGGCGAACCTGCTTCGTCCCGCCATGGTGGCTGTAGGCGATCCGGCGCTGGCCGGGGAAGTCGCCAGCCGGGTGCCATCGGGGACGGCGGTGCTGGCGGGCGCGGAAGGGCTGAGCCAGGTGGCAGCCAGCGCCGAGGTGGTGGTCAACGCGGTGGTCGGCTTCGCCGGCTTACCGGTCACGGTGGCGGCGCTGCGGGCCGGACGCCGGTTGGCCCTGGCGAACAAGCAGTCGCTCATTGCCGGGGCGCCGGTGGTCCAAGCGGTGCGCCGGGCGAGTGGGGGCACGATCGTGCCCGTGGACTCCGAGCACTGTGCGCTGCACCAGTGCTTGCGCAGCGCGACCGACGGCGAGGTGGCGCGTCTGGTGCTCACCGCGTCAGGCGGGCCGTTTCGCGGGTGCCGTGCCGACGAGCTGCGGTCGGTCGGCGTGGGCGACGCATTGGCCCATCCCACTTGGCAGATGGGCCCGCAGAACACCATCGACTCGTCGACGCTCATGAACAAAGGGCTCGAGGTGATCGAGGCGCACGAGCTGTTCGGTGTCGAGTACGACCGGATCGAGGTGGTGGTGCACCCCCAGTCCGTGGTGCACTCGATGGTGGAGATGTGCGACGGCTCCACCATCGCCCAGCTGTCCATGCCAGACATGCGGCTGCCCATCGGCTACGCGCTGGGCTATCCCGATCGCCTGCCGGTCCCGTTCGGGGCCATCGACTGGTCCGCACTGTCCCGGCTCGACTTCGAGCTGCCGGATCGATCCGTCTTTCGCTGCCTGGCGTTGGCCGAGGCAGCAGGTCGTGCCGGCGGGTCGGCTCCAGCGTGGCTGAATGCCGCGAACGAGGTAGCCGTCGAGGCGTTCCTCGGCGAGCGGATCGCCTGGGGAGCCATCGCCGACGTCGTGGCCGGCACCCTGGAACGCTACGAGGCGGCTGTCCCCACGACCGTGGAAGAGGTAGTCGACGCAGACAGCCGCGCTCGGCGCCTGGCCCGGCAGATCGTCACCGAGCAGGAGCGCGCCGCATGAGCCGAGCGACGGGCGCATCGGCTTCGGTCGCCGGATCCCCCCGGTCCTCGGCCGACCCAGCAGCATCCGGCGCGGGCGCAAGCGCAGGTACCGGACACGCGGCACCCCCCACCCGGAGCGGGAACTGGGCCGCTCTGGTGCGCCTGCTGGTCGTGGTGGCAGCGGTGGTGGCTGCTGCGGTCGCGTTCCATCTCACGAGCTTGCTGGTGGTGATCCTGGCCCTCGTCGTCATGATCATGCTCCACGAGCTGGGGCACTTTCTGACGGCCAAGTGGAGCCACATGAAGGTGACCGAGTACTTCTTGGGGTTCGGACCCCGTCTGTGGTCCATCCGCCGAGGTGAGACCGAGTACGGCGTGAAGGCCATCCCGGCCGGCGGCTACGTGAAGATCGTCGGCATGAGCAACCTGGAAGAGGTGGATCCCGCCGACGAGGCGCGCACCTATCGCCAGCAGCCCTACCACAACCGCCTGATGGTGGCGGTGGCCGGGTCGTTCATGCACTTCGTGATGGGCTTCCTCATGCTGTGGGGTCTGCTCGTCTTCATCGGAGTACCCCAGCCGAACGTGGTGAGCGTGGTCGGCCTGGTCCCCGTGGCCCACGGCGTCGACCCGGCGAAGGCCGCGGGGTTCCGACCCGGCGACGTGGTGCTCCGGGTCGACGGCCACCCGACCCCGACCGAGAGCGACGTGATCCGGGCGATCGGCAGCAGGGCCGGCCAGCGAGTGGCCGTGCTGGTCAGGCGCCACGGAGTGGACCGGACCCTGGAGGTCACCCCCCAGCCTACGGCGGTGCCTGTACCCACCGACCCGTCGCGTACCGTGGTGGAGGGCAGGATCGGGGTGGAGATCGCCGCCCAGGGACCGGTCCAGACCGTCGACCCGCTGCGCGCCGTGGGGAGCGCCGCCGTCGATCTCGGCCGGGTGACCGGCGAGTCGCTGTCGGCCATCGCCACCACCTTCTCGGTCCACGGGCTGGTGTCGTTCTTCTCCGAGCTGGGCAATGCGAAGAAGGCCGAGCAGGCGGCGCGGGCCGGAACCCGGCCGGAGTCGATCTACGGGGCTGTTCGCACCGCGACGCAGGGGGCTCGAGCCGGACCCGGTGACCTGATCCTGGTCCTGGTGTCCATCGACGTCTTCGTCGGCATCGTCAACCTGGTGCCCATGCTTCCCCTCGACGGCGGGCACGTCCTGGTCGCCACCTACGAGCGGATCCGCAGCCGTCGCGGCCGGCCGTACCACGCAGATGTGGCCAAGCTCACCCCGGTGGCCTACGCGTTCATCCTGTTCTTGGTGGTGTTCGTGGGATCGGCGATGTTCTTGGACATCGTGCACCCGGTGGCCAATCCGTTCCGCTGAGCACCCGCCAGGCGGCCTGCATCCACGGCGAGCCCGCCGGCGCGCCAAGATAAGGGGGTGCGATCGAGGAGATGCCCATGAGCCGGCCTGCCGTGTCGATGGCCGAACGTCGACCCACCCGCCGGATCCACATCGGCAGCGTGCCCATCGGGGCGGGCGCCCCGGTGTCGGTGCAGTCGATGACCACGACGAAGACCGCCGACGTCGAGGGCACCCTGGCCCAGATCTACGCCCTGGCAGCAGCCGGTGCGGACATCGTGCGCTGCACGTGCAACGAGGAGGAGGCAGCCGAGGGACTCGCCCACATCGTGCCGCGCTCGCCGGTGCCCATCGTGGCCGACATCCACTTCCACCACGAGATGGCGCTGGCCGCCTTGGAGGCCGGGGTCCAAGGGCTGCGGCTGAACCCGGGGAACCTCCGCAAGGAGGCCGAGATCAAGCAGGTAGCCGCCGAAGCACGTGATCGCGGTGTGCCTATCCGCATCGGGGTCAACGCGGGGTCACTGCACCCTGAGCTCTACAAGCGTTTCGGCGGGGCCACCCCCGAGGCGCTGGTGGAGTCGGCTCGCATGGAGCTGGCCCTGTTCGCCGACGTGGGATTCGAGGACGTCAAGATCTCGGTCAAGGCCTCGTCGGTCCCGCTCATGATCGCCGCCTACCGGCTGGCGTCGGAGACCTTCGATCATCCCCTGCACCTCGGTGTCACAGAAGCGGGGCCGCCGCCCGCCGGGCTGATCAAGGCGACTGCCGGCATTGCCACCTTGCTGGCCGAAGGGATCGGGGACACCTTGCGGTACTCGCTGACCGCGGATCCGGTGGAAGAAGCCCGTGCTGGCCGGCAGCTGCTCGAGGCGCTGGGTCTGCGCGAGCGCAAGGGGCTCGACCTGATCGCGTGCCCGAGCTGTGGCCGAGCCGAGATCGACGTCATCGGGGTGGCCGCTGCTGCCCAACGGGCGCTCGAGGAGCGGAACCTGCCGCTGCAGGTGGCTGTGATGGGTTGCGTGGTGAACGGGCCGGGTGAGGCACGCGAGGCCGATATCGGGATCGCGGCGGGCCGCCACAAAGGTCACCTGTTCATCAAGGGGAAGATCGTCCGGGTGGTCCAGGAGCAGGACATGGTCTCCGCCCTGGTCGACGAGGCGGAGAAGCTGGTGGCCGAAGGGATAGAGGCCCGGCTCGCTGCGGCCGACGTCGGGGCCGAGGCCGCAGCAGAAGCCGACCGGCGGGCTCTGCTCGAGCGCAAGGGAACCGACGTGAACCACACCGGCGAGCGCATCGACCACATCCGTCGTGCGG
The DNA here is from genome assembly GCA_021819525.1 of Actinomycetes bacterium. Lineage (GTDB taxonomy): Bacteria > Actinomycetota > Acidimicrobiia > Acidimicrobiales > UBA8190 > JAKAQW01. The sequence goes on from JAKAQW010000025.1 coordinate 3,959, forward strand.
TCGCCTCGGGGCAGCGAGCCGGTGGGCCTGGCGAAGGAGACGACGCCAGGTAGAGCCACGGCCCGCGGGCCGGCTCGTCGACGGCGACGGTGGGGCCGGGGCAGAGAAGAAAGAGGTGCGTCCGGCGCAGGAGCCCGAGGGCTGTCGGCGGAGGTAGCCGAGAGCGCGCGATGTGCCGGCTGCCGACACAGGCGCCGCACCAGGAGCCGCAGCCGACGTCAAGAGCACGGCTGATGTTCGCAGCTGACGGCCGTGTGTGGGCTCAGTAGGCCCGGGCCACCACCGCCACCAGCTCGGTCACTGGGTCGCCGCGCTCGGGGAGCGAGCCGTCGCGCCGCTGGAGGCAGCGCACCGACACGCCTGCAGCGTTCAGGTCGCGCTCGCCGCCGCCGTCTACGGCGAGCGCCGGGAGGACGGCGAACCCGCCGGCGGACGCCTCCACGGCGTCGGCGATGGTGTCGACCTCGTGGGTGTCGTGCCGGCGTCTGCGATCGGCTGCGGCCAGCAAGCTGGCGTGGATGTCGTCGAGCATCCTCGTGACGGTGCCCACGGCGGCGTCGAGGCTGACCGGCTCCTTGCCCTCGGCGTCGCGCCGCACCAGCACAGCTTGCCCTTCGGCGAGGTCGCGGGGTCCGATCTCCAGGCGGACCGGGGCACCTTTGATCTCCCAGTCCACCACCCGCCGCCCGAAGGAGACGTCGGTCCGGTCGTCCACCTGGGTGCGGAGGCCAGCCGCGCCGAGCGAGCTTGCCAGGCGTCGGGCTTCGGCGAGCACTGCGGGGTCGGCCCGGGCGACGAGCACCACGACCTGTACCGGGGCCAGGCGGGGAGGGAGCCGCAGCCCTCGGTCGTCGCCGTGGGCCATGATGAGCCCCCCCACCAGCCGGGTAGAGGCGCCCCACGACGTCTGCCAGACGAAGGCCGAGGCGCCCGTCTCGTCGGAGAAGGTGATGTCGAAGGGGCGAGCGAAGTTCTGGCCCAGCTCGTGGCTGGTGGCCATCTGCAGCGCCTTGCCGTCTCCCATCATGCCCTCGCAGGTCCAGGTGGTGGTGGCTCCGGCGAAGCGCTCGCCGTCGGTCTTGCGGCCTGTGAGCACCGGGATGGCCATGACCGACCGCATGGTGTCGAGATAGACCTCCTCCAGCACGCGCCGGGCCAGCTCGTGGGCTTCGGCGTCAGTGGCATGGGCCGTGTGCCCCTCCTGCCAGAGGAACTCGGTGGTGCGCAGGAACAGTCGGGGTCGCAGCTCCCAGCGCACCACGTTGGCCCACTGGTTGATGAGCATGGGCAGGTCGCGGTGGCTTTGGATCCAACGGGCGAACGAGGCGTTCACGATGGTCTCGCTGGTCGGGCGCACCACCACTGGCTCCTCGAGCTCCTTGCCGCCTCCGTGGGTCACCACGGCCAGCTCAGGGCTGAACCCTTCGACGTGCTCGGCCTCGCGGCGGAGGTACGACTCGGGGATGAACAGGGGGAAGTAGGCGTTGTGGGCGCCGAGCGCTTTGATCCGCCGGTCGAGCTCGGCCTGGAGCAGCTCCCAGATGGCGTACCCGTAGGGACGGATGACCATGGTGCCGCGCACCGGGCCGTTCTCGGCCAGCTGCGCCTTGGCGACGACGTCTTGGTACCACCGGGGGAAGTCGTCGGCACGTGGGGTGAGGACAGCGGCGGCGGGTGTCATATCGGGTGGATGCTAGGGCGCCGGCAGGATCCTGGCACCGGCGCCGTCGTGGCGGCCGCAGCAGCCGGCCGACGTGGGAAGCGTACGTCGGCGGACCACCGCCGGGCCGGCCGTGCCCCGGCGACGAGGGTGAATGGGTATACTTCGAAGGCCGTTCGACGAGGTGTAGTGGTCCGAGAAGCGTGGGCGGGCAGCCCACGCTTCTGCTTTGATCGGAAGACGACCTCGCGGTGACGGCCCTGGGGCCGGTGCCACGGCGCGCGAAGCCGAGGTGCTGGCTCAGGATGGCGATAGATCGAAGATGCCGAGGACGAGGAGGTGACCACCGTGACCGAAGAGGACGTCGCTCGCCTGGTGGAGCCTTGCGTCGCGGCTGCCGGGCTGGAGCTGGTGGAGGTGGAGCTGCGCCCAGGGATCGTCCGGGTGGTGGTCGACGGTCCTGCTGGGGCCGACCTCGACCAATTGGCCCAGGCTACCCGCGCCGTCTCGTCCGTGCTCGACGAGCATGACCCCTTTCCCGGTCGCTACACCTTGGAGGTGTCGAGCCCTGGTGTGGAACGCCCACTGCGCACGCCTGAGCACTTTCGGCGGGCGGTTGGCCGAGATGTCTCGGTCCGTACTCTGGCTGGCACCGATGGTGAGCGCCGGGTGCAGGGACGCCTGCTCGTCGCAGACGCGACGGGTGTGGTGGTGGACGGTCCCGGGTTGCCCGACGGGGGACGACGGATTTCGTACGAGGAGGTGGACCGGGCCAGGACGGTGTTCTCGTGGGGTCCGGCCCCCAGACCGACGACCGGCGGAAGCCGCCGAGGGGCGCCTCGGCGACCTGACGGCGAACCCCGACCGGCAGCGACAGGGAGACGGTGACCACGTCATGAGCAAGACCAACTTCGAGTTTCTCGACGCGCTGGGACAGATCGCCCGGAACAAGGGCATCTCGGTCGACACGCTGCTCGATGCCTTGGCCAACGCCTTGGTGGCCGCCTACAAGCGCCGTCCTGGCGCGGCGGAGGAGGCGGTAGTCACCATCGACCCGGAGTCCGGCGAGATCCGGGTCTACGGCCAGGAGCTCGACGAGAACGGCGACGTGGTACGCGAGTGGGACGACACCCCCGCCGACTTCGGCCGGATCGCCGCCCAGACTGCCAAGCAGGTCATCATGCAGCGCATCCGGGAAGCAGAGCGCGATCTCAAGTACGAGGAGTACGCCGGGCGTGAGGGTGACATCGTCACCGGGATCGTGCAGCAGACCGACAATCGCTACACCCTTCTCGACCTGGGCAAGGTGGAGGCGCTGCTCCCGCAGGCCGAGCAGGTCCCCCACGAGCGCTACGAGCACGGCGCCCGGCTGAAGGCCTACATCGTCGAGGTCCGCAAGACGACCAAGGGGCCGCAGATCGTGGTCAGCCGTAGCCACCCCGGGCTGGTCAAACGGCTCTTCGAGCTGGAGGTCCCGGAGATCTCCTCGGGGGTGGTGGAGATCCGGGCCGCGGCGCGTGAGCCCGGGCACCGCACCAAGCTGGCCGTATGGTCGAACGACCCCAACGTGGATCCGGTAGGGGCTTGCGTCGGGGCACGCGGTTCGAGGGTCCGGATGGTCACCAACGAGCTGCGTGGTGAGCGCATCGACGTGGTGCCCTTCGCGGACGACCCTGTGGATCTCATCCAGGCTGCCTTGCAGCCGGCCCGGGTGCGCGAGGTGCGTCTCGACGACGCTACGGGTGTGGCGACTGTGGTGGTGAGCGACTACCAGCTGTCGCTCGCCATCGGCAAAGAGGGGCAGAACGCCCGGTTGGCTGCTCGGCTGACAGGATGGCGTATCGACATCAAGAGCGAGACCCAGCTGGCCGAGGAAGAGGCCGGCTACGCGGAGGAGTGGGCCGAAGGCGAATGGGTGCAAGATGCCGCCGGGGAGATGGTCTGGCAGCCCGCCGAGGGGGGTGAGGCCGTGTCGGCAGCCCAATGGTCCGCAGCCACTACCGATGTCGCCGAGGTGCCCGGCGCTCCCCCCGCTGGCTCTGCCGGCGCGGACCGAGGTGCGGCGACGCCGGGCGCAGGCGACGGCGCGGTGACGCCGGCGCCGAGTGGTGGCCCGATAGGGGGAGGCGACCCAGGGGGTGAGATCCCGGTGACGAGCGATGTGGTGGCGGCTTCCCCGGCAGCCGAAGGCTCGCCGTCAGGCCAGAGGCGAGCGTCGGACCCGGAGGTGACGCTGCCGATGTCGTCACCAGCGTCGGGACCTGGCGCCGTCGCCGAGGAGCCGTCGGTGGGGAGCGGGGCATAGCGCCGCGCCGGACGTGTGTGGGCTGCCGGCGGGTGGCTGGTCCCGCGGAGCTCGTTCGCGTAGTGGCCACCGACGACGGTCGCTTGCGTCCCGGGGAGCGCCAGCCTGGGCGCGGAGCGTGGTTGTGCCGTGACGACGGGCGGTGCCTTGTCCTGGCGGAGCGCCGCCGAGCATGGGGTCGGGCGCTGCGGGCACCGGTGGCTCCGGGCGCCAGCTGGGAGTTGTGCGGTCAGCCGGGGTTCGCCGCCCCGTCGAGCGAGGGCAGTGCTGCAGTGTGCGAGGATGGTATGCCGGGTCGGTACGTCGGCCCAGCCCGTGTCGGAGCAAAAGGATCGTAGGAGCCGGTGCCGAAGAAGATACGCGTCTACGAGCTTGCTCGCGAGCTCGGCCTGAGCAACAAGGAGGCCCTCGACCTCTGTATTGCGCTCGGGATCGGGGTGAAGAGCCACTCGTCGTCGATCGAGGACGCGCAGGCCGACCGGGTCCGGCGCAAAGCGGACCGCGAGGGCCTACGCCGCTCGCTCCAGCCTGAAGCGCCCGAGCCCCCGCCCACGACACCCCGGCCTGGTCCTGCCCCGGCACCGGTCATGGTGTCGGCCGCGCCGAGCTTGCCCCCAACCGGCCAGGGCACGCCGGTGGCCACTGGCCTGGGTGGCGTCGAAGGAGCCGGTGGCGCGGTGGTCGGTGAGCCGGCCGGCTCGCCGCCAGCTCCCAGGCCACGTGACCGATCGTCGTCCGGGGCGCCGAGCCGCGTCGATCAGCCAGCCGCGTCGACGCCCCCCCTCGCCGCCGAGGTTCGAAGCGCGCCCTCGGCGCCGGTTGCCCCAAGCCCCTCGACGCCGCTCGGGCAGCCTGACGGGTCGGCGAGCGGGCAGCCGAGACCCGGTGCCACCGGAGCTGACACGGGTGCCGCTGCCGCTGGCGCTGCCGCTGCCGCTGGCGGTTCGCGCCCTGGGGGTAGCCGCCTGGTCACGAGCCGTCCGGCCAGCGAGGTCGCCGCGCCCCGATCAGGGAGCGGCCGGACGCCTCCTCCCCCCAGCGCCCAGCCTCGTCCACCAGCTCCCCCCGGCACCGCCACAGCCGGCGCGACGCGCACGGCGGAGACGGCTCCCGGAGCCCGCGGTGAACCGGGCACGGGCGCGCCGGCAGCCCGCCTGTCGCCGCCCACCGATGGCTCTCGCTCCACGACCCGGGCTCCGGAGGCGGGGGTGAGCGGCGCAGCGCAGGGCACGTCGCCGGTCGCGCCGAGCAGGCAGGCAGGCTCCCCTCCGGCCGCAGGGGCAGGGGCGCGGCCACCGGTGAGCGCGTCGGGTCGTCCGATCCCACCTCCTCCGGGTGGTCCGCCGCGCTCGGCGTCGGGTCGTCCGATCCCACCTCCGCCAGGCCGGCGCCCGGCGCCCGGTGGCCGACCGGCTCCCGGAGGCGGTCGACCGGCTCCCGGCGCCGGCGGTGTGTCCCGTCCAGGCGGCGGACCCCCGACCCGCGGCGGGTTCGGTGGGCGGCCAGGTGGCAGCGGAGGCGCTGGTGGAGGGTTCGGCGGCAGGCCGGGCGGTGGTTCGCCACCACCGTTGCGCGCCGGGCCCGGCGGGCGCGGCCGCCCACCGCAGCGTCGACCGCGACGGCGCCGCCGGAACCTCGAAGAGCTCGAGCCGACCCAGCTGACGACCTACACGCCGTCCAGCGCGCCGGTGCCCGACGCCGAGGTGATCGTCGAACGCGGCTGCACCCCGCGCGAGCTGGGTCCCAAGCTGAACCGCTCCGCCGGGGACGTCATCCGTTTCCTGTTCCTCCAAGGCGAGGTGGTCACCGCCACCCAGTCGCTCACCGACGACATGATCGAGCTGTTCGCTGCCGAGCTCGGTGCCCAAGTGCGCCTGGTCGATCCCGGCGAGGAGCAAGAGGCGGAGCTGCAGGCCAAGTACTTCGAGGACGACGAGGAGGAGGACGAGGCCGACCTCCGGCCCCGGCCCCCGGTGGTCACCGTCATGGGCCACGTCGACCACGGAAAGACGCTGCTGCTGGACCGCATCCGCTCCGCCCACGTGGTCGACGGCGAAGCGGGTGGGATCACCCAGCACATCGGCGCCTACCAGACCGAGCACGAGGGCCACCTCATCACCTTCATCGACACCCCGGGTCACGAAGCGTTCACGGCCATGCGTGCTCGCGGTGCCGAGGTGACCGACGTCGTGGTGTTGGTGGTGGCGGCTGACGACGGGGTGATGCCCCAGACCGTGGAGGCCATCGACCACGCCAAAGCGGCCGAGGTGCCCATCATCGTGGCCATCAACAAGATCGATCGCGCGGATGCCGATCCCACCAGGGTCCTGCAACAGCTCTCGGAGCGAGGGCTCGTGCCCGAAGCGTGGGGTGGCGACACCATATCGGTGGAGGTCTCCGCGCTGCAGAACCTCGGTGTGGACGACCTGCTGGCCCAGATCCTCCTGGTGGCGGAGGTCGAGGAGCTGCAAGCCAGCCCGGAAGGCCGCGCGCGCGGGGTGGTGCTCGAAGCGAACTTGGAGACCGGTCGTGGGCCGGTGGCCACCGTCATCGTCGAGCGTGGCACCTTGCGGGTGGGTGACGCGGTGGTGGCCGGCGCGGCCTGGGGACGGGTCAAGGCGCTCCTCGACGATCGCGGCGAGCAGGTGAAAGAGGCGCCGCCGTCCATGCCGGTCCAGGTGCTCGGGTTCTCCGAGCCGCCCGCGGCAGGTGAGGAGTTCCGGGTCACTTCCGACCAGGCGACCGCTCGGGCCATTGCCGAGGCGCGCGCTCGGCGGTACCGGGTCGCTGGACATGCCCCTGCGCCGACCGTTCCGGGGGCCAAGCTCGAGGATCTGTTCGAGCAGATCCAGCGGGGTGAGGCCGCCAGCCTCAACCTCATCTTGAAGGCCGACGTGCAGGGCACCCTGGAAGCCATCACCGACAGCCTGCGCAAGCTCGAGCGCGAGGAGGTGAAGCTCAGTTTCGTCCACCGCGGCGTGGGGGGCATCACCGAGAACGACGTGCAGCTGGCTGCGGCGTCGAATGCCACCATCATCGGCTTCAACGTCCGCCCCGACCGCCGGGCGCGGGAGATGGCCGAGGAGAAGGACGTGGAAGTCCGCACCTACGAGGTGATCTACAAGCTGCTCGAGGATCTCGAAGCGGCTATGGTCGGCATGCTCACCCCCGAGGTGGAAGAGGTGGTCACCGGCGAGGCGGAGGTTCGCCAAGTCTTCCGCGTGCCCAGGGTCGGGGCAGTGGCCGGCTGCTACGTCCGCCACGGCACGATCACCCGGGGGTCGAAGGTGCGCTTCCTGCGCGAGGGCGTCGTCATCTGGAAGGGCTCGATCCAGTCGTTGCGTCGCTTCAAGGACGACGCCCGCGAGGTGCAGGCCGGGTTCGAGTGCGGGATCGGGCTGTCGGACTTCCAGGACCTGAAAGACGGCGACGTCATCGAGACGTTCGAAGAGCGCGAGATCCCCCGCACCTGAGCATCGGAGCCATCGGGCGTCGATGGACGAGGAGGAACGGTGCCGCCAGGTCGGCGCGATCGGTCGGGCCCGAGCCGCTACCCGCGGACGGCCCGGGTGAACCAGGTGCTGCGCGAAGTCGTAGCCGAAGAGCTCGAGCGGTTGGCCGACGTCGACGAACGGCTGCGTCTGCTCACCGTGACCGCGGTGGACACCGCGCCCGACCTGCGCCGGGCTACCGTCTACCTGTCGTCGCTCCCCGAGGAAGCGGTGGCAGCCCTCGCCGACCGGCGCGTGCACCTCCAGCGAGCTCTGGCTGGCCAGATGCGCCTCAAACGAACTCCGCAGCTGGTGTTCGTGGCCGATCCGGCCGTGCGCAGCGGCGAGCAGGTGGACCAGATCCTTCGTCGCATCCAACCGGCCGCCGGCCCCGAGGTGCCGGGCCTCGGAGGGGCCTCCCGTGGCGACGCGGGCGAGGCGGCCAGTGAGGCCGGTGCGGCGGTGGCTGGCGACCAGGCGGGCGAGGCGGACGGTGCGGCGGGGAGCGCTGCGGCGGTGGCTGGCGACCAGGCGGGCGAGGCGGACGGTGCGGCCAGTGAGGCCGGTGCGGCCGGGAGCAGTGGCCAGGGCATGCGGGAAGACGAGGCTGGCTGGCCGACCATGCGAGCGCCCGGTGCCTGAAGCGAGGTGACCGGCACGGTCGGAGCCCGCTCGTCGCCGCCGGGAACGCCGGGCCTGCTGGTGGTGGACAAGGACGCCGGCATGACCTCCCACGACGTGGTGGCCCGGTGCCGGCGGCTGCTCGACGAGCGTCGGGTCGGCCACGCCGGCACGCTGGACCCCGACGCCACCGGTGTGCTCCTGGTAGGTGTGGGGCGTGCCACGCGTCTCCTGCGGTTCCTGGGCGCGATGGGGAAGTCGTACGTCGGCGAGGTGGTGCTCGGCGTGGCTACCAGCACGTTGGACGCCAGTGGCGACGTCGTCGGACGATGGGAGATGGGGGACGTCGACATCGACGAAGTCCGCGCTGCGGCCGCCACGCTCACCGGCACCATCGAGCAGCTCCCACCCATGGTCTCTGCGGTGAAGGTCGCTGGCCGGCGACTGCACGTGCTGGCTCGCCAGGGATTGGATGTGCCCCGCCCCGCACGGGCGGTCACAGTGGAGCGCTTCGCTGTGGCGCCGCTCCCCGGCTCGCCCGACGTCGTGCGGATCGAGGTCGACTGCTCGTCGGGAACCTATGTGCGGGTCCTGGCTGCCGACCTGGGCGCTCTGCTGGGCGGCGGCGCGCACCTCCGGAACCTGCGCCGTACGCGGATCGGGTCGTTCACCCTCAGCGACGCGCGGCGTCTTCCAGAGATCAGGCCAGAGCACCTCCTGGCACCGGCGCAAGCCGTGCGCGACCTCCCCCGCCTGGTGGTCGACGGGGATGTCGCCGGCGCGGTGGCCCACGGCCGTGCCCTCGACAAGACCACACTGGGAGCCAGTGGCGGGGGGCCGTGGGCAGTGGTGGGTGCCGACGGGCGCCTGCTCGCAGTGTACGAAGGCGCCGCCTCGAACCGGATGGTGGCCGCGTGCGTGCTCGAGCCGGCAGGTGCGCCGGGATCCGACCGGTAGTCTCGGGCCGATGGAGGTCGTCGTCGGGCCACAACGCTGCGTGCCTCCCGCGGGTGGTTCGGCAGTCACCATCGGGGCTTACGACGGGGTCCACCGTGGTCACCAGCAGCTGATCGCCGAGCTGCGATCCCGGGCCCAGGAGCGGAGCCTCGCCAGCGTGGTGGTCACCTTCGACCGCCATCCAGCCACCGTGGTGCGGCCCGAGTCGGCACCCGCGCTGCTCACGGGGCTCGCGCACAAGCTGGAGCTGCTGGCGGCTACCGGTGTCGAGCGGACCTTGGTGGTGCCGTTCGACCGGGACCGGGCGGACGAGTCGGCAGAGGACTTCGTCCTCGAAGTGCTCGTGAGAGCCCTCGACACCCGGTTGGTGGTGGTGGGGGCCGACTTCCACTTCGGCCATGGCAGAAAGGGCACCGTCGCCCTGCTCGGTGAGATGGGCGCCGAGCAGGGGTTCGACGTCATCGGCTGGGATCTGGCGGGCGACGCGGGGGGCCAGGTCATCTCGTCCACCCGGATCCGCGCGCTGCTGGCGGCGGGTGACGTCGCCGGTGCCGCAGACCTGCTCGGCCGTCCCCACCAAGTCCGTGGCCCGATCGCCCACGGGGACGCCCGGGGTGGGACCGAGCTCGGGATGCCCACGGCGAACGTCGCCGTCGAGCCGGGGATCGCCCTGCCGGCCGACGGGATCTACGCCGCATGGCACGAGCGCCCCGGAGGCGAGCGTCATCCTGCGGTGGTGTCGGTCGGCCGGCGCCCGACGTACTACGCAGAGGCAGGGGAGCGGATGGTCGAGTCGCACCTGCTCGACTTCGCCGGCGACCTCTACGGCGAGCAAGCCGCGGTGGGGTTCGTGGCCCGGATGCGGGCTGAGCAGCGCTTCGACACGTCGGCCGCGCTGGCCGCCCAGATGCGCGCAGACGCCGAAGCCGCGCGCCGCGTCCTCGCTCGATCGTCGTGATCCCGGTGCGCCAGGGCTGCTTCGCGTCGTGCCCGGTACCCTGCTAACCTGCTCGTTGAACCGGGGCGCCGCCCCGGGGTCCTGTTCCGGGCACCGATCCTCGGGTCGGCGCCCCTCGCGCATCCGAGGCCGTTTCCCGCACATGCCAGACAAGACTGCGACGATCACCGAGCACCGGCTTCACCCGACCGATACCGGGTCGCCCGAGGTCCAGATCGCGCTGCTCACCGAGCGCATCTCCCATCTCACCGACCACCTGAAGCTGCACAAGGGCGATCATCACACCCGACGAGGATTGATGAAGCTCATCGGTCGTCGCCGGCGCCTGCTGGACTACGTGCGCGAGAACGACGTCGAGCGGTACCGGACCATCATCGGCCGGCTCGGCATCCGCCGCTAGCCGGTTTGGCCCCGCCGGCGGATCGGACGCTCGGAGGGGCATCCCGAGGAGGGGAGGTCCCTCCGCGGTGGTCGGGCGGCACACGCCTGACCGAAACCGACGGGGCTGCGGCCACGTCCAGCTGCCAGTGGCCGGTCACCTCTGCCGGCGGGATCGTCGACGGGCGTCGAGGCTCGTCGGATGCCTCGCTCGGGAGGTGGTCGACCACTGGGAACTGGGGCGGTCCGGGCTCCCGCTGAGCGAGGAGAACCCATGGCGCGAGCCATCACCGTATCGGGACCCATCGGGGGCACCGACAAGACACTCACCTTCGAGACCGGCAAGCTCGCCGGCCAGGCAGACGGGGCCGTCGTCGGCCGGATCGGCGACACCATGGTGCTGGTGACCGCAACTGCCGCTCGCCGGGTGCGAGAGGGCACCGACTTCTTCCCGTTGACCGTCGACATCGAGGAGCGGATGTACGCCGCGGGCAAGATCCCCGGCTCGTTCTTCCGCCGGGAGGGGCGCGCCTCCGACCAGGCCATCTTGACGTGCCGGCTGATCGACCGTCCCCTGCGACCGTCGTTCCCCAAGGGGTTCCGCAACGAGATCCATGTCGTGGGCACCATCTTCGGTGCCGACCTGGAGAACCCCCACGACGTGCTGGCCATCAACACCGCATCCGCAGCGTTGATGGTGTCGGGCATCCCCTTCGACGGTCCGATCGGTGCAGTGCGCATCGCCTGGTCCACCGAGGGGACCTGGATCCCGCACGCCACCTACCAGCAAGGCGACGCGTCGTGCTTCGAGCTGGTGGTGGCAGGCCGAGCCCTCTCGGACGATCCGCAGGCGGACGTGGCCATCATGATGGTCGAGGCGGGAGGCACGGAAGACTCGTGGAAGTTCTACGAGGCGGGTGCCCCGAAGGTGACCGAGGAGGTGCTCGCCGACGGGCTCGAACAGGCCAAGAGGTGGATCCGCGAGTCGATCGGGTTGCAGAGGCGCTTGGTGGCCGAGGCCGGAGCGAAGCCGGCCATCGAATTCGAGCTGTTCAGTGACCACGGTGACGACGTCTACGAGCGAGTCGCTGCCGTCGGCGGCGACACCATCGCCAAGGCGAACACCATCACCGCGAAGGCCGAGCGTGCCAGCGCGCTGGCCGAGGCGACGGAGAGCATCGTGGCGCAGCTGGCGAGGGAGCTCCCCGATCGAGAGCGGGAGATCACCGCTGCGGTGAAGACGCTCACGAAGCAGGTGGTCCGCCGTCGCATCGTGGAGGAGGGCGTGCGCATCGACGGGCGTGGCACGAGCGACATCCGGCCGCTGTCGGCCGAGGTCGGGCTCATCCCCACGGCGCATGGCTCCGGGCTCTTCGAGCGCGGTGAGACCCAGGTGCTGAACGTCACCACGTTGGGCATGCCGCGGATGAACCAGCTCCTCGACACCATCGGCATCGACGACTCCAAGCGGTACATGCACCACTACAACTTCCCGCCGTTCTCCACCGGTGAGACCGGGTTCATGCGCGGCCCCAAGCGCCGTGAGATCGGGCACGGGCTGCTCGCCGAGCGGGCGCTGCTCCCGGTGGTGCCCTCCGAGGAGGAGTTCCCCTACACGCTGCGGCTGGTGTCCGAGGTGCTGTCCTCCAACGGGTCGACCTCCATGGCCTCGGTGTGTGGCTCCACCCTCTCGCTCATGGACGCCGGGGTGCCCATCAAGGCGCCGGTGGCCGGGATCGCCATGGGGCTGGTGGCCGAAGATGGGCGCTATGTGACCCTCACCGACATCCTCGGGGCCGAGGATGCCTTCGGCGACATGGACTTCAAGGTGGCCGGCACGGCCGACGCCGTCACTGCCCTGCAGCTCGACACCAAGATCGACGGCCTGCCCGCCGAGGTCCTGGCCCAGGCGCTCCAGCAGGCTCGTGAGGCCCGGTTGCAGATCTTGGCCGTCATGGAAGCAGCCATCGCCGCCCCTCGGTCCGAAGTGAACGCAAATGCGCCGAAGATCGTCTCCTTCCACATCCCCGTCGACCGTATCGGCGAGGTGATCGGGCCGAAGGGGAAGGTCATCAACGCCCTGCAGGCGGAGACCGGCGCCGACATCACCGTCGACGACGACGGCCTGTTCGGCATCGTCACCATCGGGGCCAAAGACGGCCGGGCAGTGGAAGAGGCTCGCCGCCGGATCCACGTCATCATCGAGCCCCCCGACGCCGAAGTGGGGGCCACCTATGAAGGCAAGGTAGTGAACATCACCAAGTTCGGCGCCTTCGTCAACATCCTCCCCGGGCGCGACGGCCTCCTGCACATCTCCAAGGTCGGCGGCGGCAAGCGGGTCGACAAGGTGGAGGACGTGCTCTCGCTCGGCCAGGCCATCGCCGTGAAGGTCGACGACATCGATCCCCAGGGCAAGGTGTCGCTGTCGCTGGCCGGGGACCCGCCGGCGTCGACCGGGGGGCACCGCTCCGGCGCCCCGGGCCCCGTGGCGGCCGCTCCGGCCGCCTCGTTCGAAGCCAGCTTCGAAGCGGAGCTGACCGGCGAGCTCGGCGACCTCGGACCCGGTGCAGCGCCGGCCGGGGAGCGACCCTCTGGGGACGACCGGGCCCGCAGCCGCCGTCGGCGGTGATCCAGGCGGTGACGGCTCCTGGCGCCGGTCGGTGCGGAGCGATGTGCTCCGGGCGGTACCGGGCATGATCACCGCCGAGCGTCTGGCTTGTGGCGCATGGCTGGTGACCGAGCCGATGGCCGAGGTGGCCTCGGCTGCGATCGGTGCCTGGGTCGGAACCGGCGCCCGGGACGAGGACGACACGCACGCCGGCTGCTCGCACTTCCTCGAGCACCTGCTGTTCAAGGGCACGCCCCGATGGAGCGCAGCCCGGATCGCCGAAGCCATCGACGAGGTGGGCGGCGACATGAACGCCTTCACCACCAAGGAGTACACGGCGTTCTACGTCCGGCTGCTCTCCGAGCACGTGGACCTCGGCGTGGACGTGCTGGCCTCGATCATGACCGACCCGGCGCTGCGCCCCGAGGAGGTGGAAGCCGAGCGCCAGGTGATCTCCGACGAGATCCTCATGCACGCGGACGAACCTGCGGATCTGGCAGTAGAGCAGCTCACGGCGGCGATGTTCCCCCGGCACCCGCTGGGGCGCGAGGTCCTCGGCAGTGTGGAGAGCATCGAGACGCTCGACGTGGCGACCATCCGGCGGTTCTTCACGGACCACTACCGGACCGGCAACCTGGTGCTGTCGGCAGCCGGCGACGTCGACCACGAGCGCTTGGCGGCTGCGGTCGACGCCCGGTTCGCCGAGCGCAGCGGCGGGGGTGCTCCAAAGCGCGAAGGACCCGACCAGCCCCCAGAGCCGCTCGTGGTCACCACCCGGTCCACCGAGCAAGTGCACCTGGCACTGGGCATGCGGGCACCGGGCCGCCACGCCGAGACGCGTTGGGCCCTGGCCATCTTGAACCACGTTCTGGGCGGTGGCCTCTCCAGCCGACTGTTCCAAGAGGTGCGGGAGCGTCGAGGGCTCGCCTACTCGATCTGGTCCGATCGAGTGCACTACGAGGAGGTGGGCATGGTGTCGGTCGGGGTCGGCACGGCCCCTGAGCACGCCGGCGAGGTGCTCGACCTGGTCCACGCCGAGATCGACGAGCTCGGCGCGCACGGCATCACCGACCGCGAGCTGGCAGTGGCCAAAGGCAACCTCAGGGCCGAGACCTTGCTGTCGCTCGAGGACTCTGGCGCTCGCATGAGCCGGGTGGGCAGCAGTCACCTGCTCTACGGCAGCGTGCTGTCGGTGGACGAGGTGCTGGCGAAGATCGAGGCGGTGGAGCCGGCCGATGTCGCCGCCGTGGCAGCCGAGCTGGCCGACACCGAGCGGGTGCTGTCCGTGGTCGGACCGTTCGAGGCCGACGCCTTCGATCGCTGGCGGCGAGCCACCCGGGACGCTTGGGGTGCCAGGGGTACCGCTGAGGTGCCACCGCTTGCGACGTCGGACAGGCAGTAGGGTGACCGCCATGCGCGTCGGGGTGTTCGGTGCCGGGGGCCGGATGGGCCGCCGGGTCTGCCAGGCGGTGGCCGAGGCAGACGACTTGGATCTGGTGGCGGCGGTGGATCCGGCACTGGCGGGTATCGACCTGCGCCAGGTGGCCGGCGTGGTCGCGCCGGGGCTCCATGTCGGTGCCGATGCAGCCGAGCTCGAGCGGGCCGGTGCCGAGGTGGCGGTGGACTTCACCGTGGCCGACGCCGCGGTCGGCAATCTCCAGTGGTGCGCGGACCACGGCGTCCACGCCGTAGCCGGGACGACGGGTATGGACAGCGCTCAGGTCGACGGCCTGCGGGAGCGTTTCGAGGTATCGACAGCCAACTGCTTGATCGCGGCGAACTTCGCCATCGGGGCCGTGCTCATGACCCGCTTCAGCGAGCTGGCCGCACCGTTCATGGACGGGGTGGAGATCATCGAGCTGCACCATGACGCCAAGCGCGACGCGCCGTCGGGCACGGCCATGGACAGCGCCCGGCGCGTGGCCGATGCTCGGCGCGAAGCAGGGCTCTCGTGGCCCGAAGACGCCACCGAAGCGACGGTGGTGGCCGGTGCTCGAGGTGGCGTGGTGAGTGGCGTCCACGTCCACGCCGTGCGGCTCCCCGGCCTGGTCGCCCACCAGCAGGTGATCTTCGGGGCGGTGGGGCAGAGCCTGACCATCACCCACGACGCCTTCGACCGGTCGTCGTTCATGCCCGGGGTCTTGCTGGCCATCCGGTCGATCGCCGGGCGTGAGGGCCTGACGCTCGGGCTGCACCCACTGCTGGGCTTCTGAGTCGCCAGTCGACCGGATCGGAGGGTGCCATGGGCCAGGCCGATCGGCCGGCACGTGAGCGGATCCTGGAAGGCGCCTATGCCTGTGTGGCTCGTCGAGGCCTGGCCAAGACCACGGTCGAGGATGCCGCTCGTCAGGCGGGTGTGTCGCGAGCCACCGTGTACCGCCATTTTCCTGGCGGGCGCGAGGAGCTGATCGACGCCGTCGTGCTGTGGCAGTTCCTCCGGTTCTTCACTCGCCTCTACGAGGAGCTGCACCATGCCCGCTCGCTGCACCAGGTGCTCGAGCGGGGCCTCACCTTCGCCCGCCGGTCGCTGCGCCAGCACGAGGTGCTCCAGCGGGTGCTTGTCACCGAGCCAGGTGTCCTGCTCCCGAAGCTCACCACCGAGATGGAGCGGGTGGTGGCCATGGTGGCCGGGTTCCTCACCCCGTACCTGGCGCGTTACGCGCTCCGCGACGGCGTGGATGTCCACGAGGCGTCGGACTACCTGGCTCGGATGACCCTGTCGCTCATCTGCGCTCCGGGATCCTGGGACCTCGAGGACCCCGAGCAGACGGCCGAGCTGGTCCGGAGCCAGCTGTTGGCCGGCATCGTGAGAGCCGGCGCCGTTGACGGCAGCCGACCTCGAAGCACGAGGGGAACGGCTGTGGCACGGTAGGCAAGGGCGGCCGTGACCAGGAGGGCGGTGGCGCCGTGGGTTCCGGTCGCCGGCGCCGGGGCCAACGCCAGAGCTGGCAGCGAGGAGAACGACGGTGGGACCCGCGCCCGTCGCGCCCTTGACGATGAGACATGAAGCGAGATATTGTCTCACAGATGGGTGGGATTGCTGGAGCTCTGGCGCGCGGGGAGGCCGGCAGGGGTGGCGGTCCCGACCCGTCTGCGGCTGCGGGCGAGCCGGCTGGGCACCGACGGCGTCGGGAGGCCACGGACCGCTCGAGATCGGAGCGGCACCGTCGGCAGCTGATCGACGGCGCGCTCTCCTGCCTGGAACAGCGGGGGCTGGCGGCCACCACCGTCGACGACATCGCCCACGCTGGTGGGTGCAGCCGAGCCACCGTCTACCGGGTGTTCCCGGGGGGGCGCGACCAGGTGCTGGCGGCCGTGGTGGCTTCGGAGACCTCCAGCCTGCTCAGCGCGGTGTCCGCCGCTGTGGCCACTGCCGGCACCCTGGGCGACGTGGTGGTAGCCGGGGTGCTCGGCGCGGGGCGGTGGCTGGCCGGGCACCGAGCGCTCGGCAGGCTGCTGGGCTCGGAGCCCGAAGCGGTGCTGCCGTGGCTGGCGTTCGACCGGCAGGACCGGCTGCTCGAGGCGGCCGGGCAGTGGGCGGCACCGCTGCTCGGGCGGTGGCTGGACCATCCTCGGGCCGTCCGGTTGGCGGAGCACGCGGCTCGGATCGTGCTGGTGTACGGCATAGGAGGCTCGGCCACAGCCACCGTGGCCGACGAGGGGTGGGTGCGTCACCTGGTCACCACGTATGTGCTGCCCGGTGTGGGGGTCGACCCGCCGGCGCCGGCCGGCACCGTTGCGCGTGACGACCGGAGCGCTGCGCCGGGCGATGGCGGGTCCACGGGGGACAGAGCTGTAGCCGCTGCAGGTGCGGGGGGTGACGCCTGCTTTGCGGGCACCGACGACGAGGGAGCACGTCTATGACCGAGACCATGCGCGAGAACGCCGACATCATCGGCCGGGGTGAGATCAACGATCTCGAGGCCATCATGGCGGTGTCGAACACCGACTGGGACGAAGCTCGCCACGATGTGAGCTCGCACTACGACACCGTGTTCACCTGGGACTACGAGAAGGGCTCTCGACCGAAGCTCGACAAGCTCTACGAGAAGGCCAAGCGCTCCCAGTGGAACGCGCAGACCGACCTGCCGTGGGGCACCGCAGTCGACCAGGAAGCGCTGGTCCGGGCCAACGCCGCAGCGAACGGCGGGTTCCTGGCCGGCGTCGATGCTTCGGGCACCCCGGTCGCGTCGTGGGGGGACGCCGAGTGGACGCAGTTCGGTGTGGAGAGCCAGAACTGGACCCTGTCGCAGTTCATGCACGGCGAGCAGGGTGCCCTGGTCTGCACGGCCAAGATCGTGGAGTCGGTGCCGTGGATCGACGCCAAGTACTACGGTGCGACCCAGGTGGTGGACGAGGCCCGCCACGTCGAGGTGTTCTCCAAGTACCTCGACGAAAAGCTGTCGGGGCACTATCCCATCAACGCGCACCTGAGGCTGCTGCTCGACGACATCATCGCCGACAGCCGGTGGGACATGACGTACCTGGGCATGCAGATCATGGTGGAGGGCCTGGCCCTGGCAGCGTTCGGGTTCATGTACCAGATGACCACCGAGCCGCTGCTCAAGCAGCTCCTGCGCTACGTCATGTCCGACGAGTCCCGCCACGTCGCGTTCGGGGTGCTGAGCCTCCAGGAGCTCTACGGCGCTCTGAGCTCGGCGGAGCTGCGCGAGCGCCAGGAGTTCGCCTTCGAGGCCGCGGTGCGCATGCGCGATCGGTTCTTGCAGCAAGAGGTCTGGGACCGCATGGGTGTCGACCCGAAACAGGTGGCCCCGATCCTGCTCCAAGTGCCCGAGCGGAAGGTGTTCCAGACCATGCTGTTCTCGAAGATCGTGCCCAACTGCAAGAAGCTCGGACTGCTCGACGGGGCCGACGGATGGCTGCGCACCAAGTTCACCGAGCTGGGCGTCATCGGTTTCGAGGACTTCGCCGACACCGGCGAGGAGTACGAGTCGCTGCAGGCGACGCCGCAGAGCGCCGGGTAGCCGCAGCCTGGCGCTCTGCCACCGAGCAGCGTCCTGCTGCCATGTGCCCGTCCGCCGTGGGCCGCGAGCAGTGTCGCCCTCTGCCGGCGCGCCGCGGCGCTGTAGCCGGGGCAGGCTGCCCCGAGAAGCGACCCCTGCTCGAAGTGGAGGCCGGTCGGTGTGGCCGCGGGCAGCTTCGAGGCCATGTGGAGCGCGCTGCCCGGCGGGGACCGGTGCGAGAGGCCGGTGGGCAGTTGCCGGCAAGCTGCCGCGGCTCGTGGCGGCTACCCTGTGACCATGGCGTCTACGCACTTCGCAGGCCGGTTCGGCTCGGTGGTGACGGCCATGGTGACGCCGTTCGATGCCGAGGGGGCGCTCGACGTCGACGGCGCCGTGGCGCTGGCTCGATGGCTCGTCGACCACGGCAGCGACGGGCTGGTGGTGGCCGGCACCACGGGTGAGGGGCCGGTGCTGAGCGACGAGGAGAAGCTCACGTTGTGGGAGGCGGTCGCCGGAGCGGTCACGGTTCCGGTCGTAGCAGGTAGCGGGAGCAACGACACCGCCCACTCGATCCACCTCACCAAGGCGCTGTCCGCGACCGGCGTGGCTGCTGCGCTGGTGGTGACCCCGTACTACAACCGCCCGTCGCAGGCCGGGCTGCGCCAGCACTTTGCTGCTGTGGCTGCGGCGACGGACCTCCCTGTCATGCTCTACGACATCCCCGTGCGCACCGGGCGCAAGATCGCCACCGACACCGTGTTGACCCTGGCCACGCAGGTGCCCAACATCGTGGCCGTCAAAGAGGCATCAGGGGACGTCATCGGCGCCGCACGCCTGGTGGCCCACGCTCCCCCGGGGCTGGAGCTCTACAGCGGCGACGACCCGCTCACCTTGCCCCTGCTGTCAGTCGGTGCTGTTGGGGTGGTAAGTGTGGCTTCCCACTGGGTCGGCACTGCCATCGGCGCCATGATCACCGCCTTTGGCGCCGGCGAGGTGACCCGGGCTACCTCGGCGAACGCCGCCCTGCTCGACGCCGTCGCCTTCCAGAGCAGCGAGGAGCACCCCAACCCGTTGCCAGCCAAGGCTATGTGCCGGGCGCTGGGCCTGCCTGCCGGACAGTGCCGGCTGCCCCTGGGCCCGGCCGACCCCGAGCTCGACGAGGCAGCGGCGGCCATGGTGCGCCAGCTGAGAGCCCTTGGGCAGCTGGAGGAGCCGGCCGTAGCGGCCCCAGGCCCAGGCGGTGCCGGGGTGGCAGGCGGTGCTTCGGCGGCAGGCGGCCGAGTTGCCTGATCCTTTTCGCATCACCTTCCTCGGAGGCCTCGGCGAGATCGGGCGGAACTGTGCCTGTCTCGAGCAAGACGGCCGGATCGTGGTGCTCGACTGCGGCGTGATGTTCCCCGACCCGCAGATGCCCGGCATCGACCTGGTCCTACCCGACCTCTCCTACCTGCGTGACCACGCTGAGCAGGTGGACGCGGTCGTGCTCACCCACGGGCACGAGGACCATACCGGTGGGCTGGCCTACCTGCTGCGCGACCTGTCGGTGCCCGTCTACGGGTCCGCGCTCACCCTCGGTCTGGCCAGCAACCGGGTGGAGGAGGCGGGCCTGTCGGACCGGGTCCGCTGGGTCGAGGTGGCCGACGGCGAGCGCCGTCGTGTCGGGCCCTTCGACGCCGAGTTCATCCCGGTGACCCACTCGGTGCCCCATGGGTTCGCCACCGCCTTCTTCACCGCCCAGGGCGTGGTGCTGCACTCAGGTGACTTCAAGCTCGACTTGCAGCCGGTCGACGGTCGGCTCACCGACCTGGCCCGCATCGGCAGCCTGGCAGTGGACCCCGGCATCCGCTTGCTGCTGGCGGACTCCACGAACGCCGAGGAGCCCGGCTTCACCGCCTCGGAGACCTCCGTCGGCGCCACGCTGCGGCGAGTGTTCGCCGCCCATGGCGGGCAGCGCCTGATCGTCACCTGTTTCGCCAGCCACCTGCACCGTGTGCAGCAGGTGGCCGACGCGGCGCGGGCATCGGGGCGCAAGATCGCCACCTTGGGCCGCTCCATGGCCAAGAACGTCGAGCTGGGCCGGCGCCTCGGCATCCTCGACATCCCCGACGGGGCACTGGTCGACGTCGAGCGGGTGCAGGACCTGCCCGACGGGGAGGTGTGCATCGTCTCCACGGGTTCGCAAGGGGAGCCACTCTCCGCGCTGTCGCTCATGGCCGCCGGCGAGAGCAAGCTGGTGCGGCTGCGGCCTGGAGACGTCGTGGTGATCAGCGCCCACCCCATCCCGGGTAACGAGTGGGCGGTCGGGCGGGTCATCGACGGGCTGTACCGTCGGGGCGCCGAGGTGGTCCACACCGGTGTCGAGCCAGTCCACGTGAGCGGCCACGCACGCCAAGGTGAGCTGCAGACCCTGTTGTCGATAGCTCGACCCGAGTGGTTCGTGCCCGTGCATGGCGAGTACCGCCACCTGGTGAACCACCGCCGGCTGGCGCTGTCGATGGGGGTGCCCGAAGAGCAGGCCCTGGTGTGTGAGGACGGGGACAGCCTGGTGCTCGACGACCGAGGCATCCTGCGAGGGCCGGCCGTGCCGGCGGGCTACCTCTACGTCGACGGGACGGTCGGCGACGTGGGGCATGGCGTGCTGCGTGACCGCCGAGTGCTGGCCGAAGAGGGTGTGGTCATGGTGGTGGCCACCGTCGACCCGCACCGCGGCGAGGTCGTCGCCCCACCGCAAGTCGTCACGCGGGGCTGGGTGTACGCCCCCGAAGCGGAGGCACTGCTCGAGGAAGCATCCGCCACGGTGGCCAAGGCGCTCGAGCTGGCCATGGCCGAGGGTGCTCGTGACCAGGAGAGCTTGCAGCGCACGGCCCGGCGTGCGCTTGGTCGCATGGTCGGCGAGCGGACCCGGCGCCGGCCCATGATCGTGCCGGTCGTCGTCTCGGTCTGAACGCGTTCGCAGGCGGTGCCCGACTGCCAGGCGCTGTCACCCGACGATCGTGGCGTCTGCCGTCCCGGTCCGCCGGCCGGCGCCGGGCCGGTGTTAGCCTCGATCGCACTGTGGTGACCACCAAGCGCCGCCCGGGGCGCACCAGCACCACCCCGCGTGCGCGGGGCAGCCGACATGGCGGGTCGACCGGTCGGGGATCGTCCGCTACGCCCCCGCGGCGTGGCGGGGGCCGGGCCGGCAGGCCCCGCCAGAGATCAGGGCCACCGGCGGACAGGGTCGAGTCCGCGTGGAACGTGCTCGCGGACCACGGCAACGATGTCGGCGGCATCGTGCTGGTCATGCTGGGGATCCTCGGGATCCTGGCGCTGTACGCGAACGCCCTGGGACCTGCCGGCCACGGTGTGCGTCACGGGGCCGGTCTGCTGCTCGGGGTGGGACGGTTCCTGGTGCCGCCGGTCCTGGTCGGTGCCGGGGTGCGCCTGGCGCTCGGCCGTGACCGGCGTCGTCCGGCTCGCACCACCATCGGCGTGCTGGTGCTGCTGGTCGCCTCGGCCGGACTTGCCGCGCTGGCCGGTGGCGCACCGGAGCTCGGGGCTTCGGCCAGCCGGCTGGCCGGTGCTGGTGGGTGGGCGGGAGCGCTGGTGGCCGATCCGCTGCGCTCGGCCCTCGCGGTCGGCGGCGCCGCCGTGGTGCTGACGGCGTTGCTGGCGGTGGGCCTGGTGGTGCTCACGGGGGTGACGGTGCAGCAGGCGGGGCGGGCGGTGGCCACGGCCGGGGCATGGGCTGCATCAGGGGCGCGTGCGGCGCAGGATCGACGTGCCGAACGCCGTCGGGCGTCCATCGAGGCGGTGGCGGGACTTGGCCCGGGTCCGGCGGAAGAACCCACGCTCGCCGCTGAAGGTGGGGGGGGCGGCACGGAGCCGGGGACCGCCGTGACCGGTGCCGATGCCCACCGGGCGGCAGCTCGCGCCGCGCCTGGTGGGGACGGAGCCCAGCCAGCTGACGCCAGCGAGGCCGGGCGCGCCACGGCCGTCGAAGCGGGCCGAGACGATCCGCTCGGCGCCGACGTCCGGGGTGAGCAGGCTGCCCGGCGTGACCGACCTGGCCGTCGGGCGCGAGGCGGAGCCGGGGCCGAGGACGGCGCAGAGCAGCTGGCCCTGGAGCTGGCTACCCCCGCCGGAGACTGGCGGCTGCCGCCGATGTCCTCGCTTCGGCGATCCCGCCAGCAGCCGCTGGACGAAGCCGAGGTGGTGGCGGCCGGCCGCTCCCTGGTCGCTGCGCTCGGCGCCCACGGGGTCGACATGTCACTGGTGGGCTACACCGTGGGCCCCACGGTGACCCGGTTCGAGCTGGAGCTCGGCCCAGGAGTGAAGGTGGCCCGGGTGACCAGCTTGGCCAAGGACATCGCGTATGCCATGGCCTCGCCCGACGTCCGTATCCTGGCGCCCATCCCAGGCAAGTCTGCCATCGGGGTCGAGGTGCCCAACCGCCGGCGCGAGCTTGTGACACTCGGAGACGTGCTCGACTCCGAGGAGGCGCGCCGGGCAACGCATCCGCTCGCCGTCGCGCTCGGGCGGGACATCGCCGGCAGGGCCGTGATGGCCAACTTGGCCGACATGCCCCACATCCTGATCTCGGGGGCTACCGGCGCCGGCAAGTCCTCCTGCATCAATTCCATCCTCACGTCCATCATGATGCGGGCCACGCCCGAGCAGGTTCGCCTGATCCTCGTGGATCCCAAGCGGGTGGAGCTCGGGCAGTACAACGGCCTCCCGCACCTGCTGACCGAAGTCGTGGTCGATCCGAAGAAGGCGGCGAACGCCCTGTCGTGGGCAGTACGCGAGATGGAGCGTCGCTACGACCTGCTGGCCGAGGTGGGCATGCGCGACATCACCGGCTACAACGAGGCCATCGATCGCGGCGAGCTGTCCGAGGAGCCGGTCGCCGGCGTCGGTGGGCTCGACGGTGTTGGCGGGCTCGATGCCTCTGGCGGCGTCGACAGCCTCGGCGCTGCAGGTGGCCTCGGCGCCAGCGGTTCCTCCTTCGGCGGTGAGCCGGGTGGCCCGCCAGGCGCTGCTGGTGCTGGTGCTGGTGCTGGTGCTGGTGCTGGTGCTGGTGCTGGTGCTGGTGCTGGTGCTGGTGCTGGTGCTGGTGCTGGTGCTGGTGCTGGTGCTGGTGCTGGTGCTGGTGCTGGTGCTGGTGCTGGCCAGCCCGCTAGCGCGGGCGCGCTCGGCAGTGCCGCGGAGGGCTTGGGCCCGGTGCCGTCACGGGCCGCGTCGCTGGTGGCCGAGAGCCGGGCGGCGGTGGCTCGCGTTCCTCGCTACGAGCGGCTTCCCTTCGTAGTGGTGGTGGTGGACGAACTGAACGACTTGATGATGGTGGCGGCCCGAGACGTGGAGGAGTCCGCATGCCGCATCGCGCAGATGGCCCGCGCTGTGGGGATTCACCTGGTGCTGGCCACCCAGCGTCCGTCCGTGGACGTCATCACCGGGGTGATCAAGGCGAACGTGCCGTCGCGCCTGGCCTTCTCGGTGTCGTCGCTTGCCGACAGCAGGGTCATCCTGGACCAGCCGGGCGCCGAGCGCCTGGTGGGGAAAGGCGACATGCTGCTGCTCACCGCGTCGTCGTCGATCCCTCGCCGGATCCAGGGACCGTGGGTGTCCGAGGAGGAGGTCCGGGCCGTGGTGGGTCACTGGCGGCGCCAGCGCCACGCTCAGTACGTGGACGGCATCGCCGGGGACGACCCGGTGGCAGGCGCGGGCACCGTCGCCAGGGACGACGACGACGAGCTGCTGACTGCGGCCATGGAATTGGTGGTTCGCAACCAGCTCGGCTCGGTCTCGATGCTCCAGCGTAAGCTCCAGGTCGGGTTCGCCCGGGCCGGGAGGCTGATGGACCAGCTCGAGCGACGCGGCGTGGTGGGCCCTTCGGAGGGATCGAAAGCCCGGGCTGTGCTCATGACCCCAGAAGAGCTCGACGAGCTTCACGAACGCTGAGCGAGCGAAGATGACCCAGTGGACGGGACGAGGCGAGCCGTCGCCCGAGCGGGGCCGAGGTGCTGGCTTTGGTCGAGCTCACGTCAGAGTCATCGCCCGCAGCGCGTCTGCTCC
This sequence comes from Actinomycetes bacterium, assembly GCA_021819525.1. Taxonomy (GTDB): domain Bacteria; phylum Actinomycetota; class Acidimicrobiia; order Acidimicrobiales; family UBA8190; genus JAKAQW01. The sequence continues at coordinate 27,955 of JAKAQW010000025.1, forward strand.
CGGCGCCCGCCAACCGGTTCGTGCCGCGGACACCGCTCCCGGCACCAAGAGCACCAGCAGCAGCAGCACCGACACCAAGAGCGCCACCAAGAGCACCACCACCGGCACCAGCACCACCACCGGCACCAGCAGCACCACCACCAAGAGCACCAGCAGCAGCAGCAGCAGCACCACCGCCACCGCCACCAAGAGCACCACCAGCACTGCCACCGACACTGCCACCGACACCGACACCGACACCGACACTGCCACCGACACCACCGCGAAGAGCACCAGCACCGCCGCCGAGAGCACCCGTGCCAGTGCCGTGGGCCTGGGGGCCGAACCGACCAGCGGGGTCGTGCAGCCGCTGTCGGGGCTCGCGTCAGGATCGCTGTCGTCTCGGACCGCGGTGCCGTCGTCTGGACCTCTCACCGGATCGCCGTCTCGACCGGGGTCATCGCCGTCTCTACCGGGGTCATCTTCGTCTAGACCGGGGTCATCTTCGTTGCTTCGTGGGTCGCCGGCTCGGGCCGGATCGCCGGCTTCTCGCTACCCCGGGCTGCCGTCACGGCGCCGTCCGCGTCGGAACCGGCTCTGGCCCGACGGTGATGCGTCAGGGGGTCGCCACGCACCCGAGATGTCGCGCCGGGCAGGGAGCCGTCTGGCGGGTCGCCGTCGGGAGCGCCGCCTGGACCGTCGCCGGCTCCGACGGTCGGTGGCAGCCGTGTCGGCGATTGCCGTCTTCCTGGCAGTGACGGCGGCGCTGGTGGTGAGCCGTCTAGGCGCAGCGGTGCCCGGGCCGGCGCTGACCGCGGTGGTGCATCGAGAGGTGGTGGGCAGCGGCGTACCCCCGGCGCTGCCGTGGCCATCGGTCGGGCAAGGCGCAGTCTCGGTGCCGGGCGCGGGTGTGCTGGTGCAGTCCGGCGCCGAACGCCCGGTGCCAGTGGCCAGCCTGACGAAGATCATGACCGCCTACATCGTGCTGCGCGACCATCCGGTCGCTCCGACGGCTTCGGGACCGTCTCTCACCATGGGCCCCGTCGACGTGGCGGAGGCGGCTCGGGACGCAGCTCGCAACGACACCTCGGTGCCGGTGCAGGTGGGCGAGCGGCTAACCGAGCGGCAGCTCCTCAACGGGCTGATGGTCCATTCGGCCAACAACTTCGCCGACACCCTCGCCCGCTGGGATGCTGGGAGCATCCCCGGCTTCGTGGCCAAGATGAACGCCGAAGCAGCCGCGCTGGGGATGACTTCCACGCACTACGTCGACGCCGATGGCGTCCATGCCGGCTCGGTCAGCACAGCCGCCGACCAGCTGCGCCTGGTGGCTCGGGCCATGACCATCCCCACCTTCGCCGCTGTGGTCGACCAGCAGACGATCACCGAACCGCTGACGGGCTTGCTGGCGAACTACGTGCAAGCGGTGGGGACCGACGGGGTCATCGGGGTGAAGTCGGGGTTCACCCAGGCCGCCATGGGCTGTGTCGTCTTGGCTGCCGATCGGACGGTCGACGGGCGCCGGGTCTTGGTGCTGGCCGCTGTCACCGGCCAACGCGGGTTCGACGCGCTCGGGGCTGCCCAGTCAGTGGCGCTGCGCCTCATCGACCGGGCAGCGGCCGCACTGCGGCTCGGGTCGGTCGTGCCGGCGGGGGCGCAGGTGGCGACGGTGCGCACCCGGTGGGGTGGTGGCGCTCCGGCCAGCGTGGTGGTGGCTCCGAAGCCCGTGACGCTGCTCGAGTGGCCCGGGACGACGGTGGTCTGGCGGGTCGTGCCGCGGCGCCGGCTGAGCGTGCCGCTTGCCGCCGGTGCACCGGTCGGCACGCTGGTGGTGAGTGACGGCACCGAACGAGTGGTGCAGCAGGTGCACAGCCGCCAGCAGGTGGGCGCACCGCCTGCTGCTTGGCGCTTGTGGCGTTGACCGGAGGCATCTCGGGGGCCGACTGGTGCTGCGAGCACAACGCCGGTGGTGATGGCAAGAGGTGGGACTTCGGCGCCGAAGGGAGAGATGGGGAACGCAGAGGCCTCGTTCTCGGGCCGCCGGGCCGCCGGGCCGTCGGTGCTGCGTAGCGAGCGTCTTCACGCGCCGGCGCCCGCCGGGGGCGATCGATGGTGGCGGGCGGTACTGTGGCGCGGTGCGCGCACGTGCCCCGGCTTCCTCGGCGAACCTCGGACCGGGGTTCGACGTGCTCGCCCTGGCGCTCGATCTCCACGTGGAGGTCGAGGTGGAGCGGGCATCGCGACTGACGGTGCGAGCCGAAGGAGAAGGCGCCGACATCGCTGCCGACGCGTCGCACCTGGCCGCGTCGGTAGCGATCGATGTCGCCGGGCACGATCGGCTGGCCATCACCGTACGCTCGGCTATCCCGGTCGCTCGCGGCCTCGGGTCGTCGGCGGCCCTGGCGGTGGCGGCAGCCGCGGCGGCCGGCTCGAACGATCCGCTGGGGGTGGCGGCCCGGTTCGACGGCCATCCCGAGAACGCGGCGGCATCGGTGGTGGGCGGCTTGCTGGCGGCCACCATGGTGCGCGGCGCCGTGCGGGCTGTGCGCCTGCCGCTCGACGAGCGCCTGGGTTTCGTGGTCGTCATCCCCGAGCGCAACCTGTCCACGGCAAAGGCCCGCCAGGCACTGCCGCGGCAGGTGGCTCGAGCCGATGCGACGTTCAACCTGGGCCGCATGGCACTGCTGGTGGCCGGATTGGCGGACCGCAGCCTGCTGGTGCGCGAAGCGGCGGAGGACCGCCTGCACCAGGACTACCGGACGCCGTTGTTCCCCGAGGCCCCGCATCTGCTCGGTCGCCTGCTCGAGGGAGGGGCACGCGCTGCGTGCTGGTCGGGGGCGGGGCCGTCGCTGCTGGCGGTGTGCGACGCGGAGTCCGCCGGTGTCGTGGCGCGATCGGCTCGAGCCGCCCTCGACGACCTGCAAGTCCCTGGCCGGGCGGTGGTGCTGGCCCCGGACCGACGGGGGCTCGTGGTGGAGGTCGATGGCGCATGGGTGCCGTACCCGCCGCGGCGCGATCCCCGTGGCGTGGCCAGCCGGACAGCAGAGGTCGACGGTCAAGCGTGCGACGGCGCACTGCCGGGCGAGACGACGCCGGGGAGCACCTCGCCTCGTACACTGGAGTGGTGACTCGCAAGTTCTTCCTCCGGACCTTCGGGTGCCAGATGAACGCGCACGACTCCGAGCGCCTCGCCGGCCTCTTGGCGGGTGACGGCCTCGAGCCGACCGACGATCTCGAGGAAGCCGACGTCGTGGTCCTGAACACCTGCTGCATCCGCGAGAACGCGGAGAACAAGCTCTACGGGCACCTGGGTCACCTGAAGTCGCTGCGCGACCGGCGTCCCGGGCTGCAGATCGCCGTCGGCGGCTGCCTGGCCCAA
>JAKAQW010000179.1 GCA_021819525.1 Actinomycetes bacterium
GGCGTGCGAGCGTAGCGGGAAGGCGTGCAAGCGTAGCTCTATGCGAGGCCCCGGGCACCGCGTCGAGGCCCCGGGCGCACCGCGTCGAGGCCCCGGGCGCACCGCGTCGAGGCCCCGGGCGCACCGCGTCGAGGCCCCGGGCGCACCGCGGCGAGGCCCCGGCACCGCGTCGAGGCCCCGGGCACCGAAGTAGCCTGCGGCCATGGCCCGTGCCCAGTCCATCGTCCTGCTCAACACCGGCGACGGCAAGGGGAAGTCCTCGGCCGCCTTCGGGGTGATGGCCCGGGGCTGGGCCCGGGGCTGGCGGGTGGCGGTGGTGCAGTTCGTGAAGGGTGGGAAGTGGCAGACCGGCGAACGCAAGTTGGCCGACCATCTCGGCGTGGAGTGGCACACCCTGGGCGACGGGTTCACCTGGGAGTCCACCGACCTCGACGAGACCGCGGCCAAGGGCCGCCACGCCTGGGAGGTCGCCGCCGAGAAGCTGGCTTCGGGCGACTACGACCTGCTCATCCTCGACGAGGTCACCTATGCGGTGACCTATGGCTGGGTGGCTGTGCACGACGTGGTCGACGCAGTTGCAGGGCGGTCTCCCAAGACGAACGTGGTGCTCACCGGCCGCAACGCAGCTCCGGAGCTGGTGGCGGTGGCCGACACCGTCACCGAGATGCGCAAGCTCAAGCACGCGTACGACCAGGGCATCTCGGCGAAGAAAGGGATCGAGTACTGATCGTGGCCGGTAACTCTCTTGCCGGAGCGGTCGACTCTCTCGCCGGAGCAGTCGACACCGCAGCGAACGTGCTCGGCCCCCGGCTCGTGGTGGCCGGCACCCACTCCGGTGTCGGCAAGACCACGGTGGCCACCGGGCTGATGGCGGCGCTTGCCCGCACTGGGGTGCGAGTCACCTCGGCCAAGGTCGGCCCCGACTACATCGACCCCGGGTACCACGCTCTGGCCACCGGGCGTCCGGCTCGCAACCTCGATGCGTTCCTCTGCGGAGAGCCGGCTATGGCCCCGCTGGCCGCTCGTGCCGCGGGTGGCGGTGACCTGCTGGTGGTCGAGGGAGTGATGGGGCTCTTCGACGGGGCCGGCTCGTCGCTCGAAGCCAGCACGGCCGCGCTCGCGATGACGCTCGCGGCCCCGGTGCTGCTCGTAGTCGACGCCTCGGCTATGAGCGGCTCGGTGGCTGCAGTGGTCCACGGGTACCACAGCTTCGTACCGGGCCTGGCGGTTGCCGGAGTCGTCTTGAACCGCGTCGGCAGTGCCGGCCACGAGGCGCTGCTGCGCAGCGCGCTGGCCCCACTCGGCGTGCCGGTGCTCGGCGCGCTGCCCCGTGACGACGCCTTCGGGTGGCGAGATCGCCACCTCGGCCTCGTGCCGGTGGTCGAGGATCCCGCCGGCATCCGCCACCGCCTCGATCGGCTGGCCGAGGCAGTGGCGGCACGGCTCGACCTGGCACGCATCGTCGCGCTGGCCCAGTCGGCGCCGCCGCTGCGCACAGCGGGGCTCTCCTCGGCCCGGCGTTGTGGGCGAGCGGTGGTGGCCGTCGCCGGCGGACCGGCGTTCAGCTTCGCCTACCCCGATAACCTGGAGCGCCTGGTCGAGGCCGGTGCCGAGGTCGTGCCGTTCGACCCCCTGGCCGACGCCGAGCTCCCTGCCGGGGCCACCGCCCTCTACGCAGGCGGCGGGTTCCCCGAGGTGTACGTCGAGGCCTTGGCCGCGAACCGGCCGCTGCTCGAGGACGTGGCGGCCAAAGTGGCCGGTGGGCTCGTCACCTGGGCGGAGTGCGGCGGCCTGCTGTGGCTGACCCGCTCGCTCGACGGCCGGCGCCTGGCCGGGCCGGTTCCGGCCGACGCCACCATGACGCCCCGGCTCACCCTCGGCTACCGGCGCGCCGTCCTCCAAGCCGACTGCCCGATCGGACCCGCCGGCACCGAGCTGCGCGGCCACGAGTTCCACTACTCGACGGTCTCCCCTCCGGGCACCGCCCTGGTCCCAGCGCCCGGTGCTGGCGGCCAGCCCGGCGGCTTTGCCAGCACCAGCTTGCTGGCCAGCTACCTCCACCTGCACCTCGGTGCCGATCCGGCACCGGCAGAACGGTTCGTAGCCCGGGCAGCACCCCCGCAGCGCCGCGAGAGCGACCGGGGCCGCCGGGGGCGGGGGCACCCCGACGACCCACCGGCTCTCCGCGGGGCTGAAAGACCTGTTCGAGGAGGTAGTGCCCAGGCCCCGAGCCATCGGTGCACGGCCGGTAGGATCGGTCGATCCCATGACCTTTGACGTCTCTCCGACGAGCGTGGCCCCCGGCGTCACCACGGGGGCCCGCGACAGTGCTGGCGCCACGGGAAGCGGGCCCGTCGCTTCGAGAGGTGCGGCCATCGCGAACCGTGTCGGTGACGGGAAGGAGGCTGGAGCCCAGATGGCCGTCATCTCCGCGCGGGGCGTGCCCGGGTCGGGGATCGTGACAGCCGCCGGTCGCGCCGGGGGTGCGCACACCGACGCGCTGGGCCGGGCGGAGCTGGTGGGCGTAGGTGTCGGCCCGGGAGATCCTGCCCTGCTCACCGTGCAGGCGCTCGGCGTGCTGCGGTCGGTGGACCGGGTGGTGGCCCCGACCACCGCCATCGATGCGCCGGGCCGAGCCGAGACCATCGTCCGCCAAGCCGCGCCCGAGGTGGTCGTCGACCGCCTCCCCTTCGACATGTCTCCGGACCACGCAGACGGCGGCACGGGATACGCGATGCGCTCCGCGTCGCACCGGACGGCGGCGCAGGACATCGTGGCCTCCATCACCCGCGGCCAGCGGGTCGCCTTCGTGACACTCGGCGACCCGAACGTCTACTCGACCTTCCCGTCGGTGGCTGCCGAGGTTCGCGCGCTACGCCCCCAGACGGTTGTCGCCACCGTCCCGGGCATCTGCGCCTTCCAGGTGCTCGCCGCGCGCGCCGGCACGGTGCTGACCGATGGCGTGCAGCGTATGGCTCTGGTGACCGCCCTCGACGGGCCCGACCACGCTGCGGCAGCCCTGGCAGACGACGACTGCGCGGTGGTCATCTACAAAGGCGGTCGCCACCTTCCCGCGCTGTGCACGCTGCTGGCGCAACGAGGCAGGCTCGACGGCGCTGTCGTCGGCGAGCTGCTGGGCCTGCCCGGCGAGCTCGTGGCCCCGGTGGCGGCGGTCGGTGGCCGGGGAGCCTCCTACCTCGCCACCGTCATCGTCCCGCCACGGCGGCGTGCGGGGCCGTGACAGCGCGGGGACTGGTCAGCTTCGTCGGTGCCGGGCCCGGTGCCGCCGACCTCATCACCGTGCGCGGCGCGGCTCGGCTCGGCACTGCCGACGTCGTGGTCTGGGCTTCGTCGCTGGTACCGGCTGCGCTGCTCGAGCACGCCCGGCGCGGCGCCGTGGTGCACGATTCGGCCGGCATGACCCTCGAAGACGTCCTCGGGGTCTACGAGGCGCACCCAGAGGACGCCGTGGTCCGGCTCCACTCCGGGGATCCGTCGCTCTACGGTGCTGTCCAGGAGCAGATCGACTGGTGCCTCGAGCGGGGCCGGCCGGTGGAGATCGTGCCCGGCGTGTCTTCGCTGGGTGCGGCGGCCGCAGCATGTGGCCGGGAGCTGACCATACCGGGGCTGGCCCAAAGCGTGGTGGTCACCCGCCTGGCCCGGCGCACCGCGGCGTCGATGCCACCGGGGGAGCAGATCGAGGCGTACGCTGCCACCGGCTGCACCATGGCGGTGTTCTTGTCCGCTACCCAGCCTGACGAGCTTCGACGCCGGCTGCTGAGCCCACCGAGCGCCTACAGCGTCGATACCCCGACGGCGGTAGTGGTCCGGGCCACCTGGCCTGACGAGCAGGTGCGCCGGGGCACCGTGGGCTCCTTGGCCGACGACATCCGAGCGACGGGCGCTACGACCACCGTGCTCGTGCTCGTGGGCGCGGCGCTGGCCGAGGCGGGCCGTCGGAGCCACCTCTACTCCCCGGAGTTCGCCCACGGCCAGCGCAAACGGTCGCGCCACGGCTCGACCCAAGGACGCCCGGTGCTTCGCCGGAGAAGCCGGTGAGCTCCGAGGTGGCCGCGATGGGCCCACTCCCGGGTCGCCATGCGCACAGCCCGGAGGCGCCTGCCTCGGATCCGCTCCCCGGTGAGCCCGAGCTGAGCCCTGAGGCGCCTGCCTCGGATCCGCTCCCCGGTGAGCCCGAGCTGAGCCCCGAGGTAGCCGTGCGGCGCCACGGCCTGCGCACCGGCTTCACCACCGGCGCGTGCGCCGCCGCAGCAGCCAAGGCCGCTGCCCTGGGCCTCGTCTACGGGGAGGTGCCGGCCACGGTGAGCATCCGGCTGCCTGGGGGTCGAGACGTGTCGTTCCCGGTCGTCGAGCCCCACTGCGTTCTCGGCGAGCACGCCCGGGCGGTGGTGGTGAAAGACGCGGGCGACGATCCGGACTGCACCCACGGGGCGCACATGACCGCCGAGGTTCGCTATGCCCCGAGCGGGAAGGCTGCTACCGAGCTGCGCGCCGGGGACGGCGTCGGCGTGGTGACGAAACCCGGGCTCGGACTGCCCGTCGGATCGCCCGCCATCAACCCGGTCCCGCGGCGAATGATCCTCGGTTCTGTGGCCGAGGTGACCGACTTGCCGTTGGTGGTCACGTTGTCGGTGCCCGGTGGGCAGGCCATGGCGGCAAAGACCACGAACGAGCGGCTCGGTATCGTCGGTGGTATCTCCGTGCTGGGCACCACCGGCGTCGTCCGGCCGTTCTCCACTGCCGCATACCGGGCCTCGGTGGTCCAGCAGATCGACGTGGCTGTCGCCCAGGGCGAGCCGATGCTGGTCCTGTGCACCGGCAGCCGTTCGGAGCGCGCGGCCAGCCGCCTGTTCCCCGAGCTCGACCCGGTGTGCGTGGTGGAGGTGGGCGACTTTTCCGGCATCGCGTTGCGCCGGGCGGCCGGGGCGGGCGTCAACCGGGTCGTGGTGGTGGCCATGGCCGGCAAGATCGCCAAGCTGGCAGCGGGGATCATGATGACCCACTTCCACCGCTCTGCAGTGGACACCGAGATGCTGGCAGCCGTGGCCCGATCCTGCGGCGCATCCGAGACGGTGATCGAGGCGGCCGGCGCCACTGCGACCGCCCGGCACTTCTTCGAGGTGTGCGTGGAGCGCGGGGAGGTGGCGCCCCTGCACCGCTTGTGCCTCCTGGCCCGCGATCACTGCCAGACCCATGCCGGCGGGGCGCTCTCCTGCGAGGTGGTCATGGTCGACTTCGAAGGAGAGGCGGTGGTCACCCGTGGCTGAGGGCATCCCGCCGACGCTCAGCGTGGTCACCGGTGACGGCGGGGGCATCGTGTGGGTCCTAGGCGTGCTCGGCGACAACCTCGGCGCCTTGGAGCCTGCCGCTCGCAAGGCGCTGGCCCAAGCGCGCTACGTGGCCGGAGGTCGACGGCAGCTGGCGGCTTGGCGGACCTGGTTGGCCGATCGCGCGGCGCTAGAGGCAGGCGCTCGGGCAGTGCCCACGATCGAGATGACCGACGACGCGGACGACTTCGTCCAGCAGGTCGCCCAACGAGCGGTGGACGGCGGCGTCGATGTCTGCGTGCTGGCCTCGGGCGACCCCGGGTTCTTCGGGCTGACCCGAGCGCTGTTGCGGGTAGTGGACCGCCACCGCCTCCGGGTGCTACCCGCCCCGTCGTCGGTGGCGGTGGCCTTCTCCCGGCTGGGCCTGCCCTGGGACGATGCCGTGGTCGCATCTGCACACGGCCGGCCACTGGCCGACGCCGTGCGCTCGGTGCGCCTCGCCCGCAAGGCGGCGGTGCTCACCTCGCCGGAGAACCCGCCCCAGGCACTGGGCCGCGCCCTGCTCGACGCAGGCGTCAACCTGGATCTGGTAGCGGTGTGCAGCCGGCTGGGCTGCGCGGACGAGACGGTGCACGAGATCGACCTGCTCGCTCTGGCCGCCGGCAGGTTCGATCCGCTGTCGGTCGTGGTGCTGGTGGGCCCGGGCGGTCTCCAGTCACTTGGTTGGGGTGTCGGCTCCTCGGTCTCCTCCGACGTCGAAACCGGTCCGAGCGGTCGGGCTCTGGCCTGGGGGCTTCCCGAATCGGCCTTCACCCATCGCGGCGGGATGGTGACCAAGTCCGAGATCCGGTCGGTGATCTTGGGCAAGCTGGCCCTGCCGGCCGTCGGCGTTCTCTGGGATCTGGGCGCGGGCAGCGGATCGGTGGCGGTGGAGTGTGCCCTCGTCTGCCCGGGGCTGACGGTGTTCGCCGTCGAGCAGGACGAGCAGGCGGCCGCCGTGGTGGCAGCGAACGCCGCCCGGTTCGGAGCCGGGGTCCACGTGGTGACAGGTCACGCCCCTGAGGCGCTCGGGGCGCTGCCCGATCCCGACCGGGTCTTCGTCGGTGGGGGTGGCAGCACCGTGCTCGACGCCGCCGTGCGCCGCCTGCGCCCCGGAGGGCGGGTGGTGGCCACCTTCGCTGCCTTGGGGCGGGCTGCGGAGGCAGTGGAGCAGCTCGGGCGCCTGGTCCAGGTGTCCGTCGCCAGAGCCAGCCAGCTCCCCGACGGCGGTTGGCGCCTGACCGGCGCCAACCCGGTCTTCGTGGTCTGGGGCCCCGTGGACGACGAGGAGCCGCCCGGCGTCGGGCGCGACGTCGAGATCGACGGCCGGCGGCCATGACCGAGCGAACCGCCGTGACAGGCCCACAGCTGCCTATCGCCGAGCACGAGCAGCCCTGATGGACCGGCAACCGGAGGTCGTGTCGGTGTCGGTCACCGAGGCGGGGCGACGGCTCGCCGAGCGCCTTCCCTACCGAGCCGTGCATCGCGGTGCAGCAGACGCGCTTCGGTCGCTATGGGACCAGGTGGACGGTCTGGTGGTGTTCCTGGCCACCGGAGCGACAGTCCGGGTGCTGGCCCCGCTGCTCGCCGTCGGGGGCCGGGCGCCGGCAGTGGTGTGTGTCGACGAAGCCGGCCGCTTTGCCGTGGCCCTGGTCGGCGGCCACCGCGGCGGCGCCAACGCTCTGGCCATCGAGGTAGCTGCGTGCATCGGCGCTACCCCGGTCGTCACCACTGCCACCGACGCAGCGGGGGTGGCCGCCCTCGACGAGCTCCCCGGTTGCACCGTTCACGGCGACGTGGCCGGTCTGTCGAGGGCTTTGCTCGACGGCGCCCACGTCGTCCTCGACAACCGGGTCGGGTGGCCATTGCCTCCGGCGGTGCTGGCAGCGTCGGGCGCCCGCAGGG
>JAKAQW010000180.1 GCA_021819525.1 Actinomycetes bacterium
GCGCGCAGGGAGAAGCACCGGCCGCCTCCGGGGACAACCCATGGCCGCCTATGGGGAGATCCTCATGGCCCTTGACACTCCTGGCCACGTCTCGGTCAGGCCAGCGTCGGGACCTCGGTTCCCGCGCTCAGCCCCCGAGGTCCCACTCTGGGACTGGTCCCACTCGGCGCGGGACTGGTCGCGGCACTTCAGGCGGGACGACGCCCACCACGCGATCTGGTCGCGCCGGTGGCGCTTGGCACCGAGGGACTGGCGAGAGGATCGAGAATGGAGCTGTGAGCCTCGACACGGAACGCTTCGTCCGCGACGGCTTCGCCGCTGTTCGTGGCGCGTTCGACCCTGGGGTCGCGGCCGCTTGCCGAGCCGCGATCTGGGGTGACCTCGGGGGTCAGGGTGTCGTCGAGGACGATCGGGCGTCCTGGCCATCGGTGCTCCACATCGACTGCGGGAAGGGCGACGTCTTTTCGGCTGCTGGAACGTCGCCGGTCCCGGCTGCGGCCTACGACGAGCTCATCGGTCGAGGCCGATGGACGCGGCCAGTCGATGCGGGCGGCGCGATCGTCGTCCGCTTCCCCTCCGAGGACCGGGCCGAGGCCGGCTACCACATCGAGGGCAGCTACGGCGGCCCCGGTGGGTACTGGGTCAACGTCCGCTCCCGGGCGCGCGGGCTGTTGGCGCTCCTGCTGCTGAGCGACGTCGGGCCCGACGACGCGCCGCCCCGGCTCGTGTGCCGGTCGCACCTGTATGTCCCCGAGCTCCTGGCGTCCTATGGCGAAGCGGGCACGAACGCCGACGCCGAGCTGTGGCGACCGTCGGTCCTCTGCCGCCCGGTCGCGCACGCGACCGGGCGGCCGGCGACGCCTTCTTGTGCCACCCGTTCCTGGTGCACACCGCCACCTGGCCGCACCGAGGCACCCGGCCGCGCATGATCGCTCAGCCTGCGGTGCACCTGCCCGGCGGCTTCACTCTGGACGGGTCAGATCCCTCGCCGGTGGCCCGCGCCATCGTGGCGGGCCTCGCCCAGTAAGCGGGACCGGTACTGCCTCCTCGGGCCTGACGAGCGCCTGGCCGGCGTGGAACGAGCCGTAGAGGTGCGACGAGGCATTCAGTACGACCCGGCACCCCCAGTGTGAGCGAGGCAGTGTGAGCGAGGCCGTGTGCCTCGTGTGCCCGCAAGCCGAAGGTTCACCGGACGGACCGGCCTGTCTGGCCCTGCTCGGACGAGGCGAGCGCCACACTGCTCAGGTGCTGGCGGCTGTGACCGATGAGCTCTCGGAGTGCAGGGCTCTGCGAGTCGCTCCAGACCAGGGCGAGGACCGCCGGGGTGTCGATGTCGTCGAGGGTGATCGCGCTCAGCCGGTCGCACTCCGAAGCGACGATGGACTCGCTGAGCACTGCAACCCCGAGGCCGCGGGCGGCGAGGTCGACGACTGCTGCGGGTGCGCTCGCTTCGAGGGCGATGACCGGTTGCACGCCTCGGGCGGCACAAGCCTGGTCGAACACGGCCCGTATGCCGGTGCCGGCGGGCAGGCACACGATCGGGTAGGCGATCAGGCCCTGCAACGTGGTGTGGCGTCGGGCCGCCAGTGGGTGATCGGGAACGACGGCAGCGGCGAGGCCTTCGCTCACGATGAGCAGGGACTCGAGGTCCTCTGGCGGTCCGCCGGCGGCCCCGATGAGCGCCACGTCGACCGTGCCAGATCGGACACGTTCGATGAGCCGGTCGGAGTTGTCCTCGACCAGGCTGATCGCGACACCGGGGTGGGCGAGGTGGTAGGCCGCGAGGGTGTCGAACAGCGGCGTCACGGTGCAGGCGGTGACCATGCCGACCACGAGGTGGCCCCGGATGAGGCCGTTGACCTCGTCGACGGCTTGGCGGAGGGCGGCGGCGCAGGCGAGCGCCGCTCGGGCGTGGGCCAGGGCGGCGCTGCCTGCTTCGGTGAGGGTTGCGCTGCGCCCGGAGCGGTCGATGAGCGTGGCGCCGAGGTCAGCTTCGAGCTGGCGGATCTGGGCGCTGATCCCTGACTGGCTGATGTGGACCCGCGCTGCGGCCCGGGTGAAGTTGGCTTCTTCGGCGACGGCGACGAAGTACTCCAACTGTCTCAGCTCCACAACCTGTGATTCTAGTTGCTATCACTACCATCTGTTGGACTTGTGGTGCCTGGCGGCGCAGGATGGGGGCACCGACGGACCAGGACGAGGAGGTTGTGATGGCAGATCGGCGAGCGACGCGGCCCGAGGAGATCACCGGGCTGTTCGTGGAGGCGGCCAACGCCGGCGATGCGGACGGTGTTGCCGCGCTCTACGAGGAGCAGGCGGTGATGGCCTACCCGCCGGGTGGTCAGACGGTCGGCCGCGAGGCCATCAGAGCGCTGTGGGAGAAGGTCCTGGCATCGGGCCCGCACTTCGAGGCTGAGGAGCCGTTGCCAGCGCTTGTGAGCGGCGACATCGCGCTCACCGCCACGGTGGCCAAGGACGGGGCGGGAGCCCGGGCCCAGGTCGCGCGCCGCCGAGCCGACGGCACCTGGCTGCGCCTGTTGGACCTGCCAGAGCTGGTGTCGCCCGCAGCTCTCGAGGCGTGAGGAGCGAGTGCCGGTGAGCGTCGCCGATCGGCTGCGGGCGGTCGTATTGGCGCTGCCGGGCGTCGACGAGCGCGAGACCTGGGGCAAGCCGACGTTCCGGGTTACCGGCCGGCTGTTCCTGACCCTCGGCGCGGATGATTCGACGGCGACGATGAAGGCCGCCATCGGCGATCAGGTGGCGTTGATCGCCGCGGAGCCCGCAGTGTTCTCACCCGCCGCCTACCTGGGCCGCCACGGTTGGGTCACCGTCGCCCTCGAGCGCTGCGACCCCGACGAGATCGAAGCGATGGTCCTCGACTCGTACCGCCGACGTGCACCCCGCCAGCTCGCCGCCCGCTCGGCGAACCAGGACTGCCCACAGCCACGGAGCACCCAGCCGGAGCCAGCCGGAACCCAGGACGCGTCCTCGGAGCACCACCGATGACCAAGAGTGGGGTGGACCTGTGGGTCGACCCGATCTGCCCGTACGCCTGGATGACCTCGCGCTGGCTGTTGGAGGTCGAACAGGTCCGCCCGGTCACGGTCCGCTTCCATGTCATGAGCCTGTCGGTGCTCAACGAGGGGCGCGACGACCTCCCCGAGCGCTACCGCCGCCTGCTCGACATCGGATGGGGTCCCGTACGTGTCGCCATCGCCGCCGAGCAGGTCCACGGCCCCGAAGTGCTGCGCGACCTGTACGGCGCGCTCGGTAGGCGCCTACACCCTGAAGATCGCGAGATCGGCCCGCAGCTCTATCTCGACGCGCTCGGAGAGGTGGGCCTGCCCGCCTCGCTGGCCGACGCGGCCGACACCAGCGACTTCGACGAGGCGCTGCGCGCCAGCCATCATGCCGGCATGGACCCCGTCGGCGAGGACGTCGGCACCCCCGTGATCCATGCGCCCGGCCCTGACGGCGAGCCGGTGGCCTTCTTCGGTCCCGTCGTCATCCCCGCCCCCAAGGGCGAGACGGCTGGTCGGCTGTGGGACGGGGTGCTCCTCGTCGCAGGGACCGACGGCTTTTTCGAGCTGAAGCGCACCCGTACCCGCGAGCCGGTCTTCGTTTGATGCCATACGCCGACGCGGACGGTGAGGCCTCTCGGATGAACACCACAGACAAGGCCGCCGAGCTGCTGAGGCTACACACCGACCCCGAGCTCCTCGTGCTGGTCAACGTCTGGGACGTCGCCTCCGCTCGCGTCGTCGCCGACCTGCCCGGCTGCAAAGCCATCGCCACCGCCAGCGCAGCCATCGCCGCTTGCTACGGGTACGAAGACGGGGAACGCATTCCCCTCGACCTGGCGCTCGACATGACCGCCAGAATCGTCGACGCAACTGACCTGCCAGTCAGCGCCGACCTGGAGGCAGGCTACGGCGACGTCGCCACCACCATCGCGCGCGCCATCTCTGTCGGCGTGGTCGGAGCCAACCTCGAGGACCAGATGCGGCCACTGCCCGTCGCAGTCGCCGCCGTGGAGACCGCAGTGCACGCCGCGGAGCGCGAGGGTGTCCCACTGGTCCTCAACGCCCGCACCGACGCCTTCCTGCTCGGGGCCACCCGCAGCCCCGTTGACGTCCTCGCCGACGCCATCGCACGCGCCCGGGCCTACCTCGACGTAGGAGCGAGCTGCGTGTTCGTGCCCGGTGTCCTCGACGCCCTTACCATCGCTGAGCTGGTCGGCGCCCTCGGTCACGGCAAGCTCAGCATCCTCGGCCTTCCAGGAACCCCTCCACCGGAGGAGCTTGCTGCCCTCGGTGTCGCCCGGGTGTCCTACGGGCCGTACCCGCAGCGACTGGCTCTCGGGGCCCTCGCTGGCTACGCCGGAGAACTGCTATCGGATCGCGGGTCGCCTGCCAATCAGAGCTGACCGCCCGTTCCCGCAAGCCGAACCTTCAACGAGTTGCCGGGGAGTTCACGGTGGCTGCCAAGGTGCTCGAGGCACGCGGACAGAGCCCGCCCAAACCGGGCAGACGCGTGTGGGTCACCACCCGGGTCGCAGTCGGCCGGGTTCGGCCAACTCCCCGAGGGCTTCCGCCAGGTGCCCGTATGCCGTCGGGCCGAGCTGGTCCTTCCACTGCTCGACGGTCTCGGCGGCTGCCTGCTCGGCAGCAACGGTGCACGCCAATCCGCGCTCGGTGAGCATGAGCAGCCGGGCTCGCTTGTCGCGTGGGTCCGGGCGCCGCTCGACGTAGCCGCGCTCGGCGAGGTGGTTGACGAGCTGGGCGGCGGCCTGCTTGGTGATCCCGAGATGGACGGCGAGATCTGCGGTGGTGGCGTCGCCGGCGCTGATGCGAGCGAAGGCGAAGCCGTGCGCGGGTCGGACGTCGTCGAAGCCCCGCCTCTGGACGTGTGAGTGCCGAGAAACCTGTTCGACCAGCTCCGGCGGAGCGCCCCGACGGAGAGGGCGGCGAGCCGAGGCAACGACAACCGGCCGGGGCGGAACGTCGGCACCGGTGCCCGGCTATCGTGTGACCACGAGGTGACCACAATGACGAAGTTGAAGAACGTCGGCGTCCGCGAGTTCCGGGATCACGCCACCATGTACCTGTCGGGATCGGATCCGGTTGCAGTCAGCAAGCACGGTCAGGTCATCGGGTTCTACATACCCGTCGAAGCCGACCGCGAGCAGACCGCCCGTGCGCTCGAGCAGCTCGGCCGTTCGGTCGAGGACATCCTGGCTGAGACGAAGATGACCGAAGACGAGCTCTCCGAGCTGTTCGACCTGCGCCGGGCACTCCCGGGGTGATCGTCGTCTGAACCCCCCTGGGTTTCTTGGAGGCTCCATGTCTTGGAAGCGAGGATGGAGTCATGCCTACAGAACAGTCGCCGGGAAAGCCGACGACGCGTCGCTACAGCGATGCGGAGAAGGATCAGGCGGTCCGGTTGGTCCGCAAGTTGCGGGAGGAGTTGGGGACCAAGCAGGGGACGGTGCAGCGGGTCGCGAGGCAGCTCGGCTACGGGGTCGAGTCGGTGCGGCTGTGGGTCCGCGAGCGGGACGTGGCGGAGGGAGTGGCGGGCCCGGACGCAAAGAGGGTGGTCGAGCTCGAGGCCCGGAACCGTGAGTTGGAGCAGGAGCTGCGCGAGACCCGCCGGGCGAACGAGATCTTGAAGAAGGCGGCCGCGTATTTCGCCCAGGCGGAGCTCGACCGCGCAGGGAAGTGATCGTCGCCTTTATCGAGGCGAACCGTGCCGAGTTCGGTGTCGAGCCCATCTGCAAGGCGCTGCAGGTGGCACCGAGCAGTTACTACGCGGCCAGTCGCCGCCAGATCGCCCCGTCCGCCCGGGCGCTACGCGACCTGATGATGACCCAGCTGCTGATGGCCCTGTGGGTCACGAACCGGAAGCTGTACGGCGCCGACAAGCTGTGGAAGGCGGCCCGCCGGGCCGGGCATGACATCGGCCGTGACCAGGTCGCCCGGCTGATGCGGACCGCTGGCATGGTCGGCGTGACCCGCCGGCGGAAGGTGTTCACCACCCGCGCCGATCCCGACGCCACCCGGGCCGCTGACCTGGTCAACCGGGTGTTCAAGGCGGACCGTCCCGACGCGTTGTGGGTGACCGACCTGACCTACGTGCCGACTCGGTCGGGGATGGCGTACGTGTGCTTCATCGTCGATGCCTTCTCCCGCCGGATCGTCGGCTGGCGGGTCGCGGCGAACATGCGCACCGACATGGTCCTCGACGCGCTCGAGGTGGCCCGACGCTCCCGCGGCGGTCGCCGCCTGGTAGGGCTGGTGGCGCACTCCGACGCCGGGTCGCAGTTCACCTCGGTGCGCTTCACCGAGCGCCTCGCCGAGATCGGAGCCCGGCCCTCGATCGGCACCGTCGCCGACAGCTACGACAACGCGCTGGCCGAGACCACCAACGGCCTCTACAAGGCCGAGTGCGTCTACGGGCCCGACACCACCGGCTGGGACGACGTCGAGCACCTCGAGCTCGCCACCCTCGGCTGGGTCCACTGGTTCAACGAGACCCGGCTGCACGGCTACTGCGGCGACATACCCCCAGCAGAGTTCGAGGCAGCCTTCTACGCTGCCCAACACACCGACCACCCCGTGGTTGGAACCCAATAGAACGAGCCTCCATCAGACCCAGGGTGGTTCATGACAGGAGCCGGCCGGTCCTCGGTGGCTATTGAGCAGCTGGCCCGCCGCCCCCATCGAGCGTGATGGCACCGAGTGCTCGGCCTCGGCGACGAGCGCTTTCGATCCGAGCGGGCTGCTCGGCCGACCGGCCGGTTCCGCAGGTGACCCAGGTCGGGGGCTCTCTGCTTTGCGCACCACCTGTTCCTCGGGAACCCCCTGTTCAGGGGCCCTGGCGCCCGGTGTCGCGTCAACGTCGGTTGATGGACCCGGCGGGGCCTCCACCGCCCGGGAGCCGACCGAGACAGCCCTTGAGCTGGACTTTTGGCTCACGCTGCCCGGATGGATGGGGGTAGTACGGCCAATGGGGGCCTTCGGCCACTACTCGGGCAACTTCCAGCAGTCCTACAACGGCCGTAAGGGGGTCATGGTCGCCGGTCTTGCTGCGTTGCTCACCGGGGGTGCTTCCCAGATCGTGAGGTTCTTCGTGGGCCAGGGGAGCCAGTTCTGATGGCCGGGATGGGCCTGGTCGTCGGAGCGACGCGCGCTTCCGCAGGCTCGAAGCCCGTCGTAGGGGTGGAGATCGG
>JAKAQW010000026.1:0-5126 GCA_021819525.1 Actinomycetes bacterium
TCCCACCGACGAGCCGACGCGCCACTCGGGGCTCCGGGGCGCTTCGAGAGCCCCCTGCAAGTCGAGAGCCCCAGGCAACCCGAGAGCCCCAGGCAAGTCGAGAGCCCCAGGCAAGTCGAGAGCCCCCTGCAAGTCGAGAGCCCCCTGCAAGTCGAGAGCCGCAGGCAACCCGAGAGCCCCAGGCAAGTCGAGAGCCCCAGGCAAGTCGAGAATGCCGCGAACCGCAGGCGCCCCGAGGAACGATGAGCCGCAGCCACCCAGCCTCGTCGCCGGCGCCCCGCAGAGCGACGGGCTTCCACCACGACGCTGCCGACCCCGAAAGCCACCTGGCCCACGCCGAACCTCGTCACGGTGCCCAGGTGCTGGCGGCGGTGTCCGTCGTCGTACCGGCACACGACGCGGCCGACACCCTGGCCGACGCCCTTCGCTCGGCGCTCACCCAGGTTCCCGCCCCGAACGAAGTGGTCGTAGTAGACGACGGTTCCACCGACGCCACCGTCGACGTGGCTCGGTCGGCTGCCGAGGCCTGCGGTGCTTCGGTGGACGTGGCTCGGTCGGCTGCCGAGACCCCCGGCACCCCCGGCACCGCGTTCGGCGCACCAGGCACCGATCTCCACCCGATCACCACTCGGCCAGCGGTCCGGATCATCTGCCAGGCCCAGTCGGGGCCCGCTGCGGCGCGCAACACCGGCATCGAGACCGCTTCGCAGCCGTGGATCGCCTTCCTCGACGCCGACGACGTCTGGCATCCTGGAAAGCTTGCCACCCAATTGGACGTAGCAGCCGCTCACCCCCAGGCGGTGGCCGTAGCGAGCGACTGGGTCCGCCGAGGCCCCACCACCGGAGCTCCGCCGTCGCCGGCTCCGGTCACCGGTCACCACGCCAGCGACCCACCACCGACGACCGCCGTCGCCACCTGTGACAGCGCCGGTGAGCGCAGCGCCGGCCACGCCACACAGAGGCGCGTCCCCACGTCGGTGATCACCGAGGCTGATCTGCTGGTGCTGAACCGCTTCCAAACCTCCACGGTGCTCGCCCGCACAGCCGACGTGCGCGCCGTGGGGGGGTTCGACACCTCGGTGGACGGCGTAGAGGACTGGGATCTATGGCGCCGGCTGGCGGCTCGGGGACCGATCGTCAAGATCGACCGTGCCCTGGTGTCATACACCGATCGTCCAGAGGGCTACAGCAAGGACCTGATCCGTGTCCACGACACCGCCGTGGTGATGATCCAGCGCGCGGTGGCCGGGTGCGACCGGCGAACAGCCCGCCGGCTACGAGCGTGGCACCACCTGCGCTTCGCGGTGGCCTTCGTGCTGGACGGCGACCGGCCCATGGCGGCTCGTTGTCTGCGAGACGTCTACCAGGACGGGCTGCTGTCGGCAGTGCCCGGGGCAGCGGCAAGGCACCTGGCACCGTTCCTGGTCGGCCGGCTGCGACGCCGCCTGGTCGCGCACCACACGTAGCCGGACCCACCGGCGTAGCCAGACCCACCGGCATAGCCAGACCCACCGGCATAGCCAGACCCACCGGTGCGCTGACGAATAGCTATGACTGCCATGATCAGGGACGCAGTCCTCGAGCACCGGGCCGAGGTACCGCCAGGGGTACGCAGCCGGCAGGTGCCCCGGGCGGTACACTGGGAGGTGCCGAAAGGACCCTTTCATGCCCGCTGCCCCTCCACCTTCACCCCCGGCGACCAGCGCCCGGCTGCGACCCTCGTCGACTATCGCCCGGCTGCCCAACGAGGTCACCAGCGACGTGCTGGTCCGCCTGCGCCGAGCTGAAGGGCAGCTCAGAGCCGTCCAGCGGCTGCTCGGAGACGGCGCCGACTGCAAGACGGTGCTGACCCAGCTGGCGGCGGCCAACCGAGCCGTCGAGCAAGCCGGGTTCCGACTGGTCGCCGCCGGGTTGACTTGGTGCGTCCAGCATCCCGAGGATGCCGAGGCCGCCGGCTACCGCATGGAGGATCTCGAGCGGCTGTTCACCCGGATCGCCTGACCAGCCATGCTCGGTGTGATGGCCGCTCTGTACGACCGGATGATGTCCGGGGTCGAGGAGGCCGGGCTGTCGACGTGGCGTGCCGACCTTCTCGCCCCTCTTCGGGGGACGGTGGTGGAGATCGGTGCCGGCACGGGCCGCAATCTCGGCTTCTACCCCGCCTCGGTGGATCGTCTGGTGCTGTGCGAGCCCGATCGCCACATGCGGGCCCGCCTCGCCGGCCGCGCAGCTGCCAGGCACGGTGTGGAGGTATCAGACGCTCCAGCCGAAGCGCTCGGGCTGGCCGATGCGAGCGTCGACGCGGTGGTGAGCACCCTCGTGCTCTGCTCGGTCGCCGATCCTGACCGCGCCCTCGCGGAGGTGCGGCGGGTGCTGCGCCCCGGTGGCCGGCTGGTGTTCATCGAGCACGTCGCGGCCGACGACCGGCCTCGGCGCCTCGCCTGGCAACGGCGGATCGAACCGCTGTGGCGGCGGGTGGCCGGGAACTGTCACCTGACCCGCAGCAGCGAGCAGGCCATCGCCCGAAGTGGCCTGCAGCTCCACGACGTCACCCGAGCCAGCATGCGAAAGGCACCGGCCGTGGTCCGCCCGACGGTCCGCGGCGTCGCTCTGCGGCCCTAGCCGGGACCAGAGACCCTCACAGCTCAGGGGTGCGGGGGCCGAGGCGAGCGGGCCGGCGGGGCCCGGCCCGAGGTCGCCCCCGGTTCGTCCGAACGGGGGCATCCACTCGAGTGGCCCTGCCGGGTGAACCTGCTGGTCGATCGCATGGTAAGGCCGAGGATGACGTGGGCAAGGCCAGCTGAGTGGATACCCCGAGCGTCCGAAACGCAGACGAGGCGAGGTCGGGAGCGGAGGGGGCGACGGTGCACCGCGGTCCTCGAACGGCACATACGGCACATACGGCACATACGGTGCTGCGTGTTCTCTGCAATACTGAGCTAGTGAACGTACCTGGACCGTGGACCCGTGTCGCCGGGTGACAAGCCGGCTCGGCACGGCACGGTCGGCGGAGAGCCCGAAGCCAGGTCGTCGGCGGCGGCCCGCGGGGTCGAAGGAGCCGGCGTACGGTGGCGTGCCGCCGGCGCCCAGGTCGGCACCTGGATCAAGGCGTCCCCCTACATCGTCCGCTGGGTGGTCCTCGGTGCAGTCATCGGTGCCAGCGCCGGGTTGGTGGTGGTGGCATTCGTGCGCGCCATCGCCTTCGCCGACCAGTACCTGCTACGCGACATCGGTGGTTACCTGGCGCCGAGTGTCTTCTCGGCCGGCAACCACCCCGGATCGCTGCACCTGAGCCGTCCGTGGGTCCTCCCCCTCCTCGTCGGTGCCGGTGGGCTCCTCGCCGGGCTCGTCACCGTGCTCGCTCCCGAGGTGGCCGGTTCAGGGACCGACGTTTCGCTCGACGCCGTGCACGACAACCCTCGGTCGCTGCGACTTCGCAGCATCCCGACGAAGATCCTGGCCTCCGCCTTCACCATCGGCTCGGGCGGCTCGGGAGGTCCTGAGGGTCCCAGCGCCCAGGTCGCCGCAGGCGTGGGCTCGTGGCTGACCCGGATGCTCGACCTCGCCCCGATCGACGGACGCGTCGCCGTGGCGATCGGTATCGGCGCCGGCATCGGCTCCGTCTTCCGGGCGCCGTTGGGCGGGGCGTTGCTGTCTGCCGAGATCCTCTACCGTCAAGACGCCGAATTCGAGATGATCATCCCATCGGCCATCGCCTCGATCATCGGCTACACGGTGTTCGCCGCCTTCGAGGGGTTCGGGCCGCTCATGGGCTACGTCGGCCAGTCCTACGTGTTCCGGCACCCGCTGAACCTCGTCTGGTTCCTGGTGGTCGGTCTCGTCGCCGCCGGGCTGGGCCTGCTGTACATCAAGGCCATGGCCTGGGCCCGCCAGGCCGGCCGGCATCTGGGCTCGACCCGGTGGGCGGTGGTGGCCCGCCCGGCGCTCGGCGGCGTGCTCACCGGCGCCCTGGCCATAGGCGTACCGGGAGTACTGAGCGCCGGCGACGGCTGGGCCCAGCGCGCGCTCAGCCTGGGGATCCTCACCTTGCCGCTGTGGTTCGTCCTGCTCATGCCGGTGGCAAAGCTGGCCGCTACCGCCTTCACTGTCGGCAGTGGCGGCTCAGGTGGCTTGTTCAGCCCGGGCATGGTGGTCGGTGCCTTCGCCGGAGCAGCCTGCTGGCGTCTCTTGCGCACGATGGCACCGGGCCTCAGCCACAACCCCGCTCCGTTCGTCATCATCGGTATGATGTGCTGCATCGGGAGCGCCGCGAGGGTGCCGCTCGCCATCGCGGTGATGGTGACGGAGATGACCTCCAGCATCGGAGTGGTCGCTCCGGCGTTGCTTGCTATCGGGGTGGCCTCACTCGTAGTCGGCCATTTCGACGTGTCGTTGATCCATGCGCAACCTCGTACACGCGACGACCACCCTGCCCGGCGCATCGTGTCCGGCTTGCCCCTGCTGGAGTCGATCCGTGTCGCCGACGCCATGCAGCCACCGACGGTCGTGCTGGACGCAGCCACCACCGCATCCGAAGCCGTCACCCGCCTACAGCAGTTCGGCGTTCCCGGCGCACCTGTGGTCGACGAACGCAACCTCTTCGTAGGGGTGGTGGACGCGGACGCTCTGGCCAAGAAGGATGCCGCTGAAGCGTCGGCACCCGTGGGCCGCCTGGCCGACCGCCAGGTGGTGACCGTCGCTCCGGACATCCGGGCGTCGGCTGGCGCTGCGGCACTGGTCACCGCGGGACGGAACTGGCTGCCGGTCCTCGACCACCGCCGGGCGGTCGTCGGCATTCTCACCAGCAGCGACCTGGTTCGAGGCTATCGCGACGTCCTCCTGGCCAGCCTGCACCGCATCTCGAGCGTGGGGACCGGAACCAGCACCCTGGACGCCATCGTCGGTGACCACTCCCCTCTGGTCGGCTGCTCGTTGGCCGAGGCGTCGCTCCCGCCGGGCACCATGGTGGTCGCCGTCACCCGGGGACCCGAGTTGATCGCCCCCGACGGCACCACCGTGCTCCAGCCGGGGGACGGGGTGAGCGTGCTCGTGCCCGAACCCGATCGAGCCCGGCTGGCGATCATGTTGGCCGGTGCCACCCCAGAGACAGGCCATGCACCTGAGAC
>JAKAQW010000026.1:5226-31200 GCA_021819525.1 Actinomycetes bacterium
CGAGCCCCTGGACGCGCCCTGCCGTGACGTCCTCAACCGGGGGCTCGACTACCGGGGGCTCGACCACGGGCGGCTCGACTACCGGGGGCTCGACTACGGGCGGAGCGTGGACAGTGGCCTGAGGCCCGGGTGGCCGAGGGCCTGGACAGCGGCAGCTGAGCCGGACCACCCATCGGCGGCGCACCAGAGGGCGCCGGGATCTGCTCGGCGACGTCGTCCGCCAAGCCTTCGCCGGTCAACTGCTCGAGGCCCGCTTGGCTCGGCCCCGAGCGCTCGATCTCGTGGCTTGGTCGAGGACGACCTTGCGCAGTCGCACCGAGGTCGGGGTGACCTCGACGCACTCGTCCTCGCCGATGAACTCGAGCGCCTGTTCCAACGACAGCCGCAGGTGCGGCGTCAGGCGCTCGAATTCGTCGGCCGTCGAGGACCGGATGTTGGTGACCTTCTTCTCCTTGGTGGGGTTCACGTTCATCTCGTCCGAGCGAGAATTCTCTCCCACGACCATGCCTTCGTAGACCTCGGTGCCCGGCCCGACGAGCAACGTGCCGCGCTCCTCCAACGACATGAGCGCGTAGACGGTGGTGACCCCGCGCCGGTCGGCCACCATCGACCCGTTGCGCCGGATCTGCAGGTCTCCGTGCCACGGCTCCCATCCGTCGAAGACGTGGTGCAAGATACCGGTGCCGCGGGTCTCGATGAGGAACTCGGTGCGGAACCCGACCAGGCCCCGAGCCGGCACCCGGTAGTCCATGCGCACCCAGCCCGTGCCGTGGTTCACCATCTCGCGCATCTGCCCCTTGCGCATGGCCAGGAGTTGGGTGACGACACCGAGGTAGTCGGCGGGGACGTCGACGGCCAACCGCTCCATGGGCTCGTGCACCTTCCCGTCGACCAGCCGGGTGACCACCTGGGGCTTGCCCACCGTGAGCTCGAACCCCTCCCGGCGCATGGTCTCCACCAGCACGGCCAGCTGCAGCTCGCCGCGCCCTTGGACCTCGAGGGTGTCAGGTCGGTCGGTAGGCAGCACCCGGAGCGACACGTTCCCGATCAGTTCGGCCTGGAGCCGGTTCTTGAGCAGGCGGGCAGTCAGCTTCGTGCCGTCGGCGCCGGCCAGCGGCGAGGTGTTGATCCCTATGGTCATGGCCAGGCTGGGCTCGTCGACCAGGATGGTCGGCAGTGCCACGGGGTGCTCGGGGTCGGCCAGTGTCTCGCCGATGGTGATGTCGGCCATGCCCGCCACGGCGACGATCGTGCCGGGACCGGCCTCGTCCACCTCGACTCGGTCCAGCGCGTCGGTGACGAACAAGGCGGTGACCTTGGCCCGCTCCACCGCTCCGTCGGTCCGGCACCAGGCCACGGCTGCGCCCGTGCGCAGGACGCCGTGATGCACCCGGCAGATGGCCAACCGTCCCAGGTACGGCGAGGCATCGAGGTTCGTGACCAGCGCCTGCAGGGGATGCTCCGGGTCGTGCTCGGGAGCCGGCACATGGGACACGATGGCGTCGAACAACGGCCTCAGGTCGGTGCCGCCACCGTCGGGGCTGGTGCTGGCCGTGCCGGCCCGAGCACTCGCGTAGAGGACAGGGAAGTCGATCTGGTGCTCGTCCGCGTCGAGGTCGAGGAACAGCTCCTCCACCTCGTTCACCACCTCCGCCACCCGTGCGTCGGGCCGGTCGATCTTGTTCACCACCAGCACCACGGGCAGGCGGGCCTCCAACGTCTTGCGCAGCACGAACCGGGTCTGGGGCAGCGGGCCCTCCGAAGCGTCCACCAGGAGCAGCACTCCGTCGACCATGGCGAGCGCCCGCTCGACCTCTCCACCGAAGTCGGCGTGACCCGGTGTGTCGACGATGGTGATCGTCACCTCGCCGTAGTGCACAGCGGTGTGCTTGGCCAGGATGGTGATACCCTTCTCGCGCTCCAAGTCGCCGGAGTCCATCACCCGATCAGTGAGCGCCTGGTTCGCGCGAAACGCTCCGGTCTGGCGCAACATGGCGTCGACCAGCGTCGTCTTGCCGTGGTCGACGTGGGCCACGATGGCCACGTTCCGAAGCTCGTCGCGCCGGGTCATAAGGGTTCCACGCTAGTCGCCAGTCACTCGCGGGAGACCAGCGCGGTGGTGCCGCTCAGCCGGGCCCGTCAGGTGCATAGGAGGCCGACATGCGATCAGAGGCACCTTCCTCTGCTGCGACGGCCTGCAAGATGGCGGCGGTCACCTCACCCAGCGCCGTCCGCTGCTCGGGGCTGAGCGCTTCGACGAACACCCGGCGCACCAGGGCTACGTGACGAGGTGCGGCCGCCACCACGGCCGCCGACCCGGCGTCGGTGAGGGCCACGTAGGCACCGCGGCTGTCGGTGGGGCAGCCTTCGCGCCGGATCAGGCCCCGCTGCGCCATCCGAGCTAGATGATGCGAGAGGCGGCTCTTCTCCCATTCGATGCACTCCGCCAGCTGGTAAACCCTCAGGCGGCGCTCGGGGGCCTCCGACAGGTGCACGAGCACGCCGTAGTCCGCACCCGACAGACCGTCGTGGCTCTGGAGATCTCGGGTGAGGCACCGCTGCAGCTCGACATTGGCCCGCAGGAACTGCCTCCATACCGTCTGGTCCTCGGGGTCGAGCCACAGATCAGCCACCTGGAGAGTATAGCTCGGCGCTCCCAGCCCAGTTGATATATCAACTACCTTCAGCTGCACGGGAATAGTGGACATATCACCTAGGTTGTAGCAAGCTGCCCGGCAGCGATCGACCTGGTGCTCGTCACGGCATCAGAGGGCATGACGAGCACTGTCGAGCGTACCGTCCACGTAGGGCGCCTACCAATGGAGGACATGAACATGAGCACATCGGCCACCATCACCATCCCGGGCTACGTCGCCGGGACGTGGACTGTCGACCCGGTCCACTCGGAGGTCGGCTTCTCGGTTCGCCACATGATGGTGAGCAAGGTCCGCGGCAAGTTCACCAGCTTCTCGGCCACCATGGTCACCGCAGAAGACCCGCTGCAGTCCAGCGTGAAGGCCACGATCGACCTGAGCTCGATCACTACCGGCAACGAGGACCGAGACAACCACATCCGCTCGGCGGACTTCTTCGAGGTCGACACCTATCAGACCATGACCTACCAGTCCACCGGGATCCGAGTGGACGGCGACGACTACATCGTCGACGGAGACCTCACGCTGAAAGGCGTGACCAAGCCGGTGCCGCTGCGCGTCGAGCTCGGCGGGTTCGGTCCCGACCCCTACGGCGGCACCCGGGCAGGCTTCAGCGCCCGTGCGGAGATCAACCGCAGGGACTTCGGCGTCGACTTCAACGCCGCGCTGGAGACCGGCGGCCTAGTGGTGGCAGACAAGGTGGCCATCGAGCTCGAGATCGAGATGGTGCTCGACAAGGCCTGATCGTTCGGTCGATCCCGTCGACGGCGCTCGGCGCACCAGCCGGCCACTAGGATCGCCCGGTCCCCACTGTGTCCGGAGAAGCCCCATGAACCGCCTGCGCCAGTCCGTCGGCCGAGTCGGCGCCCTGCTCAGCTCCGCCGACCTGGCAGACGACTCGGTGGTCGCTGACCTGCTGGCCGAGACCTGGTCCCGGCGCACCCTCGACCTGTCGGATCTCTCCCCCGCCGAGCAGGCCGAGCTGGTGGCCGGCCGAGCCCAGCAGCTCCAGCCCACCGCCGAAGCGTTGGCCGAGCGCATCACCGAGGCTGGGGCCCACGGCAGGCCCTTCGTGGCCAAGCTCGGTATCGACCCCACAGGGGCCGAGGTGCACTTGGGCCATGTCGTGCCCATGCTGGTGCTCAGTCGCTTCCAGCGCATGGGCCACCAGGCAGTGCTGATCGTCGGGGACATGACGGCGAAGATCGGCGATCCCTCGGGTCGTTCCGACGAGCGCCCGCCGCTTGGCGACGAGGAGATCGCCGCCAATCTCGCCACCTACCGCCACCAAGTGGCCCCGTTCTTCGACTTCGAGCGGGCGCAGCTCCGCCACAACGGCGACTGGCTACGCCAGGTCACCTTGCCCGACATCATCGCCGTCACCTCCCGGATCCCGGTGTCGATGCCCCTGCAGCGCGAGGACTTCCGCCGGCGTCTCGAGGCCGGGCACGGGCTGTCGCTGTCGGAGCTGCTGTACTCGGTGGTCATGGCGCTGGACTCGGTGGAGATCGGCTGTGACGTCGAGATCGGCGGCATCGACCAGTTCCTGAACATGCAGATGTGCCGCAAGGTCATGGAGATCTGCGGCCAGGTACCCGAGGTCGTGGTCGCCACTGCCCTTATCGAAGGCACCGATGGCACCGGCGCGAAGATGAGCAAGTCCCAGGGCAACTACGTACCGCTCACCGCCGATGCCGACGAGATGTTCGGCAAGGTCATGTCCGTGCCCGACCGGCTGGTGGCACCCTACTTCCGGGCGCTCAGCGAATGGAGCGACGCCGAGCTGACCGCTGTCGACCAGCGCCTGGCCGAGGCCACCGCTCACCCGATGGACGTGAAGAAGCTGCTGGCCGGCGAGGTCACCGCCGCGGTGCATGGCGTCCACGCGGCCATGGCCGCCCGAGCCCAGTTCGTGGCCCGGTTCTCGCGTCGAAGCTTCGTCGACCTGGACCACGTCCCGGTGGTGGCCGACCTCGACGCCACCGTGGTGGAGGTCCTCCACGCGCTCGGTTTCACCCGCACCAGCAGCGAGGCGCGCCGGATCGCCGCCCAGAACGGGCTGCGCCTGGTCGTCGAGCTCGACGGTGCCCAGGACCAGCTCCCGCTGTCGGTCGAGGAAGCTCTCGCCCCGCTCGGTGCCGTGCTCCAGGACCGGATCCAGGGTCGCCGCGGTCAGATCTTCTTGAAGTGCGGGCGCCAGCTGGCCCGCATCACCGCTCCCTGAGCGCCCCGGCCGCCGAGCATGCCGCTCGAGCACCCAGGCGCACCGGTGCAGTGCCGGTCTGGGTCGCCCCCCGACTGGGTCGGTGCGAGGATGGCGCCTCGGTCGTGCAGCGGACGTCGTGCCTCCAGCTGGTCACCACGAGAGCCGCACCGGGAACCCTGCTCACCGCGCCGACGATCCTCCTCGTGGAGCGTCGCGCGTCTCCCGTTGCATGGCTCAGCCGCCGGGGTAGAACTGGGCCACGTTGGAGACCGACGGGTAGGTCTTCCCTGCCGGACCAGCGCCGAAGACCCGCAGGAGGTTGCCCGTGATCTTCTGGATCAAGGGAGCGGGGCACGACGCCGTTCCTGGCGGGCAGGCGCTCAGCGTCGAGATCCAGTTGTTGGTGCCCGTCTCGAACACCCCCGCCCCGCTCGGCCGCCATGAGTAGTACGTGGTGTCGGCGTAGAGGTGCGCTCCGTCGAAGCCGATCACCACCGGGGAGTGAGCCACGATCTCGACGCCCGGGGGGTTCGGTCTCGACGTGAGGTACTGGTTGAAGTCAGCCCCGAGGACACCGGGGATCTGCGAGCCGTCGGTGAGCCCGGTTCCCCGGAACAGCCAGGAGGACGCGTCGCTCACCACCAGGGGAAAGGTGGTGGTGTTGTTGAAGCCGACGTACGACGACCCGACAATCTCGCTGGCTGGAGCGCTCGCGGGGGCCTGACCCCACCAATTCTGGGTGACCTCGGCGTCGTCCTTGCCGTAGAGCGGGTCGGCGGTCGGATCCCGGTAGTTCACCACCTCCATAGCAGGTCCCAGCGGCGAGGCCTGGTACCGGATCTTGCGGAGGATGGGGCTGGCCCCGAAGAAGATCAGGTTCACACCATGGGCTCGGGCGGTGACCACCGCTTGGCGCATGCGCAGCGACCACTCCTCGTCGTGGCCGGGCGAGATCAGCACCCGGTGGTTCTCGAGCAGGCTGCCGTGCTCGGCCAGGGTGATGTCGGTCCAGTAGGTGACGTTCAGCCCGTGCTCCTCGGCGTAGTAGATGAGGGGGTACTCGTTGCCGAGGAACGAGGCCGAGCCGTTGCCGTAGTCAGTGGCGTAGGGCCGGTCGAACGACACCACCCGGCTCCGGGTCGGGTACGGGTAGCCCTTCAGTCCCGGCGGCTGGCCCTCGTAGAGGTCGTAGCCGCCGAAGGGATTGAAGACCTGCCAGGTGGCTACCCCGGCCATGATCACGTAGGTGGCGTGGCTCGAGGGATCCCAGACGGTGAGCGGCACGTAGCTCTGCTGGTCGCCGCTGCCGACCAGCTTCAGCAGGTACTGGCCCTGCACCCACGCCTTGGTCACCGTGAAGGTCACCGCTGGGCTCCAGCTGCACGAGACCATGTAGATCCCCGGGGTCACCGGGCAGGCCGGCTGCACGGAGCCTGGCAGCTCCTTCGACCGCCAGACGAGGTGCGCTCCTTTGCCCTGGTAGTAGCCCATGCGGTAGGCGTCGACCCGAAAGCTCGGCGCCACCGTCGAGACGTACAGCGTCACCCGCTGGCCCTCCCGAGCCTGCACCCGGCTCGCGTAGCCCATGATGGCGTCGGGCGTCTGCGGCGTGGTGATCCGCCAGCTGGTCGTCCCCGGCAGCTTGTTCTGCGCGATCACCCACCGGGCCTCGGTCCCATCGGGTCCGGCAAAGGTCGCCGAGCTCGCCTTGGTGCTCACCGAGCCGGTCGATCGGCTCGACCGACGATCGACCCGGCTGGTCGAGTGACGCCCGGAGCCGGCGGAGGGCAGCAGGAGCACCACCAGGACTACCGACACC
This sequence comes from Actinomycetes bacterium, assembly GCA_021819525.1. Taxonomy (GTDB): domain Bacteria; phylum Actinomycetota; class Acidimicrobiia; order Acidimicrobiales; family UBA8190; genus JAKAQW01. The sequence goes on from JAKAQW010000026.1 coordinate 11,906, forward strand.
ACGGCAGCGGCCGCGCTCCCGAGAAGCCAACCTCGGCGCCCGCCGCCCAGCGGCCGGTCCGGCGACGGCCGAAGATGACGTCCTCTCCTCTCTCCTTGCCGCTTCACTGGGACGCCACCGTAGCGACCGGGGGCACTGGCCGGTAGTCATCGCGTGCCGGCACAGCTCGAGCAGCACACCTCTTCGGGCAGCCCAGCGCCCAGCCGGGCGGTCTCGTGCAGCGTGCCTGCCCGGCCTGTCTCGCACCCTGTGCCTGCCCGGGCTGTCTCGCACCCTGTGCCTGCCCGGGCTGCCTCGCACCTTGTGCCTGGCCAGGCTGCCTCGTGCAGGGCCTTGGCCGAACGCGCTCGGGCAGCAGGCCTCGTCGGGCGCTCGGGGGTGCCTGCGGCACCGGCGGCGACCACGACGGGAGTGACGAGCACATCCCACGGGAGCGACGAGCACATCCCGGTGGACACTGGCCCAATGGTCTCTGGGACCGATTCGCGGCCAGCCCAGCCGCGCTAGGAGCGCCGTTGGCGTAGCATCGCCGACATGCCCAACGACGCGAGCGAGCAGGCCACGAACAGCGCCCCGGGCGACGCGCGCGACATGCTCGGTGCGGTCGGCATATGGACCGGCACCCTCGACTTCGTCCCGGCGGCAGAGGCCCGGGACCTTGTAGCCGAGCTCGAATCGCTCGGGTACGGCGCGCTGTGGATCCCGGAGGTCGCCGGCCGGGACGTCTTCGTCCACCTGGCGCTGGTGCTGTCCGGCACGTCGCGCATCGTCGGGGCAACCGGCATCGCCAACATCTGGGCCCGCGACGCGGTAACCATGGCGGGGGCCATGAAGGGGCTCACCGAGGCCTTCCCCGGGCGTGTGGTGTTCGGGCTCGGGGTAAGCCACCGCAACCTGGTGGAAGATCTGCGCGGCCACCGCTACGAGCGGCCACTGCAGGCGATGCGCGCCTACCTGGACGCAGTCGAGGCGGCGCCGTACACAGCCGAACGCCCATCGGTGCCCGTGCGCCGGGTCCTGGCAGCGCTCGGTCCGAAGATGCTCCGCCTGGCGGCCGAGGCGGCGGACGGGGCGCACCCGTACTTCGTGACCCCCGAGCACACCGCCGGCGCTCGAGAGATCCTCGGTGCCGGTCCCCTGCTCTGCCCCGAGCAGGCCGTCGTGCTCGAGCCCGACCCTGGCCGGGCACGCGAGATCGCCCGGACGTACACCTCTGTCTACCTATCCCAACCCAACTACGTGCGCAACCTGGTCCGCTTGGGCTTCGACGAGGCCGACCTGGTCGGCGGCGGCAGCGACGCGGTGGTCGACGCCTTGGTCGCTTGGGGATCGGTGGAGGACTGCGTCGCCCGAGTAGCAGCACATCTCGACGCGGGTGCCGACCACGTGCCCGTGCAGCCGATCGACGCGGCGCGCCGCGGTGTGCCGCGTCGCCAGTGGCAGGAGCTCGCGCCGGCGCTCAGCGAGCTGGCCTCGCGTCGCCGGCAAGGCTGAGCCCCGGCTCGCCGATCGGCTGATCGAGGGCGCCCTCCGCCGTCGCTACGAGTCGGCCGAGCTCGCTTCCTTGGACGACAGCGAGGAGTCGGCGGCGCACGACGCTGCCGTTCGGCTCGTGCTGAGCGAGCGCCGCGAGCGCTCGCCGGCAGGCGAGCCCCTGCCCTGGCCGGGGACGACCCCCGGTCGACCCGGACATGCGAACAGGGCGTCGACCACCTCGCCCTGCAGGACGGTGCACTGCGGCGCGGCATCCGGTAGCGGAGCTCCGAAGACGACAGCAAGAGCCGCAGGGGCCCGCGTAGAGCACGGGGGTGCGGTGTAATGTGCACGCAGGTGTACACATTGCAACACGAGGACGACAGTGGAGCTCGATCAGGACACCGCCCGTGCCATCGAGGCCCTGCGGCGTGAGCACGGCCTCGGTTTGTCCGAGGCGGTGAACGAGCTGATCCGCCGGGGTCTGGTGGCCCGGCCCGCCCACCCGCCGTTCCGTCAACGCACCGCCTCGCTCGGGCTGCGCGTCGATGTCTCCAGCGTCGCTGACGCCCTCGAGGTTCTCCACGGCGCGGCGATGCGCTGATGCTCGTCGACGCCGACATCCAGCTCCATGCCGTCGACATCCAGCTCCATGCCGTCGACGAGCAGGCCCGAGCGCACTCCGCCGCTCGGGAATGGCTCGAAGAGGCACTCGAGGGCTCACGCCGGGTCGGCCTGCCCTGGCAGTCGCTGCTGGCGTTCGTGCACATCGTCAGCCATCCTCGGGCACTACCAGCCCCGCTCACTCCAGCCGACGCGCGGTCCTTCGTCGAAGACTGGCTCGATGCCCCCACCACGTGGACACCCCAGCCTGGTCACGGGTACCGAGACATCCTTGGCCGGCTGGTGCGCGATCTCGACCTGCGAGGCAACCTGGTGGGCGACGCGGCGCTCGCCGCCTTGGCTCTCGAGCACGGCCTGGCGGTCGTCAGCGCCGACTCCGACTTCGCCCGCTTCCCGGAGCTCACCTGGCTGAACCCGCTCAACCGCTGACGTCGGCCGAGTGCTGACCGCCGCGGTCATGCGCGACGGCCCCACGGTGCGCGCCGCAAGCCTGGCTCTGATGGACAATGGCGCATGGCCTCCGGCACAGTCTCCTTCGATCCCCGAACCGCGCTCGTGGTCGTCGACCTCCAGAACGACTTCGCCGATCCTCGGGGCAGCCTCTACGTCCGAGGGGCGAGCGAAGTGATCGAGCGGGCGAACGCCTACGTGCAGCTCGCCAGGCAGGCCGGGTCGACGATCGCCTACACCCAGGACTGGCACCCGGCACACACACCGCATTTCGCCCAGGACGGTGGCATCTGGCCCGTGCACTGCCTCGCCGAGAGCTGGGGAGCGCGGTTCGTGCCGAACCTGATCGTGGACGGCGCCATCATCCGCAAGGGAGCGGGCGGGGAGGACGGCTACTCGGGGTTCTCGATGCGCGACGTCACTACCGGCGAGACGAGGCTCACCGAGCTGGCGCGGCTGCTCTCGAGCGCTGGAGTCGAGGTGATCGTCGTCTGCGGGGTCGCCACGGACTACTGCGTCAAAGAGACGTCGCTCGACGCCGTCGGGCTCGGCTCCGAGGTCGTCGTGCTCACCGATGCCGTCAGCGCCGTCGACCTGCGTCCAGGTGACGGAGAGCGGGCACTGGAGGCGATGCGAGGGGCGGGGGTCCGATGCATCTGAGACGCGCGCAGCGGGTGACGACCTCAGGGCACCTGAGCACGCCAGCCGAGCCAGTGGGCGAACCAGGTCTCGTCGACCTGATCGGCCAGCCACGGCCACCGTGGCCTGCTCGACTACCCCCTGGCCGCCCACACTCAACGAGCCGACACCTGGCCAAGACTTGCCCGGGCGGACGAAAGAAGCCGGCACACGGCTCACAACATGGAACGAATTGTTCACCACGTCCCCGAACGCCAGACGTTCGCGCCGCGACTGCGCCGCCCACTACCGCCGGCTCCATGCCTATATCTCGATGATGCGAACGTGGGCGTCGAGGTGGCGAAGATCAGCCGGATCGCTGGTGATGACGGCTTGGTCGCGTCGACGGGCATTGAGCACCACGCTCGCGTCGACAGGGTCGCGAGTACCTCGCTGTCCACACAGGATGCCGGCGGCCTTGGCGTTCGGTTCGTCAAGGGCGGTGACGGTGATGTTGGCCAGGTGCAGCGTCCGTGCGAGCCGGACTTGGCGCGGGCCCGACCGCCACGCCTGAGCCAACGGGCCGGCTGGGATGTCGATGGGAAGACCAGCGGAATGCGCTTCATCGAGTAGGGCCTGCATCTTCCGATCAGCCCGTTCGATGGCGATCAGGGCTCCGGTATCGAGCGTGACACCCGGCATCAGTCGAGGCCTAGCGCTCGTCGCGCCCAGCGGCGGTCTTCATGGGAAGGTCCACCCGTTTCCGCAGCCATCTCGGCGAGCAGTGCCGCCAGGTCCTCGTAGTCCTGGCGTTCGGCCAGCGTGGCAGCGATGTAACCCGAGAGTGAGCTCGCACGGCCCTCGTCGACCGCCTGACGTGCGGTTGCGAGCACTTCGTCCGGGAGGCTGATGGCGATCTTCGTGGTCATACCGCAATCATACCTGTCGTCGCGCTCACGACGTGCGCCGCAGGCCGCAAGACAGGCTGTCCCATCTCGTCATTACGGCGGACCTGGCGGCATATCACCGACCGCCGGCCGGGGGCGCTCGTATCCTGGTCGCCAGCCGGTTCGGGACTGGGGAGGCTGGAGCACTTCCAGGCTGCGGCCCCGCAGCTGCCCAACCCGCCCGCCATTGACGGCTTCTGGAGGCCTAGCACCACCGACAGAGGAAGACCGCTGGGGGGCATCAGGTTGGTGTCGCCCACCGCGATCACGACATACCCCGCCTCGATCCAGGCGTCGATGACCCCCCACTCGATCCCGTTCAGGTCCTGGGCCTCGTCACCCCGCCGGGCGGTGCGGCGGCGTGCAGGCCACCTGTTGCTGCCGGCTGCCCGCGACCTATGTCGCGCCGACGACCGTTATTGCGGACTCCTCCCCGAGCCCACGTTCGCGGTGCTCATGCGACTCGCACCTTCGTCGAGCCCATCGCCGTCGGATGGGGAACCGGCTCACCATGCTCGCGCAACGACTGGATGTACAGGGGGATCGCTTCGGCGATGAGCTGCTCGACCTCGTCGCGGGAATGGCCAGCCGCCACGCAGCCAGGAAGGTCGGGCACATACGCGCCCCAGGCGTCGCCTTCCTGCTCGATCACAACGACGTACTCAGTCACCACTCTGCCTTCCCGACCTGCCGGCCTGCCGCCAGATCGATCCCAGCGTACCCTTCGGCACCTCGTCACTTGGATTGCCTGCGACCGTCACCGTTCCCGGCCGGTCGGGATGGCGGAACTGCCGGTGAGAGCCCACCTGCCTGTCGAGGCGCCAGCCCTCGCGCTCCAGTGTACGGATGACGTCTCGCACCTGCACGAGTTGAGAGCACGGGAGCGCTGTGACGATCTCCTCGAGCCGTCGCCCTCACGGCGCGATCGTCATCCAGAAGTTTCGCGCCGTGGAAGCGTGCGCCAAGGAAAGGCGCTGGTCATCGAGTCGGCGCCCCCGGCCTCCCACAGTGCGAACCTGGAGCCACTGCTCGAGGGGCCGGCGATCACCCTGGCCGCCCGGCACACCAAGGTCCGCCGTGCGGGTACCGGCGATCATGATCTCAGGGCATCTGCACCCGCCGGCGGAGCCAGTCGGCGAACCAGGACTCGTCGACCTCGTGTGCAGCCACAGCCAGCATCGCCTGCTCGGCGTCGTCGACATCAGGCGGATCCGGCGACCAGACGATCCCGTTGAGATCGAGGAAGAGGACGAGCGCGGCCCATGCAGCACGCTTGTTCCCATCGGGGAGGGGGTGGTTCCACGCGAGCCTGCAGGTGAGTACCGCGGCCTTGTCGAGGACGTCGGGGTAGAACTCTTGCCCGCCAAAGCTGGCCGAAGGCGCGTGCAGCGCTGAATCAGCCAGGTCGATCCTCGCCGCCTTCGAGAGCACCGCGGCCTCGATCCCGGTGACCTGCTCTGCCAGCCAGAGGTACTCGGCCAGGCTGAGGTATCGCATCACTTGGCGAGTCGGTCGAGGAGCTCCTTGTCTCGCTCCAGCAGCTTGCGAGCGCGGGTCACGAAGTCCTTGTCCTCCCGGACGCGGGCAACCTCAGCGCTGAGCGAGTCGACGATCAACGTGTTCACGCTGGTACCGCGAACGCGAGCAACCGCCTCCGCTTCGTCGGCCAGCTCATCGGGCAACCTGACGGTGGTTTGCTTTGCCATGACTTCATGGTATCGCGATATCGCGACACTTCCTATCGCCGGTTCGAGCTCGCGCCCTGGACAGGCTGGTGCCGTGGAGATGCTGGTCACGGGTGCGGCGCCCCCGGCCGGAGCCGGGCCAGTCCTCCGACAGTTGGTGCGGCTACGTGCTCGGCTCGCTCTGGTCCCCACTGGGCCGGGAAAGATGACCTACGGCGGTATGGGGTGGCCGTCAGGCCGAGCCAGCGCCGAGTCGGGAGTTGGCGAACAGCCCGCTCCAGCGTGGCCGCGGGGAGATGATGGCATTCGTCGGCGATCACCAGCCCGTAGTCAGCCAGGAGCTCCGCGAGGTCGTCCCTGCGGGCGAGCGTCTGCAGGCTCGCCAGGTCGACCAATCCGCTGCGTCGCCGACGACCCCCACCGAGCTGGCCCGGTTTCACGCCAAGCAGGGTCTCGACCTGGCCACGCCACTGGTCGAGCAACGCCGTCCGATCGACAAGGACGAGCGTCGGGAGACCAGTCTTGGCAATCGGCGCGCAGCCGACGACGGTCTTTCCCGCCCCAGGTGGTGCCACCAGCACTCCCAACTCGTGTTCGAGGATGGCGTCCAGAGCGCGCTGCTGAGCCGGGAGAAGCTGCGCGTTGAACGAGAAGTCATGGAGCGGCCGTTCTGGCCGGTCGTCGGTGATCTCCAGTCGGCTGACGGCCTGCAAAACCAGATCCTGGACCACCTCACGGAGTCCGCGAGGGAGGTGTAGCCACTCCAGATCCTCGTGGTAGCAGCGGACGAAGCGGGGAACGCCGTAGGTGGACAGTCGCCGCTTCTCGCGCTTGTAGAACTCGGGATTGTGCAACGACGCGGCGTGCTCGAGCGACCGGAGAAGGGCCGGAGGCAGCCCGGCACGCTCCAGTGAGACCCCAGCCCCCAAGCGTGCGCGGATCACCGCTGGCGCTGGCGGGTGCATCCGGGTCGCCCCACTGGCGTGGAGACGACGGGCTCCAGGTCCGACGGTGAGCGGCCGCATGGCCTCTGCACGGTCTGCCACTTGCTTCGGGGTAAGGCACTCCACATGCGACAGGTAGCCGAACTGGTCTTCGTGGGGCTCCAGCGTTGCCAGATCGAGGAAGACGGTCGCTCCCTGCTTTCGGCACTTGCCCTGCAGCGGCAGCGCGATCAAGTTGCCGATCGACCCCGAGGCCGGCTGTGCGTGGCCGGCAAAGAGGTGCCGAAAGAACGTGACCTTGTCCGCTTTCGAGGAGGACCGGTTCACCGCACCCGGGAGTCCGCCGAAAAGCGGTGAGCGGGCCGCCTCGTCGGGCAAGGGACGCGGACCGACCAAACCGACGAGCCGCGCCAGCCGAGCGTTCTCTGCACGAAGCCTCCCAAGCTCGCGACGCAGCTCGCGCAGCTCCGCCTCGTGATGGGAAACAGCAGAGCCGGACATATCGACGATCAGCCTTCCGGCCACCATAACCTCGTCTCGGTCATGCTCCGATCAATGCTTCCAGCCTCGCCGCCAGTTCGGGATTCGGCCGGACGTGCAGGTTGCGCCGTACCTCGAGTGCTCCGTTGATCGCCCCGATCACCGCCGGGCGCTCGGTATCGATCTCACGGTGCTCGTAGGCAGCAAACCATGCCTCGACGTCGGCCCAGCGCCACAGCGGGTTCCGCACGTTCCCCGACACCGGGGCGGGGAACCCCCCGGGACCTCGCTGCCCCTTGACCAACTGGTCGATGGACTGACGGGTCCGCCCGACCCGATCGGCTATCTCCGACGCCCAGACCAACTGATCCGGCTCGACCCGGACAACGCTCAGGCCAGGGACCTGCTCGATCTGGTCGATGGCCTGCAGGACCGCATCGGCGAAGGTGCCGGCCTCGATGTCGAATCCGACCGTGCTGGTCCAACGGTCGCCAATCTCGACGGTGGCGGCACCGCCGGTCGCGGCGTAGATGTCGTCGAGGCCCTCCTCGTCGACACCAGCGACCAGCAGCGTGACGTTGTAGGTGGTCATGGAGATCCTCCTGTGGAGTGAGGGCATCGATCAACGGCTCGCCGAATGGCCCGGGCGTGGTGCTCAGGAGCTCGCGGAGTGGACCACACGGCGACCTGTGGACAGTCTCCTGGACAGACGACGAAGCCCCAGGCGTGGGCAGACTTTCCCGATGCCCGGTAGCTCCAGCCGTTCGACTCGGCATAGCGGACCGCTTCCTCGATCACCCCTGAGGAGTGCCGCTTACGAGCCACGTTGACACACTACAACAACTGTTGCTATATGTCCACATGGCCGCTGCACCACCCTCAGCACTGCACCGGCTCGTCCCCTCCGTCGGAGGTGCGAATCGCCCCCTGCGTGGCGCTGCGCAGTAGCCAATCCTCGCCATACAGGATCGATTTGGTGTCTGACCTGCGTATTTACCGTCACAGTACTGATCTGGTCGAACGGCCGGAGCCGGGCCAGTCCTCCGACGCGTGGCGCGGCTCCGTCGTCGACTTCAGCTCGCTTGATCCTCGGGTTGCGGCCTTCGCCGCAGGTACTGCTCTGGCATGGGGACGACCCGGACTCCAGCAGCCCCGGCCCGGAGGGTCATGCCCGTGTCGTCGGTGACAAGCACGACCGGCTGGCCTCCCAACCCCAGCTCGCGACAGGTATCGAGGATCTCTTGATCGGCGTCCACGGTCCGTCGTCGGGGTCCATCGTCCACGGGCACTTCGATCGTCACTCCTGCCCGGAGCGGCGTCGGAGCGCCTGCCGTAGGCGCGAGTTGCGTGCGCAGTTGGCTCAGGAGACGGCGCGCACGATCAGCGAGATCGTCGCGGGCCGTGTACTTCTTCTCGTCGAGCTCCTCGACGACCCGTAGCGGGAGGACGAGCCGCACACGCGGGTTGCACACGACGGCAGGCCAGTCGACTTGGTCCGGTGGCAAGAAGTGAAGCAGAACGTGAGTGTCGACGACCGTCAGGAGGCCCGGTGCCGCAGCCAAGCGGTCGGCGAGTCGCTTCACGCGATCGGCCAGCTGCTCCAGCCAAGCTGCTTGCACCGTCGCGGCCGTGTTGATCAGTTCGATGGCTCGTGGGCTGCTCTGCGTCAAGCCGTAAATCTGCCTGTGCCGCTCGTCGTAAAGGTGGTCCCAGGCGAGCGGATCCACGAAGATGTTGCGCAGCTGTGCCTCGGCGGTTCCGACCCAGGCCAGGTAGGTGTTCTGGTGGATGGAGACGGCCTGCCCGGCAGAGCCCCCGACCACGTTCCTCCCCTGCGTTGCGGTCTCACGCAGGCGCCTCTCACTATCGGCGAGCTGGCCACCATCGCGTAGAGAAGGAATCACGTACGCACTGCCCTATGCAACTGGCAGCGTGCCTTGGCCATATGCTTCTGGCTTCTGCACGGCCACACCCTCGATGACTTGCCCAATCGGGAAGTCCTTCATGTCCCAGGTCATGAAACGTTCAGCCTTCGCCCGGATCGCGGATGACAGATGGATCGCGTCGGCTCCACGGAGTCCGTGCGCGCGCGAGAGCATCCGAGCGTGCCGAGCATTCGGCAAGTCCACCTCGACCCACCGGAGAAAGCCACGCTCGAAGAAGGTCCGGATCTTGGCATCGACGCCTTCTGCGGTTGCCGAGCGGACCTCCCCGTGCCCGCAGACTTCGGCGTAGACGAGCGTGCTCGCCACGATCGTCAGACGGTGCTCCTCCCCCGCAGTGAGCAGCTCGCGGGCCGTATCGACCCTTCCTGCCTCGCCTCGAAGCCATGCCAGGTAGACGTTGGAATCGAGGTAGAACCGAGGGGGTTCAGGCACCGCGGGTCCACCGTTGGTGCTCCACGGCAGTCCGCTCGCCGGTGTACCACGGGGCGATGCCCGTCAGCTCGGCGACGGTGGGTACGAGACCCTCTTCCTCGATGCGGTCAAGGGACTCCACCTTCACTGACGCGACCTGACCTACTCCGTTACGTGTAACGGTGCCCGTGGCCCGCACCCTTGACCCCAGATACTCACGAACCATCTCAAGGAGGTCCACAGGGAACGTACAGCGCACAGCATGGCGCTCGTCGGCGTCATAGAGGCTCACCGTGCGTTGACCGCGGCGCAGGTTCACTACGTCGAGAACGCCCGCTACCGATCCTGATGCCTCGTCCGCCCCCTGGAAGGCCTCGGCGGCGTGTCCGATGATCTCGGGCGTGAGTCGGGCCTCAGTCTCAGCGCCACTTGGCGTGACTGCCGTCAGGCCAATCCCCGAGACACCGGGGTGATGGAGGAGCTTACCCATTTTTTGCACGGTTTCTATGGCCGACTCCGAGAACCACGGCGGCAGCTCCGGCCGCTCTTCGAGAACGGTTAGGCCAGCCACCAGCCTTTCGGGGACCTCCTGGGGGATGTCCGCCGAGGGCACGAGCGCCACTCCAATGCTGCCATTCCACACTTCCTGCACTCGCCAGCGCCCACGAGATCCTTCTCCCTGACGGGACGTACGGTCGACTTCTCGCAACACACCTAACGTGCGCTGTAGTGCCGTGATCAGCGTGTCCACGGTGATCGAGCCGCGCTCCCCATGGATCTGCAGCCGGACCTGGGTCATGTCAGCAACGTACCTCCGGGCTGTAACAGCCCCTTCGTAGGCGGATCGGCGGTCGTCTCCCTCTGCTCGGGCGCAGGCACCCGGCGAAGAACGGGCGTTCTTGACTCGGTCATTGCTCTTCCAGGAGACGTCGGGCTTTCCGGTACACCCGGCCGGCGTAGAGGTCCATGAGCACTTGTCGGAACTCCTCGTCGTCGAGTATCCGTTTGAAGATCGCCTCGTTCTCGTCCATGCGGGAGACGACGGTGTCAAGGAAGCGGTGATCGAAGACCAGGCGGAAGTTCTCCAGCGTGTTGCTGCGCGCCTGGTCGACGACGTCGGGATCGGCGGCCCAGGTCTCCTCGAACTGGTCGAACAGCAGCTGGTCGCGCTCGTCGAGGTTCAGTCCGAAGCGCTCGTTGAGCTCGTCCACGATCTCGGAGAGGTGCTCTAGCTGCGGGTCGCTCTGGCGGCCTCGACCCTCGCCGAAGATGGTCTTCACCTCTCCGGCATCTGCGTCCAACGCGAGGGAACCCTCGAAGGTCATCTCGGTCTTCAGATGCGTCAGCTCGACTTCGGTGCCCAGATCGAGCCGTTCGACGCTGGTAGCGTCCCGGAGCCGGGCGGCGAGCGCCCGGCAGCAGGTGTAGTCGCGCTCGAGCTTGGAGTCCCCGAATGCGACCACCTGGGAGAGGAACGAGTAGGTGCGGACGAACTTGTCGAGCGCGTCCTTGAACGCCAGACGGTCTTCTTCGACGAGCGAGGTGAAGCGCTCGACAGCCGGCTCGAGCGCGGCGTAGACCTTCCCATGGCTCTTCGTGTCACCAGCCAGCAGCAGGGCGACGGTGGCCTCGATCTCCTCGGGGCGAAGCACGTCGAAGTCGTCGAGTCGCCGGCGGGTGTCGAAAAGCAGGTTCGGGTCAGTCGGCGGGGCGACCGTGCGGCCGTAGTAGGGCTCGAAGGCCTTCACGATGTCCTCGGTCTCGTTGCGGAAGTCGAGGACGAAGGTGTCGGCCTTGTCGGGGTGGATGCGGTTCAGCCGGGAGAGCGTCTGCACGGCGTTCAGCCCGGTGAGCACTTTATCCACGTACATGGTGTGCAGCAGCGGCTGGTCGAAGCCGGTCTGGAACTTCTCGGCGACGATCAGCACCTGGTAGTCGCTCGTGGCAAAGCGCTCGGCGGTCTGTGCCTCGGGGATGAACCTCCCCAGGGTCCGGGCTTTCGGGGTGGCGGTGAAGGCGAAGAACGACAGGTTCTCCTGCCGTCCCCGGGCGCCAACCGCCTTGGCGAGGGCCTCTTCGACGGGGTCGATCGCCTCGGCGATGAACCCGGCGTCCTCGGCCTCTGCTGCGGTGAGCTCGGCCTCCTCGGTGGCGCCGAGCACGAGGCGCAGGTCCTTCGCGGCCTCGCCGGTCTGCGAAGAGTGCGCCTCGTCGACGATCACCGCGTAGCGGCGAGCCGGCAGCCCGGCGATCTTGTCCAAGACGACGGGGAACTTCTGGAGCGTGGTCACGATGATCCGAGCCTGCTCGCCGGCGAGCGCCTCGGCGAGCTGGGCCGAGTCCTTGTCGATCTTCACCACCACGCCCCGGGTGTGCTCGAACTGGTAGATCGTGTCCTGGAGCTGGCGGTCGAGGATCACCCGGTCGGTGATCACCACCACCTTGTCGAAGACCTTCTGATCGCTGTCATCGTGGAGTGAGGAGAGCCGGTGCGCCGTCCAGGCGATCGTGTTCGACTTCCCCGAACCGGCCGAGTGCTCGACGAGGTAGCTGTGCCCGGCCCCGTGGCCCCGGGCGTGGGTCTCCAAGGCCAGCACGGCGTCCCACTGGTGGAACCGGGGGAAGACGACGCGCTCGGCCGCCCGCCGGGCAGCCGGGCTCCCGTGGGTGGGCCGCTCGACGTGGACGAAGCGAGCGAGGAGGTCCATCCAGGCGTCTCGTGCCCACACCCGCTGCCACAGGTAGGCGGTCCGGTGGCCTGCCGGGTTCGGGGGGTGGCCCGCACCCCCGGCGTGGCCGAGGTTGAATGGCAGGAACTGCGTGGTTTGCCCGGCTAGCTTCGTCGTCATCGCCACCCGGTCGGGGTCCACGGCGAAATGCACGAGCGCCCGGCGTGCCAGGGTGACGTTGGCCGGATCCCGGTCGCTTCGGTACTGAGCGATGGCGTGCTCGACACTCTGGTTCGTGAGCGGGTTCTTCAGCTCCGCAGTGGCCGTCGGGATGCCGTTCACCAGCAGGACCAGGTCAAGCGTCTTGGTCGAACCCGGCTCGTAGGCGAGCTGGCGGGTGACGCTCACCCGGTTCGCCGCATACAGCTCCCGCAGTACGGGAGTGAGACCGTGCGCCGGCTGGAAGAACGCCAGGCGGATCGTGACCCCGAGGTCCACCACCCCCTGGCGGAGCACCTCCACCGTGCCTCGGGCGTCGAGCTCAGCTGCCAGGCGCTTGGCGAACCCTCGCTGGGCGGCATCGGGGTCGTTGCCGTAGCGACCGAGCAGCCTCTCCCACTCGGTGATCTGGGTGGCGCCGATGAACGCGAACAGCTCCGCGGTGTCGAGACCCAGCACCGGGTCGAAGTGGGAGGGGAGCGACTTCAGGTAGCCGGCGGCGAGCAGCGCAGCCTCAATGGCGTCCTCGAAGGCGTGCTCGTCGGCCTTCATTCCCAGCCTCCGAAGATGCAGGTGCCCGGTGACGTCACCGGTCTGCTCCGTACGTAGGAAACTCCGCGTGTAGCACCCTTGTCGCCTCGGCGAGAAGCACCGGCACGTTCTCGACCGCGGTCCGGTAAATGAGCTCCAGATCCAGATCGAAATAGCCGTGCACGATACGATTCCGAAACCCGATAGCTCGATGCCATTCGACCTCCGGATAGCGCTCTCGGAGCTCGTCGGAAAGCTGGTAAGCGGCTTCGCCCACCTTCATCAATCGCCACAAGATGCCGTCGTGAAGCAGCTCGTCCTCCTCGAAGCGAGAAAAGTCGATCTCGCTCAACGCCGAGGCGATCGCCTCGGCCGTGTCGATGAGCTCGACCAGCCGAAGCAGGTCACGCTGCATAGAGCACCTTCGCAGTCGAGAGCACTTCATCTCGCACGACGTGGTGCAGGTACTGCTTGGAAACCAGGTCTACTCTCCGACCGAACAGGAGGCTCAGCTCTGTGGCAAGGTCCTCGATGTCCCACCCGAGGTGGGAACCCGGAGCACGCACGTAGAGGAGATCGACGTCGCTGTCGGGTCTTGCCGTACCCTTGACAGACGAGCCGAACAGCCACAGCTCCGCGACGCCGTAGCGCTCGCAGATGGCCGCCAGCGTACTGCGGTCCACGTCGATGCCGACCGCACTTGTCACGCCGCCACCCCCGCAACATCGAGCTCACCAGTGACTGCGGCCGTGATCAACGCCTGGCGGTGCTCCAGAAGCAGTTCAACTTGACGTTCAAGGAGTTGCACAACCCGCTGCATCTCCTTCGCCAACTCGTCGAGGCGGCCCACGATCGCGGCCTGCTCCTCAATGGTTGGAATAAACAGAGATGCTGCCTTCAAGAAGTCATTGTTGAGAATAGGCAGTGTCGTGAACGGAGCAGTTGCACGCAGCTCTTCGGTACGGCTGAATAACTGCCAAGACAGAAAGCGCGGGAGTATTCGAGGACCCGGGACGAGGCAAGTCATCTGCTGGTTTCCACTGCCATCGCAGTCAAGGTGCGCCACGCTTCCTGCGGTAGCTCCGATTCCGACGATCAGTGTGGAGTTCGCCGCAAATCGGGGAACCCACCCCTGAGCCACCGCTTCGCGATCCAGCGTGCGAGAGGGTTCCTGAAGCTCAAGCCAATCGCCTACATCGCCAGGCGAGTACCACGGAAGAGACCCATCCCGAAGCCGCTCCATTTGGTCGGCTGGAGGGGTCGTTCCGGTCTTGATCTGGAGGATGACACGCCTCAGGGGCACTTCCCTCCCAGTTGCCGTCGTCAGATCGTGAGCCAGTACACCGAGACGCAATTCCAAGGCTCGGATCATCTGGCGCTTCTTCTCGATAAGGGCGTCGATGCGGGCGGTCTCGCGGTCGAGGTAGTCGGCGATGGTGCGCTGCTCGTCTGTCCGCGGAATGTCGATGCGATACTCGGCGAGCTTTCCCAGCTGGTCCGCGGCATTCTCGTACCGTCGGAGGTTGCTACTGCCCATTCCACAACAGGATTACTGGCAACAAGGTAAGCCAGCCAACGGCTGTCAACACCAGCACGTGGGCGAAGGCAGAGAAGCTCCGTCGAGGCGAACACGGGCCGATCGGCAAGCCACGTCTTCGCTAGATACGGCCGGAGCTTGCCAAAGAGCACGTCGCCGGGCTCGACGGACGCGGCTCCGGTGTCTGGCGCCGTACGCTCCGGTAGCTCAACATCTGAGACGAGTCGACCCGTACCGCTCTCAAGATGCTCCAACGCGACGAACGGACGGACCTCCGAGCTGACACAGGACGTCATCAGGTCCACAGCCACTTTGAGCCGAACGGTCACTCGGTCACCTCGCGCAGTAGTTCCTGGATCGCTTCTTCGAGGGCTTTGATCTCGGCGTCGATCTCGGCGAGGGGCCGTGGTGGGACGTACTTGTAGAAGTGGCGGGTGAGGGGGATCTCGTAGCCGATCTTGGTCTTGGCGTGGTCCACCCAGGCGTCGGGAACATACGGCAGCACCTCTTCGGCCATGTAGTCCTCTACGGCGCTTCGGTACTCGACGCTCGCCAGGCGCTCGGTCGGGTCGACAACCCAGGTCGCCGCGATCGCAGGCAGCGGGACGTTCTCGTTGTCCCGGAGATCTGGATCGGGCTCGGGGTCCCCTTTGCGGTTGGTGACGATCGGTGCCTCGGGGTCCTCGACGGCGAGCGCGTCCCAGACCTGCTTCTCGACGGCCTTGGGGATCGGTCCGAGCTTGGTCGCCATGACGGATCGCTCGGTGGTCGAGACGCCGACCAGCTCGGAGCAGCGCGCCGAGAGGTCGTGCTGCTGGTCGGAGGTGAGCTTGGCCCAATGCTTGGTGGCGGCGACGCGGTCGGCGGTCTCGGGGGTGACCTCGAAGCGGAGCTTCGCCGCCCGGGCGAGGACGGCCGGCTTGGTGGGCTCCAGGACGCAGTCGAGGCGGCGCAGCACCGTGAGCGGCAGGATGACCTTGCCGTACTCGGACCGCTTGTAGTCACCGCGGAGCAGGTCGGCGACGGACCAGATGAACGCGGCGTGGTTGTTGATCCTGGTCTCGGCCATGCCGGTGCTTGCCCTTCTTCGTCGTGATCTGGGTTGTCGGTCACCCCAAGGGTAGTGAAGCCTCGGTCCCCGAGCCTGGACCGCGCCACCGTCGGGATGATGCCGGGTGCATGGCAACAGGCCGCTCGACGATGACCTCACCGACGGCCTGCGTCACGACCACCACTCGTCGCCGACCGACACGGTGACGACCTTCTCGGGTCGATGCCGGCTGCGGAGCCAGGTGTTCTTCTCCGGCGGCGGTCGCATCCTGGTCGGTCGACCCCGGTAGCGACGGTGGAGGGTCTGCCAGGACATGTCGGTGAACTTGGCGAGGAGGCGCCACGAGCAGCCGTCCTGGTTTGCCTCGTAGATCGCCTGGTGGAGGGCCAGTTCGGCGTCGCGACGCATGGCGCAGAGCGACTCGATGAGCGCGGCCCGGTGCGGTGCGAACCGGGCGGCCTGACCCCGAGCGAGGGCCGCCTCGATGGCGCGACCCTCCCGCTCGAACTCGTCGGCAGCCCCAGATCTCGACAAATAGGCGCTTCTCGTGCTCCCAGCGTAGCAGCTCGTTGTGTCTCGGTTTCGGACGCCTTCTCGGTGTTTGCGCGAGGACCCCCCTGTTCTTATGTGTGGCGGTTCTCGGTTCCGGCCGGGTCCTCCCATAGCCATCGATCACAGGAGGATCCCGTTGCCACCTGCTGCCCCCGCACCGTCCCCGAGCCTGCCCCACGGGCCGCTCGCCCACTTCCTCGCCCACCCCGACGCCTGGTGGAAAGACCTCGGCCACCATCTCGCCCTCTTCGCCAACCAGGTCCTGGGCCTCCTCCAGATCCGGGACCGCCTGAACGCAGACCCCGACCGCTACCCGCCGCCGGTGCCTGTCGACCCGACGACGGCTCGAGGGGCGTGGAGCAGGTCCTCAGTCTGGGAGGTGCTACGCAACCCCAAGTACACCGGCTACCAGGTGTGGAACCGGCGAGCACGCAAGAAGGGCCACAACCGCATGAACCCGCCGGAGGTGTGGGTCTGGTCCGAGGAGCCCGCCCACCCGGCCATCGTCAGCCGGGAGGAGTACGACGCGGTTCAGGCCCGCGCCAGAGCCAACGAGCGCTCGCGCCAGGGCGTCCCCGCCACCGTCGCCCGCCCCACCGCCAAGCGCGACTACCTCTACCGAGGCCTCCTTCGCTGCGGGATCTGCGGGCTGCGCATATGGGGCAACCGCCGCCGCAACACGACGTACTACTCGTGCCAGCCCTCCCATCAGCGCTCGAAGGACATCCCAGTCGGTCACCCGCCCCACGTGTACCTGAACGAGGAGCGCATGAACACTGCGCTGCTCCCGTTCCTCGCCACCGCGCTCTTCGGCCCAGAGCGCACCGACTACTGGCGGACCTGCCTCGAAGCCGCCGCCGAGCCCGAGCGCGCCGCACCGGCAAAGGAACGCGCCGCAGAGATCGAAGCCGAGATCACCGACCTCGAACGGCGTCTCACCCGCCAGCTCGTCAACCTCGAAGCCGACGACGTAACCGCTGCGCTCCGTCGGCACGTCGGCCAGCGCGTGGCCGAGCTGGAGGACGCCATCGCCGAACGGCGCGAGCGCCTCGTGGCACTCGCCCGAGCCTCGGCGACAGAGGCGCCCACGTTGGCCGACGTCGCCCCGTTGCTCGACCGCCTGCCGATCCTCGCCGGCTCGCTCGACGCGGCGCCCCAGGGCGAGCTGCGGGCGCTGCTCGACTCGCTACAGCTCGACGTCGTCTACCAGCCGGCCAACAGCGCCCTCGATGTCGCAGCCACCCTCTACGATCTCAGCAGCGAGACTGCCCAGTCCGCCGCACCGAGAAGTGCGGAGGACTGGTCCGCGCCCCCGGGAGGATTCGAACCTCCGACGCACGGTTTAGGAAACCGACGCTCTATCCTCTGAGCTACGGGGGCGGCGGATGGCAATTTGCATTGCTATTTGCTCCCGGTGCCAACTCCGGGCGACCGGAAGCCTACCGCCGGCCGTCCTGCACCTCGGGCCGGGCGGGTAGCGCCATCGTGTCGACGGCCAGCGGGGCCTCGGCAACCCTCTGCGGACCCTGCTCAACGATGCCGCCAAGAGCCCGGCGGCTGGCGGTCGTTGCACGGCGGTGGACGGAGCCGGGCTGGCCAAGACGGGGGCGTGGGTGGCGCACTGGGACGACCAGCTGGTCGCCCAGGCCGCTTGGCCGGACCAGCTGTTCAGCGCTGCGGCGGGGTGCTCAGCGTGCGGAGGCCAGGTGCCCCGACTTCGCCGCCTCGACGCCGCGTATCTGCTGGCAGTGCACCTGGTCGTCCTCGTCGACGGCCACGACGCGCACCCAGGACCAGGAGCGCTCGGTGCCCACACGCAGCACCGCGCCAGGCTTGACCCGTTCGGGATGCACAGCCTTCGAGAGCAGCGCCCAGCTCAGGCCGTCGTCGTCCTCGCAGTTGAGGTCGGCTCTCACGTCGAGCTTCATGTCAGGCACCTCCTTCAGGTGGCTCGTAGTGGGCATTTCGCACAAGACGGTGTGGGCACCTCAACACCGTTGGCTCATGACCCCTACCGTGGTAGCGAGCTGCCGGCCCGCCAGTCAAACAACCCGCCCTAGCGCCGATTTCCACACAGCCTATTCGCCACAACTTTCAGGCGAGCTCGAAGCGTAGGATACGGTCACCCCACCACGGCACGCGGGTCTGGGCGGGCACGTCGGCTTGGCGTAGCACTGGTGAGTAGGCGCGCCGTTCCAGGCGCACGGTGATGGTGTTGTCGGTGGTGATGATCTGGCCGGGGGTGTCCAGGAACCGGCGCTGGATGGTGTCGGGGGTCGCATGCGCGTAGCCGGGCAGCCGGGCGCGAAGCCCCGCGAGAAGTGCCTGGGCCAGCACGGCCAGCATGACCAAGTCGAAGATGGCCTCTGATCAGACAACCAGCCCGGAGGAGATCATCGTCTTGTCCAAGGCGGCCAGAAAGGCGCGCTGGTGATCGTGGGAGAGCCGGTAGGAGTACTCGGTCAGGGCGGACTTCTTGGGAAGCGTCGCCAATCCGGCCAGCAACCCGGCGGTGGGGTCCGACAACAGGTCATCGACATGGGAGACCCGCCGGGTGCGGGTCAGCTCGAGCGGCAGCAGCGACAGCAGCCAGCAGGTGGCAGGTGGCAGGTGGCAGGTGGCAGGTGGCAGGTGGCAGGTGGCAGGTGGCAGGGATCATCCTGGTGCCCGCGGAGCACGTCGCTGTCGTCACCGGCACAGCTGGTGCACCGGCACAGCTGGTGCACCGGGTTTCGCTGGCTGGCTCACCACCAGCCAGGATCGCTCCCGCGTCACCTCGGGCTGCTGGTGCAAACGAGTTAGGCTGGGGCCGCGATGGGAGAAGCCCCGGTCGCGGTGATCTCGGTCCGCGGCGAGGCCCAGCGCTGCGTCGAACCCGACAGCGCCGTGCTCGGCTGCGTCATCTCCTCGACCAGGCACGAGAAGTCCGAGGCGCTCGCTGGCGTGGCAGAGGCACTCGAGCACCTGAGAGCTGCCCTCGGCGAGCTCGGTGCAGTGCCGCTCACCGCGCAGAGCGGGCGCTCGGCGCTCACCTGGTCGGCACGCTCCGTCCGCACCCGTATCGAGCGCGAGCCCGAGGCCAAGACCGCTCGACACGAAGCGACTCGACAGGTCGTCGCATCGGTGGAGCTGAACCTGGCGGTGCGAGACTTCGGGCT
>JAKAQW010000181.1 GCA_021819525.1 Actinomycetes bacterium
GATCTGGCGCCGGGGAGGCCACAGGCGGAGCCGGCCCTGGCGGCGCCGGTGTCGGCGAGGACCCAGACGGCGTCGGCCCTGGTACCACCGCAGGAGCGAGTGCGGGCTCGTTCCCGGGGCCGGCGGCGGAGGCCGCCACCGATCGCTTGGCTGCGACGGCCACGATCTCCGCCCAGATCGAGAGGGCGATCTCCCCCGGTCGCCGTGCGCCGAGATCGAGCCCGGCCGGAGTCCGGATCCGTGCTCTTGCTTCGTCGGGCACGGCCAGTTGCTCGAGGACCGCGGCGCCGCGGCGTGGGGAGGCGACCAGGCCTATGTAGGGCACCTGGGCCTCGAGCGCCGCCTGCAGCAGGCGCAGCTCGTCACGGCCATGGGTGGCAACCACGACGGCCAGCGCGCCTGCCAGGTCCGAGCGAGCGCCACCACCCTCCGCGGTCGCATGGACGCCACCACCACCACCTCCGCCCGACGCAGGAAGCCCGGTGACACCACCGCCTCCACCCGCAGGAGGCACCGTGACACCGCCTCCACCCGCGGGAGGCACCGTGACACCACCGGCGGGCTGCAGCGCAGTAGCCGCCTCACCACTGCCGGCCCCCGCGCGACCGCCAAGGCGTTCGACCACGAAGCCAGCGGCCCGGCCCACCGTGCACAGCGCCTGGGCAACCGGGGCGTCGCCGTGGACCACCACCAGGGGGGCCGGAACCACCGGCTCCAAGAAGATCTCCAAGGTGCCCCCCGATATGCAGGGGTTGGCGACGGTGACAGCACCGCCGTCACCGGGGTCCACGCGAACCTCTGCGGACGTGTCGCCATCGCCGCGAGGTGGTGCGTCGGCTGGGGAGGTCGCCGGACGCGCGTCCGGGGTCGCAGGGACCACCGCGGCGCTGGCAGCCGGCACACCAGGGCGCAGTCGACCGTCCGGGCCGGTCGCCGTCGTGCTTGCCTCGGCATCCGCGGCCCGAACAGGCACTGCCCCAGGCGCAGAGATCGCAACGTCGACGCCGTCGCTCGGGGTGATCCGCAACAACACCGGCGACCCGACCCGGAGTGCTCGCAGCGCGTGGAGCCGCACGCTCGACTCGGCGCAAGCTCCGCCGACGAAGCCGACGATAGCCCCGTCGGCCAGCACTACGGCGCTGTCGCCGGCATGGGCGGAGGTAGGCCGCTCGGCGCGCACCACCGTCGCCGACACATAGCGCACCCCGCGCGCCCGCAGCTCGTGAGCCAGCGTCCGCGGGTCGGCCCCAGCGCCTTCCTCCGACGTCCCTACCCGGCCCGGCGCGACGCGCGCGACCGCCATCGAGCCGGCTGCCGAGACCGGATCCCCGCTGTCTCCCGTCTCGGCCCGCACCGGCAGATCGCCCTGTGTGCCGGTCGGCCCGCCTGGCCGAGCTCGCTCGCCGGACGTCACCGGGCCACCGCTCACTCGACAGCCAGGTCGGTGCGAAGCGGCCGCCCCTGCATGCTCCGCCACACCTGTGCCGGGGTGAACGGCATGTCAGCGTGGCGGACCCCGATGGCATCGAGCACCGCGTTCACCACTGCCGGCGGCGAACCCACCGTGGCCGACTCCCCCACTCCCTTCAACCCGAGCGGGTGATGCGGCGACGGGGTCACGGTCTCGCCGAGCTCGAACATCGGGCACTCGAGGGAGGTGGGCACCAGGTAGTCCATGAACGAGCCGCCGAGATGGTTGCCCTCGGTGTCGAACGCCATCACCTCCATGAGCGCCATCCCCACCCCGTCGGCCAGGCCGCCGTGGACCTGTCCTTCCACGATCATGGGGTTGATCCGGGGCCCGCAGTCGTCCACGGCGACAAATCGCCGGACCTTCACCTGGCCGGTGCCCGGGTCGACGTCCACCACGCAGATGTACGCCCCGAACGGGTAGGTGAGGTTGGGCGGGTCGTAGACGCACTCGGCGTCCAGATGGCCTTCGACCCCTTCGGGAAGCTCCAGGGAACCGTGGGCGGCCATGGCGATCTCCCCGATGGCGGCCCCCACGCTCGGGTCGCCACGTACGAACCACCGCCCCTTCTCCCACTCGAGGTCTTCGGGAGCAACCTCCAACATGGCCGACGCGACGATCCGAGCCTTGTCCCGGACCCGCTGGGCGGCAACCGCGACCGCGGCACCCGACACCGGCGTGGAGCGCGAGCCGTACGTGCCGAGCCCGAAGGGGGTGTTGTCGGTGTCGCCGTGGACCACGTCGATGTCCTGCGGCGAGATGCCGAGCTGCTCGGCGACGATCTGGGCGAACGTCGTCTCGTGCCCCTGGCCCTGGGTCTGCACCGACAGGCGCACCACCGCCTTGCCGGTCGGGTGGACCCGCACTTCGGCCCCGTCGGCCATGCCGAGGCCCAAGATGTCCATGTGCTTGCGGGGCCCGGCCCCCACCGTCTCGGTGAAGAACGACAGGCCGATCCCCATGAGCTCGCCGCGCTGGCGGCGCTCGGCCTGCTCACGACGGAGCTCCTCGTAGCCGGCGATGTCCATCGCCAGGCGCAGCGCCCGAGGGTAGTCGCCGGAGTCGTAGACCCAGCCGGTCTTGCAGGTGTAGGGGAACTGCTCGGGGCGGAGCAGGTTCCGCATCCGCAGCTCGGCGGGATCCATGCCCAGCTCGTCGGCCAGGCAGTCCACCATCCTCTCCACCAGGTACACCGCCTCGGTCACCCTGAACGAGCAGGCATACGCCACCCCACCGGGCGCCTTGTTGGTGTAGACGCCGCTCACCTCGCAGTGGGCGGCTTGCAGGTCGTACGACCCGGTGAAGATATGGAAGAACCCGGCAGGGAACTTGGTGGGCTGGGCGGTGTTGTTGAAGGCGCCGTGGTCGGCGAGGACCTTCACCCGTAGCGCGGTGATCTTGCCATCCGCGGTCGCCGCGATCTCGCCGTGCATGTGGTAGTCGCGCGCGAAGCTGGTCGACATGAGGTTCTCGGAGCGGTCCTCCATCCACTTCACCGGCTTGCCGGTGACGATGGATCCCACGATGGCGAGCACGTAGCCGGGGTAGATGCCGACCTTGTTCCCGAAGCCGCCGCCGATGTCGGGGCTCACGACCCGGATCTTGTGCTCGGGCAGGCCCGCCACCAGCGCGTACAGCGTGCGGTGGGCGTGGGGGGCCTGGGTGGTCGACCACATGGTGAGCTTGCCCGACACCTTGTCCATGTCGGCCACGGCCCCGCAGGTCTCCATCGGCGCCGGGTGCACCCTGGGGTAGACCATGTCCTGGGCGACCACCACCTCCGCGGCGGCGAACGCGGCGTCGGTGGAGGCCCGGTCGCCGGCCTCCCAGTCGAAGATGTGGTTGTCCGACTTGCCGTCGATGTCGTCACGGATCACCGGCGCGCCGGGCGCCATCGCCTGGCGGGCGTCGATCACCGGCGGCAACGGCTCGTAGTCGACCTCGATGAGCTCCAGCGCGTCACGCGCCGCGTAGCGGTCGTCGGCCACCACGAACGCCACCTCCTGGCCTTGGAAGCGCACCTTGTCGGTCGCGAGGACCGGCACCACGTCGTGGGAGAGCGACGGCATCCACGCCAGGTTCAGGCCTTCGAGCATCGACCCGGTGATCACCGCCCGCACCTTGGGATGTGCCTCGGCCGCCGAGGTGTCGATCCGGGTGATGCGGGCGTGGGGCAGGCTGGCCCGCAGCACCGCCCCGTGCAGCATCCCCGGCAAGACGATGTCGTCGACGTAGTTGCCCCGGCCCCGGACGAAGCGGGCATCCTCTTTTCGGGTCATGCGGCCGAACCCCATGGGCACGGCCGGCGCCTCCTCGACGGTCGTCATCGAACCCCTACCTCCTCCCCGGAGCGCTCTGCCGCCTGCCCCGCCGCTGCGGCCGGCTCCGGTACCGCCGCCGGCTCCACCCTAGGATGCTCGGCCGCCCACTGTATGGCCCGGACGATGTTCGCGTAGCCGGTGCACCGGCAGATCTGGCCCGAGATCGCCTCGCGGATCTCGGCCTCGCTCGGATGGGGGTTGTGGTCGAGCAGCCACCGGGCCGTCATCATCATGCCCGGCGTGCAGAACCCGCACTGCAGACCGTGCTGTTCGACGAACCCCTGCTGGACCGGATCGAGCTCCCCGTCACGCTCGAGATCCTCCACGGTGCGGATCTCGTGGCCGTGGGCCATGGCGGCGAGCACCGTGCAGCTCTTCACCGGCTCGCCGTCCATCCACAGCACGCACGTGCCGCAATTCGACGTGTCGCATCCCCAGTGGGTGCCGGTAAGCCCCAGCTGATCACGGACGAAGTGCACGAGCAGCATCCTCGGCTCGATCTCGCCGTGCACCGGTCGTCCGTTCACGGTCATGGTCACCTGCATCGTGCGCCCCTCCCTCTGGTTGTCGACAAGTCACTCGTCCTCTCGGGCTCTCGTGGCCGCAGTGCGCTCGTGCTGCTGTCCCTCGTGGCTCCTGCAGGCCTCTCGTACCATCCCCATCCCCATCCCCATCCCCACGGCTGCTACGCCGCCGGCGCGGGCTCCGTGGGCATCGAGCGCCTCTCGCTTCCCTGGTTCTCTTCCCTGGTCGCCGCAGCACACGACTCGCGACGACCGCTCCAGCTGGCACCTCTGGTCCTTCCGTTCACGTTCTCCCGTTCACATTCGAGCCTGGACTGCCGGTCACCGCTGCTGCAGCGACCCGTGTGCGTGCACCTCCTGCCACTTGGAAGGACACACCAGGCACGAGCTACCCAACTGCACGATCAGCGGCCCGGCGCAGCGCCCGGAGGCTCAGCTCGGCCACCAAGTGCCGCTTGTAGTCCACCGGTCCGCGCTGGTCGGCCACCGGGTCGCAGTGCTCGGCCGCCAGGCGGCTGGCCGCCGCGAGCCTCTCCTCGCTGGGTGGAGCACCGACCAGCGACGCTTCGGCCTCGGCGGCGCGGAAGTGGGTGGCCCCCACTGCCGCCAGCCCGATGCCGGCCTCGGCGATCTCTCCACCGGCGATGCGCAGGTAGGCACCCGCGGCGGCGATCGCCCAGTCTCCCGCCCGCCGTTCCACTTTCTCGTAGGCGCTGCCCGCACCGGGGTGGATCGGGACCTGGACTTCCACCAGCATCTCCGCAGGGCCCACGGCGGTGGTGTACGCACCTTGGTGGAACTGGTCCATGGGCACGACCCGGATGCCGCCCGATCCGCGCACCACGGCGCTGGCCTTGCAGGCGGCGAAGGCTGCGGAGAGGTCTTCGGAGGGATCCGCCTGGCACAGCGACCCGCCGACGGTGCCCCGGTTCCGGACGATGGGGTCGGCCACCACCCGCTCGGCGTCGTGCAGGATCGCCAGGTGCTCGCCTACCAGATCCGAACCAAGCAGGTCGCGGTGGCGGGTCATGGCCCCGATGTGCAGCGTCGGCCCGTCGAGGCGCAAGTACGCCAGATCGTGGAGGTCGTTGATGTCGATGAGGACCTCGGGGCGGGCCAGGCGCAGCTTCATCATCGGCAGCAGGCTGTGACCGCCGGCGATCAGCCGGCTGTTCGGGCCGTGGCGTTCCAACAAGGCGATGGCTTCGTCCACGCTTGCTGCGCGCTCGTACTCGATCGGTGCCGGTACCTGCATCGCCTCTCCTTCGCTGGCGCGACACCAGCTCCCCCAACAGCTCCTGCGAGCCGGGTGCCCGACGGTGCCGCTGCGCCTGTCGCCGTCACCTTCGCGCCGAGAAGCATCGGGGTCAATACCCGAGTAAAGCATCGCTTACTGGGCCGGACCAGGCGGTGTGCTAGGCCTGGAGGCGATGACGCTCAACCAGCTGCAGGCCTTCGTCCTCGTCGCCCGGCTCGGCTCGCTCACCGCCGCTGCTCGGGCGCTCGGGGTGAGCGAGCCGGCAGTGGCCGCCGCCCTGGCCTCGCTCAGGCGCCAGCTCGGAGATCCGCTGGTGGAGCGCGGCCCGTCGGGCATGGCGCTCAGCCCCGCCGGCCGGCGCCTCGTCGGCCTTGCCTCACAGATGGTGGCACTGGGCGTGGAGGCCGAGGCGGCAGTGCGCCAGGCGAACGGAGCGCCCGAACGGCTCCGGATCACCTCCACCGGCGCCATCGCCGAGTCCTCGGCGCCGGCGCTTCTCGACGCGTTCACCAGTCGATCCGCAGCCATCGAAGTCTCGCTGGTAGTGGTCCAGGGAGTGGAGATGCCGGCGCTGCTGGCAGAACGGCTGTGCGACGTGGCTCTCGGGCCGCGCCTGAGCGGCGACGGAGACCTCGAGAGCATCCCACTGCTGCGCTACCGCCTGGCGATGGTGGCCGGGCCGACCCACCGCCTCGCTGCGCGCAGCTCGCTTGGCCCCAAAGACCTGGCCGCCGAGACGTGGCTCGTGGACCCCGACGCTAACGACCCGACCTGCGCACCGGGACAGGTCCTTCAGCGTCTCGGTGTGCCCGAGACTCGGATCCGGGTGTTCCCCAGCCAGGCAGCGGCCTGGCTGGCCGCCGAGGAAGGCCAGGGAGTCGCGCTCGCCGCGCTACACCTGGTCACCACGGAGCTGACCCGCGGCTCGCTGCGCCTGCTTGAGGTGACCGGCTTTCCCGTCGAGCTGCTGTGGTACGCGACGATGCTGCGACCCGATCGGCGCAGCCCCGCCGCCTCGGCGCTACGGCACTTCCTCTCCACACCGGCCGCCACCCACGCCATGCACGCCCCCTCCGGTGGGACACCGCCGGGGAGGTTCCGCCCACCGGTGCACGTGACCATCTGGAGCTGATCCCAACTCCCTCGACGGTCCAGATCCTCGACCAGCGCTTCGAGTACGCTCACGCTGCCTGGGGCACCTGGCCGTCGGCACCTCGGCCACGCTGCCAGGCTCGCGACCCGGGAAGCGACCCCAAGTGCCACGATCGCGGCAAGGCTGGCGAGCGCCTCGGCCGCCCCCGTCCAGTCCACAAAGGCCATCGGCCGGCAGCCTGCACCTGACATGGTGCAGCGTGAGCTCAGCTCCACGCAGAAGCGAGCCGACCTGCGCATCGTCGGTCTTGATGCCCGCCACGTCCTCACCGTGCTCGACGTTCTCAAGCCCCGGTGTCCTCATCCAGCGTGGCGCTCAACAGGTCTCGGACTTGTGGTATCCGCCGATGGCGGCGTCCCGCTCACCGGTGAGAATCCAAAAGAGCTCCGCCTCAGCTTTCGCACCGACGGCAAGGCCCGCGCCGCGCTCGAAGAGGAGCTGTTCGGCAAGCGGGTCCTCTTCACCGACAAGACGCCCGAGCAGGCCGGAAAGATCGGA
>JAKAQW010000182.1 GCA_021819525.1 Actinomycetes bacterium
GTCGCGAGGCCCAACCGGTAGCCCCTACCGCGCCATCGCCATGTCCCAGTGCCGCGCCGTGACCCTGCCCCCGAGGCCCGATGAGAGATAGGTGCCGTTCGGGGGCCCCTCGTCTGCTCGAGCGCACGCGCGCGATCAGGCGGAGCCGACCGCCCGACCCAGAACGACGATCACCTCGGCCGCCCGGAGGGCACAGAGGGCGCCCGGTTCGCCACGGCACCGCGGCAGCGGATGCCGAGGCGGATTGTCACCCGCCACCATCATGGGACCACCCTTCCGCCACGACGTAGGAGTCTCCGGCGCCCACGCTGCTCACGGCTCGTCGCTCGATGCCAGGCGGTACCCGAGATCGCGCAGGCCACGGCGAAACGCGGCCTCCGAGGATGTCGGGACCACCAGATGGCGGTCGCCGGCGGCCGTGCAGTACCTGGCGGTGCGCCGGTCCTTGGCGAAAAGCGCAGCCAGCGCCGGGTCCTGGCACTCCACCAGGCGGACCAGGCCCCGGTCCACGACCTGCCCGGAGCGCTCAGCGACGTCTTGGAGGAGCCGGGAGACGGTCTCGGGCAGCGCTCCGACGCTGTGCGCGGTGAGGAAGGTGCGGATCTGCTCGATGGACCATCCCTGGTCGCCAGCTGCGAGGAGCTTCGCATGGTCGATGCGCCACACGACGTCGGACACCGGTACACCAAAGGCGTCGAGCGCCATGCGCACCGAGCGGTCCACCTCCACGCCGACCGCGACGACCTGCAGGTCAGGGAGCACCTGGAGCACCGGCGTCGTGACCGGCGCAGGGACCTCGATGTCCGTCGCGATGCCGAGCGCGCTCGCCCCCAAGGGCGTGATACGGATGGACATGAGCCCGTCGTAGCGGCTGAGGTACGGAAGGCCGTCGGCTCCTCCGAGGAGCGCACCTCGGCCATCCTCGGCGCCGGCACGAAGTCGCGCAGTCGGGCCTTCAGGTCGTCGGGCATGACACGCTCGCCGTAGACATCGTAGAAGAAGAGCCGCAGCAAGCTCGCAGGGCCACCGCGGGCGGAGCGACCGAGGGTGCCCCACTGCGGCGAGCGGCCGTACTTCGCTTTGAAGCGGGCCGAGGGGAACTGGGCACCCGGTCCGTGGACCACCTCGGCCACTGCAGCCTGCTCCAGCTCGCCGAGACGCTCCCGGGCGCGGCGAAGGCCGTTGCCGGCCAGGTAGTCGATGACGACCCGGCCCAGCTCGGCTTTGCGGGTCGGAAGCGACACCCCGATGCGCGCGCCCAGCGACCTGAGCTCGTCGACCGTCATGTGCTCGGAGACCGCGACCGCCAAGGTTGGGATGTCTGTGCGTCTGATGCGCCCGATTCAAGTACACCGGGTCGGTGGCGGTCCACTGTTCCGCCTGAGGTTCAGCCATCAGGTTCCGCCCCCGTCTCGATCCCTCGGCCCAGAACCTGGTGCTCACCTTCCAAGGCGCCGGTCACGAAGTCCGGGTGCACCTCCCCCTCTCGTCAGGGGAGCTCTCGTAGCGCCCAGATGGAGGACGCCCACCGAGACCTGGTCGGTCGACGACATCTCGCCTGCATCGAGCACATCACGCCGGGCGCTGACGGCGCTTCACCAATGCGGCTCGCGCCTGAACGAGCCCACATCACGTGACCGTCGGCGTCGCCGTGGCGCCGATGCTTCTCGACGGCCTCAGGCTTGTGGACGGTGGTAGATCTCCGAGCGGTGATCGACGTCGAGGACGTGCACGGTGTGGGTGTCATCGTCGATGCGGTACACAATCCGGTAGGTGCCGCGGCGTGCGCCATGGCAGCCCGCCAGCGGCCCGAACAGCGGCTTGCCGACTCGCCGCGGATTGACACTGAGCGCCGCCTCGCAGAGCTCGAGGACCGCGGCGGCGACAGCCTCCGGGAGACGCTGAGCGATCGCGCGCCGCGCAGCTGGCTGGAACCGGACCTCGTAGCGCTGCGCCGCTTGGCTGGTCACCCGCCCGTCGCACGCCGGCGGGCGAGGTCCTGGCGGACGCTGTCGAGGTCAGTGCCGGGCTCACCACGGCCCAGGGCTGCCAGGCTCTCGGAGATGCGGCCGACTGCCTCGCTGTCGCCGAGGATCTCCAGGGTCATCTCCATGCCCTCCAGGTCGTCCACCGACAACAAGACAGCCTCGGCCTCCCCGTTGCGGGTCAAGGTGATCCGTTCGTGCTGCTGGCGTACCCGTCTGGTCAGCTCGGACAGTCGGGCCTTGGCCTCGGAGAGCGGTACGGGCGTCGCAGCGATCGTCATGGTCAGAACTATAGTCGGGACTGGTCCAAGTGCTGGACTACCACTCCACCCTGGCATTGCCCGCCCCCTCTTGCCCATGGCCGCATCGGTCCCCGGTATGCCACGCGCCGGCCGAAGACGCTCCTGGCGACACCTGGTCCAGGGACAGCAGGGCTCCCCCCCAGCTGAGACACGCCCAAAGCGCAGCACTAACGCCCGTTGCTCCACCGACGCGTGAGGACCTGACCGCGCAGCACGACGCGGTGGCCGGCCTCGGGGTGGCGGCGGAGCGGATCTCCGTCGACCATGGCCCGACCGGCACCAACCGGGACCGGCCCGGGCTGCGCGAGGCCCTCGCCGCGTGCCGGGCCGGGGAGGAACGGCTGCTGGTGATCGGCCCTGACCGGCACGGCGCGCTCCTCGAGCTCGTCGCCGTTCCTGCTCATCAGCCGACTCGCATCATCCACGCCGACCAACTTCAACCGTCCCGCTACGACTACCTGAGGTGACCGATGCCTTCCGATCCAACGACCGCCGGGCTCGACGCTTTGAACGCCATCGCCTGTCAGTGGCCGAGGACGAGACCGGCGGACCGCACGTCTTGGTCCGAGCGAGCGTCGACCCGAGCGGCCGGGATCTCGCCGTCGACTTCATCGGTGGGAGCGAGAGCTTGTTCGACTACGAAGCCGAGGCCGTCGAGACGCCGGCGGCAGTGGCGGTCGTTCCCCACGAGCGCGTCAGACGAGCACTGCCCTCAGGGACGTCGATCACAGCCGAAGGCCACCTTCGACTGGTCCACGTCCGGCTCAGGGAGCCACTGGGCGGGCGGGTGCTCGTGAACCTCGACGGCACCCCGGTGGAGGTCGCCCAAGCCTGACAGCCCGGGGCCTCCCAGAAGCGGCTCATCTGCGTACCTGCAACGCGCGGCCGGGCGACAGTGCCCCCCGGGTGCTGGGAGGAAGACCGGCCCCCGGTCGTCGGCGAAGACGTCGTTGTCGCCGACAAGTGCTGCTCCCGCAGCCTCACGCCATCCACGTGGAGGCCTTGCCCCCACATCCTCGGCGCACTGGCGCCTTCGATCCGTCCGTGCTGGCTTCGCTCCTCATGTCGACCGGCATCGCCGTGGCCTTCGCGCGCATCGCCATGGTGACAGCCGGGCTCACCTGGGAGCTCGCGGAGGCCTCCATCGCAGAGGACCAGAAGCTGTTCGGGTCGCGGGCAGCGAGGCGGCCGAGGAGGTGGTGAGAGATGACGCTTGTCGTTCATAACGTTATCCGTTACAGTCATGGGGTGTGCTGCTGTCGTTTCGCGACCGGGGTACCGAGGCTGTCTGGCATCGCGAACGGACCCGTAAGTTCGGGGTCGAAGTCAGCCGGGCAGCACATCGCAAGCTGCTCATCCTCCACGCTGCCCGGTCTCTCGATGATCTTCGGGTGCCGCCGGGGAACCAGCTGGAGAAGCTTCGCGGTGACCGGGCTGGTCGACGCAGCATCCGGGTCAACGACCAGTGGCGCATCTGCTTCCACTGGACGCCGGCCGGCCCCGAGGACGTAGAGATCGTGGACTACCACTGAACGGACAACACCATGGCCCGCACCTTGTACCCCCCCATCCATCCCGGTGAGGTCCTCCAAGAGG
This sequence comes from Actinomycetes bacterium, assembly GCA_021819525.1. GTDB lineage: Bacteria > Actinomycetota > Acidimicrobiia > Acidimicrobiales > UBA8190 > JAKAQW01. Next base: position 3,884 of record JAKAQW010000182.1, read on the forward strand.
AGTACATCATCCCGCTGGGCATCACCCAGCACCGTGTGGCCGTCGCCATCGGTGTCCCGCCCCGGAGGATCAACGAGATCGTCCACGGCACGCGCCGGATCACTGCTGACACCGCCCTCCGCCTCGCCCGCTACTTCGGTACCAGCGACGAGTTCTGGCTGAACCTCCAGGCCCACTACGACATCGAGACCGAGCGGGAGCGTCTCGCTGACGCGCTCGGTCAGATCAGCCCACGTGCCAGCTGAGCACCGGTAAACGGGACCGCGGTCAGCTCCCGCGTCGATGAGAAGGCAAGGCCCGCGCCTGGAGGACAGGTCGCCGAACCGGGAGCACTTGCGCTTGCGGGCAGATGACCGTTCACTCTGAGGTTCTGGACGGGTGGAAGCATGCGGGTCATGGTTGGACGTACCGACCTCGGATCAACGACGAATCCGGTTCTGGGGCCTCGAGTGTCCGGTCAACGCGGGAGGTTCAGGGGACGAATTCGCCGGACATTTGGGGATAGTCGTAGTCCTACTGTCCGCGGCGCGCTCAGACGGGGGCGATTCGCACGTTGGAGTACTCGGAAGCAAGCCGTTCGAGGTCCGAGGGATCGTGGGTGAGGATGATCCCTCCGCCGAGCCGGATAGCAGTGGCGACGACGAGCGCATCGACAGCCATCTCGCTGCCCGCGCCGATAGACGCCAGGAGATGGCCGGCAAGACGGGCAATGCGCACACCGGTCGTGATCACCCGCGCATAGCCCCGACCCAGTTCCAGATCGATCGCTTCGTCGGCTCCAGCACCTCGATAGAGCTCGAGCAGCGTCGCCGATGGCACTCGAATCGGCTCGAACCGTCGCTGAGCCGAGCGCATGGCCGCCCGAACTCGTTGGTGACGCTGGGGGGCCATTCGGGGCCGGGCGAGCGCCGACAGAGCCTCGCTGTCCAGTATCAAGGCCACAGCCGCTCGAACTCCTCGACCAGCTCGGCCGGAACGGTTCCGAGCTCAGCGTCGAGGTCGTCAAGGTACCGATCGAGCGAGTCTCGCTCCAGTTCGTGCTCGACGGCGCGGGCGACAAAGCCGCTCAATCCACGACCGCCAACATGTTCCTCGACCCGCTCTGCGAGCTCCTCATCGATGCTCACCGACCACTTACGAACAGGCATGTGTGATATCCTACCACGGTAGGAATCGACCTCGACTGACTAGCCGTCCACGCGCAGCCACATCCCCCGTGGCCCGCGCACCGGCGCCTGGTGATGTAGCGCCGCGGCGAAGCCGCCCCCTCGCCCCCGCCCTCCCCCGCGCTCCAAGATGACCAGGTGCCAGCGCAACACTCGGTCCGCCGCAGCGCACAGGCTGCTGTGGGCACTGGCTGCTGTGGGCACGGTGGTGCACGCGCTCGGGGCCGCCTGGGTCGACCCACGAGAGCACCCCGAGAGCCGGAGCTCCACCCACCAGGCAAAAGCGCTCCCTACCGGGCGACCGCCTCGCAGTGAAGCGCCAGCTCGGCGCGCAACCACGCGACCTCCGGCCCTGGGTGTGCGGCGTTTCGGTCGCGGGCGTCTCGGTGCTCCAAGATGCGAAGCTGGCGCTCCAGCTGCTCGCGATGCTCCGGGCGGCCGGCAGGCGATGAGGTCGCGGCGGCGGTGGACCTTCCGGAACCTCACCCGCATGAACCACCTGCTCGAGCTGGTCGGCGCCCAGACCCGCGCCAGAGGACCGCAGTGACCGGTAACGAACACCGGAGGAGGCCGCCCAGGACCCGACCCGCTACCTGGTCCTCGGGCCCGATCGGGCCGCGAACCGACTGGAGGTGGTCGTGATGGACCGACCTCAGGGCCCGGCGGTGATCCACGCCATGGCGATGCAAGCGAGATACAGGATCCTGCTGGAGGAGAGAAGGTGACCATGCCCGAGACGCACGCCAGCAAAGCGGACGGCGCCCCGATCACCGATGACATGGTCGAGGCTATGGCGGACGAGGCCGAGCGAGGATACGACGTCGAGGAGATCCAGCGACGACGCCAAGGCGGCCGGGCGCAGATGGGGTCAGCTGCGTCCTCGGTAGAGTCGCTCCGACTGGACCCCGAGCTCGAGCGTGACCTGCTGCTGCGGGCCGCCGAAGAGCACATCAGCGTGTGCTGGGACGAGCTGGCCGACGCCTTGGTGGCCCGCTACCGGGGGGTGGCGGCCCGGCTGTGATGTACCTGACCGAGGTCTCCATCGCCGAGGATCCCACCGCGCTGGGCCGCTGGGGGGAGGTGGCCCGGGCCGTGCGGGCCGCCTGAGCCCGGCGCACGCCCCGGTGACCTGCACGGCCAGCTGGGCCACGTCGGCCCATGTCGAGGACCGGTCCACGCCGTGGGTGGGGATCGCCCGCGGTCTGGCCGACCCTGCCGACACTGTGCGCCTGCCGACACTGTGCGAGGTCAATACCACCAACTGGTAGTATTGCTAGTATGGCAAAGGAGAAGGCGACGATCACCGTTGATCGCGCCAAGCTGTCCGAGGCGAGGGCTGTGCTCGGGGTGTCCTCGGCGTCAGCTGCGATCGACGTCGCGCTCACCGAGCTCCTACGTCGTCGCCGCGTGCTCCACGACGTCGAGGCGTACACGAGGACGCCCTCGACTGATGAAGAGGTCGCGCTCGGCCACGCCCTTCCCGACTGGAGCGACCTTGCCGACGACACCGACTGGGATGCTGAGTGGCCCGCGGACAGCTGAGCGCGCCGGCGGTCCGGCGAGGGGAGATCTGGCTGGCCGAGCTGGACAAGCGCCGCCCGGTCGTCGTGCTCACCCGGGATCCCCTGGGGCGGGTGCTGCACTCGGTCATCGCGGGCCCGGTCACTTCGACGGTGCGTGGCTCGAGCACAGAGGTTGACCTGACCCCGGCCGACGGCGTCCGCAAGCCTTCGGTCGTGAACCTCGACCACCTCCAGCTCGTTCCCCGAGCAAGGATGGTGAGGCGCGTGGGCAGGGTGGCTCCGACCACCCTGAGAGCAATCTGTGCGGCAACGGCCGAGGCGATCGGCTGCCCCGAGCCCTGACGGGAACCTGCGCCAGCTCCTCGTAACGGTCACCTCCGGATCCGACAGCATGCGCCGCAGCTTCGAGCGGGAACGGTTCATTTTCGAGCCGACCTCAGCTTCCACCCGGACGACTGGGTGACCCGCCTTCGCCGCCCACCCAGACAGCCTCGCCACCTGGCGCTCGAGATCACCTCGCTGGTCGTGCGACGAAACCCGCTGGTAGAGCCCGAGGGCTGCGCTGGGCGCTGCTGGCGCTGTGTCGGGGAAGACGAGGATCGTCCGCTGGTTGACTCGAACAGCCGGGACGGGGAGGCTGTC
>JAKAQW010000027.1 GCA_021819525.1 Actinomycetes bacterium
TTCCCGATATCGAGGTCCGCACCATGGATGGTGGCAATCCCCGTCCCGTGCGCACCGGCGAGGTCTTGGGGAAGGGTAAGGTCGTGCTCTTCGCCGTGCCCGGCGCCTTCACCCCGGGCTGCTCGAAGATCCACCTGCCCGGCTACCTCGAGCACGCCGAGGAGCTGAAGGCGAAGGGTGTCTCGACCATCGCCTGCGTGGCGGTGAACGATCCTTGGGTGATGGATGCTTGGGCCGAGGCGCATGGAGCGACTGGCACCGTCGTCATGCTGGCAGATGGGAACGCCGAATTTGCTCGTGCCATGGGGCTCGAGGTGGATCTGGCCACCGCTGGGCTCGGTGTGCGCTCCCAGCGCTACGCAGCCATCATCGAAGACGGGGTTTTCACCTCGCTCGAGGTCGAGCCCGGTGCCGGCGTCGACGTGAGCGCCTGCTCGGCGCTGCTCGCCAAGCTGTAAGCGGACCGAGGGGTGCCGCCCGGAGGCGGCGGGCCCAGGCTGCCGTCGCGGGCTGCTCGGGCTTCGCCAGGCCGCGTCGGCGTCGGCGCTGGTCGGCGGCCGTGGCGGGGCTGGCGTGTCGTCCGCGTGGTCTGCTGTTGTCTAGGATCTGGCCATGCGGATCGGGATCGTGGGGGCGACCGGGCAAGTCGGCGGGGTTATGCGCTCCATCTTGGCCGAGCGCGCGGTGGCCGTCGACGAGCTGAGACTGTTCGCCTCGGCGCGCTCTGCCGGGCGGCTCCTTCCCTGGAACGGTACCGAGATCGTCGTGGAGGACGCGGCGAGCGCCGCCTTCGCGGGGTTGGACGTCGTGCTCATGTCGGCGGGGGCCAGCACCGCACGCCAGCTGGCGCCGCGCATCGCCGAGGCAGGTGCCGTGGTGATCGACAATTCCTCCGCCTGGCGTATGGACAGCGAGGTGCCGCTGGTCGTGCCCGAGGTGAACGCCGACGCCTTGGCCGGCGCGAGCAAGGGTATCGTGGCGAACCCCAATTGCACCACCATGGTCGCTGTGGTGGTCCTGGCCCCGCTGCACGAGAGAGCCGGTCTCACCCGGATGGTGGCTGCCACCTACCAGGCGGTGTCCGGTGCTGGTCTGGCTGGCGTGCGCGAGCTGCACGACCAGCTCCGCAAGACGGCGGACCGGGCAGCTGAGCTCACCTTCGACGGCGCCGCGGTGGCGTTCCCAGACCCCGGCGTCTTCCCCGGTCCCATCGCGCACAACGTGCTCCCGCTGGCAGGTGCCGTCGTCGACGACGGGTCGGAGGAGACGAACGAGGAGCAGAAGCTGCGCGACGAGAGCCGCAAGATCCTCGATCTGCCCGACCTGGCGGTCACTGCCACCTGCGTGCGGGTGCCGGTGTTCACCGGGCACAGCTTGGCGCTCCATCTCGAGCTGGCAGAAGATCTGTCGCCCGACGAGGCTCGCTCGGTCCTGGCCGGCGCACCCGGGGTGGCACTGGCAGATGTGCCCACCCCTCTCGATGCGGCCGGGGGCGACGTCACCTTGGTCGGCCGGATCCGCCGTGACGGGACAGTGCCCCACGGCTTGGCCCTGTTCCTGTCGGGGGACAACCTGCGCAAGGGCGCCGCGCTGAACGCCGTGCAGATCCTCGAGGCCGTGGCGCGCCGAGCTGCCGCCTGACAGTGCCCCGGCACACCACGACAGTGCCCCGGCACACCACGACAGTGCCCCGGCACACCACGACAGTGCCCCGGCACACCACGACGGGTAGAACCAAGCGGTGAGCGGGGTCGGCGGTCCCGGGCGCCTGGGCGCCGGCTTCGGGCTGGGGACCGCCGCCGCGAACGGGCCGCGACGGTTCACGAGGATCGAGGCGATCACCGCCGGTGCGCTGGTGGCACTCGTGGTAGGTGTCGCCGTCGGTTTCGCGGTGCTCGGCCATCCCGCTGTCGCCACCCGGGCGTCGGTCTTCGGCGGGTCGGCGGTTATCGACGACTCGGTAGGGGGCCCTGTCGTGGTGGACCTGGCTGACGGGTCCCCGACCTTGCGGCTCACCGGGGTAGCCGCCCAGGTCGGGGCCGCCGGAGAGGCAGAGGTCGCCGCTGTCGGCCTCGGTGACGGGACGCTGCTCCTCGACCGGCAGACCGGCACCGTCAACTTCGTCGGTCCCGACCAGCTGGTCGTCGCACCGAAGGGGGCCGGGGTGGCTCTCCCTGGCCCAGCCGACGCGCACCTCGCCCACGCGTATCGCTCAGGTGACAAGGCGTTCGTCACCCGGCAGGGCCCTACGTCCACGACGGTGTCGCTGGTGGGCCGGGCTACCGTATCGGTGGCTGCGCTGCTGGAGGACTCGGCGACCACCGGTGCGACCCCCGCCAGCCAGCATGTGCCGGTAGCGGCAGCCACCATCGGGCCCATGTTGAGCGAGAGCGGCACGGCGGTAGCTGCCGACGGGGGGCTGTGGGTGCTGGTGCAGGACGGCGGACCCGGCGCGGCGCGTCTGGTGGAGGTGGTACCGGCGCGACACTGGAGGACGCTCGAGGTCCGGCCGGTCGGCGCGGCCGGCGTCGTCCACCAGAGCGAGGCGATCTCGGCTGGATCACCCCCTCCGGGCGGATCGTCACCGACCGCCTCGTCCTCGGCCCCCGGCGTGGCACGGAAGACCGTGGTGGCAGCCTTGGCCTCGGTCCGGCGGCCGAGCCTCGGACAGAGCAGCGCCCCGCCGACCACGGTGGTGGCACTGGCCACGGCCACCTCCATCCGGCTGCTCGCCCCGCAGCACCTCGCGCGACCCCAGCGCACCATCTCCTTGCGCTCACTGCGACCGAGATCCATCGGATCCGTCGAGGCCATCGAAGCGGTGCGAGGGGCAGTGGGTAGCGCACTGTTCGCCTACCAGACCCAGTCGGGCTGGTACCTGGTAGGCGCCGATCTCGCCACCGGCCGCCAGATCGGCCCCGTTCGGGTCACGGGCCCCGCCGGGACCGGCTTCGGCGGTCGTCGTCCGCCGTTCGGCTTGCTGGACCCGGTAGACCAGGGCGGCACCATCTTCGCTCTGGTGCAGGCGACCCAGGGCGCCCGCCCGGTGATGGTGCGCATCGACGCGCGCCGCGGTCAGGCGACGGTGCAGCCGCTGCGCAGCGACCCGGGGGGGCTGTACCCGCTCGTGGCGGCGGAGCAGCCGGTGTGGCAGCACGGGCAGATCCTGGTCGACGGACCCCGGGTCATCTTCAACAATCCCGACAGTGAGCTGGCCGTCATCGTCTTCACCAACGAGGGAGACCGGGCCAAGGTGATCGACAAAGGCTCGGCGGTCGACATCAACCCGTCGGCACCGCCGAGCGACCAGGTCCTACCCCGCAGCACGGCCAAGGCGTCGGCGCCGTCGCCACCGTCTTCCAAGTCGTCGCCGACGCCGGTGCGCGCTGCGCCGCAGCCGGTCGACCCGGCGCTTGCCTGCCGGACCTCGCAGCAGAAGCCCAACGTGCCCCAGGTGGCCCCGCCGCGACCGGCGACCCACGCGGTCACCTTGTCGTGGACCTATCCGCTGATCGATCCCGAAGACTGCGAGCCCAGCTCCTACACGGTGTCCGCCACCGCGCTCGACGGCGCCCCCCAGCCATCCCCGTCCACCGTCGCCGTCACCGGTCAGACGGCCCTCGTCTTCGGCGGGCTGCGGTCGTCGACCACCTACCGGTTCGTCGTCACCGCCTACATCAACCACAGCGCCACCTCGTCGAACCCGGTGGACGCCACCACCAGCGCCGAAGGTCCCAACCCGCCCAGCGCGGTGACAGCCACGGCGAACGGCACCACCGGCTGGAGCGTCACCTGGCAGCCGTGTGCCGGCACGTGCCCGAGCAACGAACCTGCCGGCGCCTACAGCGTCATCGGGCGCGCCTGCGCCGGCAGCTTCATCGGCCAGCCTCCCACCGTGCAGGCCCCCGCCGGTGCTTCCAGCGCCACGGTCCCTTTCAGCGCCGAGCCCGGGTTGCTCGGCTCGAGCATGACGTTCATCGTCCAGCCCATCGGCGCCAACGGGCTGCTCGGCGCTCCGAGCGCGCCGAGCGCGTGTGTCGAGGGTTGGCGGGAGCCCGAGGTCAGCGCGATCACCCTCGACGCCGCCGAGCCGCCGCCTGCACCCGGATCCACCACGGCCACCGCCGTCCTCACCGTGACCCCGTCGCCGGGAGCCGCCGAAGCCGGCGTGTTCGGCAGCGGCACCACCGACTTCGTGTTCTCCGTCGGCGGCCACAGCCAGCCCCCGACCACCAGCCCCCGAGCCACCTTCACCGGCTTGCAGCCCGGTGCTGCCGAGACCACGCAGGTCACGATCTACCCGGCTGGTTTCCCCCGAGCCGCCGTGGTGGTCGACGGCCCTTCGCTCACGCCGACCGTGCCCTGGCCAGCCGACTTGGCCATGACGGCATCAGCCCACGTCCAGAGCTTCGTGAGCGGCACCGTCACCGCGACCTTCCACGACGCGTTCGGCGCGGCGCCGCCGGGCACGGCGCTCTCCCTGCAGGCCTCGGGCGCCATCTTGTGCGCCAACGAGGAGACCCCGGTGCGGCCTACCGCCGTGCAGCGCACGACGGGGACCGACGGCCAGCTGGCGCTGTCGCTATCGCTTTTCTCCGGGGACTTGGGAGGGCAGTGCACGTTGCAGGTGTCACTGTCCGAGGTGGGGACGGACATCCACGGCGGCCCCTCGCCGGTGCTGACCGCAGGCTTCGACGCCGGCCGACCCGGCGGCTTCAGCGCCACGTGGGATCCGCCACCGCAGTACCCCTACGACGCTCCTGCCAACGTGGTGGTGACGGCCAGGGGAGACGCGGGCAGCGTGACGGGGTGGACGGCGACGGTGATCTCCCCGTCCGGTTGCGACGTCACAGGGCAGTCGCCTACCGCCGACGACTCGGTCCCCTTGGCGCTGGCCTCGTGCGTGAGCGCCGCTGCGCGGGCCATGTCGGCGGCGGGGGAGACGTCGGCCAGCTTCGACGTCACCGTGGAGGTCAGCTGGTCGGGGCCGCTCGGCCTCGGCTCGCAGTCCGAGCAGCTGACCTTGGCACCTGAGACGTTGACCAGCTACCCGCCGAGCGTGCCCTCCCCGCCCACCACCAGCAGCGCCCCAGGATCCACGAAGAGCTCCTCGGGCTCGAGCACCGGGTCGTCGTCCACCGGCTCGTCGGGAGCAGGGAGCAGCTCGCCAGCGTCCGGGGGTAGCGCCCCAGGATCCACGAAGCGCTCCTCGGGCTCGAGCACCGGGTCGTCGTCCACCGGCTCGTCGGGAGCAGGGAGCAGCTCGTCGGGACCAGGGGGCAGCTCGCCAGCGTCAGGGGGCAGCTCGTGAGCGTCCGGGAGCCCATCGGACCTGAGGAGCAGCGGGTCGTGACCAGCAGCTCACCCCCTTCTGGCTGTGTCCCGTCCCTGTCGGCCGGTAGGCCGGCTCCCGAGACACGACGCCTCGGACCTGCTACAACGAACGGGTCGACACCAGACGCTGCCGGTGCGAGCAGGTACCGAACGACCAGGGGGCATCGTGACCAGACGACGAGGGGGGCCAGGCGGCGCCCGGGACACAGAAGCGCCGTCGCGGTGACCGACGAGGAGGCCGGCGGCGACAGGGTCACCGAGGTGTCGCCGTGGTGACCGACCACGCGGTCGCGGGCGCCGCCTTCGCCCACCGGGTGGAGCGCCTCGTCGGCAGCCTGCGCCAGGTGATCCGGGGCAAGGACGAGGTCTTGCGCCAGGCCCTGGTCTGCTTGCTGGCCGAGGGGCACCTGCTGATCGAGGACGTGCCGGGGACAGGGAAGACGTCGCTGGCTCGGGCCCTGGCCGCCTCCATCCGCCTCGAATGGAGCCGCATCCAGTTCACCCCGGATCTCCTGCCCTCGGACGTGACCGGCGTCTCGGTGTTCAACCAGGGCACCGGCACCTTCGAATTCCGCCGGGGGCCGGTGTTCGCCCACGTCGTGGTGGGTGACGAGATCAACCGGGCTTCTCCGAAGACCCAGTCGGCGCTGCTCGAGGTGATGGAGGAGCGGACCGTCACCACCGACGCCGTGATCTACAAGGTGCCGCGCCCGTTCATGGTGGTGGCCACGCAGAACCCCATCGACATGGAAGGCACCTACCCGCTGCCCGAAGCGCAGCTCGACCGCTTCCTCATGCGCCTGGCGGTGGGCTACCCGACGGCAGAAGCCGAGGCCGAGGTGCTCCGCCACGAGAAGGACGGCGCCACCGTGAGCACCTTGACGCCGGTGATCGAGCCCGACGACCTGCTCGCCATGATCGACCATGTGAAGACGGTGGAGGTGGCCCCGGCGCTGGAGGACTACATCGTCGGCCTGGTCAGGGAGACCCGGCATGCTCCCGAGGTCCGCCTGGGAGCCTCCCCCCGCGGCACGCTGGGCTTGTTGCGCGCCGCCCGGGCGTGGGCGGCGGTCGGAGACCGGTCCTTCGTCACCCCCGACGACGTGAAGGCGTGCGCCGCCGCCGTGTTGTGCCACCGGATCCTGCTGCACCCCGAAGCGGAGCTGCGGGGTCGCACCGCGGCCGACGTGGTGGAGAAGGCCCTGCAGACGGTGCCCGTTCCCCGGCACGTCGCGCGGTGACCAGAGCAGGCGTCGGCGCGCTGGTGGTGGGGGGCGTGCTGGTCGCGCTCGGCGCGGTGCTCGTGTGGCCGGCGCTGGTGGTCCTGGGATCGGGCGCGCTCGTGGCGACGGCTGTCGCGTTGGGGTGGGTGCTGCGGCCGCCGGCCCTGCAGATCGACCGCCAGATCCACCCTGACCGGGTGCCGAAAGGCGCTCCGGCCCTGGTCTACCTCGACGTGACCAACACCGGCCGGGCGAAAGTGCCGGTCACGGTGGCGCTGCAGCCCTACGGCGACGCCATCGTCCGTGCCGTGCTCCCCGAGCTGCGCGGCGGCGAGCGCGGCGTGCGAACCTACCGGCTCCCGACCAGCCGTCGCGGCGTCTTCGAGGTGGGACCGCTGGAAGTGGCCCGCAGCGATCCCTTCGAGCTGCTGCGGGTGGTGCGCCGCTTCGGCGAGCCGACCGAGCTGTGGGTCTATCCCCGGATCCTGCCGCTCGCGCCGCTGCCCTCGGGGGTCACCCGCAACCTGGAAGGGCCGTCCTCGGACACCGCCCCCGAAGGCGACATCACCTTCCATCGCCTACGCGAGTACGTCACCGGCGACGACCTGCGCATGATCCACTGGAAGTCCACCGCCCGCACCGGTCGGCTCATGGTCCGGCACAACATCGACACCTCCCAGCCCTACACCGTGGTGCTGGTCGACCTGGACCCGCAGGTCTACTCTGCCGACTCCTTCGAGACGGCCGTCGACGTGGCTGCCTCGGTGGTGACGGCCAGTGCACGGGGCAACGCTGCTGTGCAGCTGTGCCTGGGGACCGGGGAGCGGGTCGGTGGGCCCGGGGAGCGTTCGGTGCGGCCACTGGTGGACCGCCTGACCACCGTGGACGCGGATCCGGCCAGCGACGTCGGGCGGGAGCTGGTCCGCCTGCGGCGCCACCGAGGCGGCACCGCCCTGGTCGTGGTGACCGGGGCGGTTCCGCCTGGCATGCTCCCGGCCCTGTCTGCCTTGCGGTCCCGGTTCCGGCGAGTGGTGCTGGTACCGGTGGGCGACGCGGCCCACCCGGAGCGGGTGCCGGGTGTGACAGTGGTCGCCGCTCCCGAGGGAGAACGGTTCGCCGCGGCATGGAACATGGGGGCCGGGCACAAGATGGCGGCGGCAGGAGGCGGTTGACGGTGCCGGCGCCGTCCAGTCGCCTCGTGGCACCGACCGGCTCGCCGGGTTGGGCCCGACTGGGGATTGCCTTGCTCACCTGGCCGTTGGTGGTGGCCGCAACGTTCCTGGCGGTGGCGCCACTGGTCTTCGCGTTCGCCGGCGGCACCCTGGCGGAGCTGGAGGTGGGCGCGGCGCTGGTGTCGGTGGGGATCGCCGCCGGGCTGGCGGCAGCCGGGTGGGCGGCGTCGTGGTCGGTGCTGGTCTCGGTGGCGGCCTGCTTGGTGTACCTGCTGGGGGCGGTGCTGCATCGCCCCCTGGGGGTGGGCGACCTGGCTCGTGGCTTCACCAACGGCGGCGCGCACCTGTTGTCGGTGACGCTGCCGGTCGCCCAACCACGCTGGCTCATGGTGCTGCCGGTGGCGCTGTGCTGGCTGGCCGGTGCCCTGGCCGCCGAGCTGCTGGTACGCCGGCGAAGTGTCGGTGCCGCTACCGTGGCGTGGCTGGTCGTCTTCACCGGTTCGACAGCCCTCACCGCCGGCGGCCCTGATCGCGACGTCGCTCCCGCCGTGGCCCTGGTAGCGGTGGCGGGCGGGCTGCTGTGCTGCCGGCGGTGGCTGGCTACCGCTTCGCTGGCCTCGGCGCACGCGACGAGGATCGGCGGCGCCGGGTTCGACGCCGCCGCCGGCGGAGCTCTGGCCCGGGGTGCTCCGGTACGCCGGCACATGTGGGAGAGCTGGCCCGGCGCTGGCCGTGACACCTCCGCCGTCCCGCTGCGGCCCCTGGTGCTCGGTGCCGCCACCTTGGTGCTCGTGGCCACGTTCGGCGCGTTGGTGGTTCCACGGCTGCCGGGGCTGCACGGAGCGCCGGTAGCTCCGAGCCGCCGGCCGCCGCTACGCCTCGAGCAGCCCATCGCACCGACCGACGCGGTGGCCGCCTTGCGCGAAGAGGATCCGACCGCTCCGCCGACAGCCGAGCTCACCGTCAGGACCGACCGACCGTTCGACGGGTACCTGGGGGTCGCCGTCCTGGACGACTACAACGGTGACATCTGGAGCTTCGACCGGACGTTCGTGCCCACCGGCGGCCGGGTGCCCGCGCCGCCTGGCGCCCCGATCGGCGGGGTCACCGTCGTCGAGCACGTCCACCTGCTGCGAACCCTGCCGTTCCCGTGGATGCCGGCCGCCGGCCGGGTGACCTCGGTGCAGGGCGTCGCGGTGGACTACGCCCCGGCGTCGGGGATGGTGCTCCCGGCCGCCGCGCTGCACGCCGGCAGCCGCTACGAGGTGGTGTCGCAGAACCCGGTGGTGACCCTGGCCTCTTTGGGACCGGCTGGACTGCGGCGATCTCTGGGCGGCTCGCCCGATCCGGCGGACCTGTCGGTGCCGGAGTCGGTCCGGCCCTACATGGGGGCGGTGGTCGACGCCTTGGCCGCCGAGGCGGGGGTGGTCCCCGCGCCGACGCTGGCGTTCCTCGCGGCCATCGAGACCGACCTCCAGGAGCACTACCGACGCATCGACCCGGCGGCGCTGCGCGCTCGGTCGTCGGCGCCGGGGACCGCCGCCTCCATCTCGGCGGGAGTGGACGAGGGCGGCACGTCGTTCGCCGATGTCGTCCACGCCGTGATGACCCTGCGCCAGGCCACCCCCGAGCAGTACGCCACGCTGTTCGCCTTGGTGGCGAGGGAGGAGGGCATCCCGGCACGGCTGGTCACCGGCTTCCGGGTCGCTTCTCCCGGAGCTTCTCCCGGAGCTGTCGGTGGGCGGGGCCGCTTGGTGGTGACGAACCGCCAGGCGTGGACGTGGGTGGAGGTACCCGTGGCCGGCCTCGGATGGTTGGTGGCCGACCCTGCCCCACTGGCGGTCACGACACCGGTACTGCCCGTGGTGTCGGCCGGATCGAAGCCCACGACGCCGTCACCGTCGGCGACGGCGGTGGCCACTGGATCAGGTGGTCACGCCCTGGCGGCGCCGGTGCGCGTGGCTCCATCGCCGCCGGCTCGTTGGTGGCCGTGGGTGGTCGGGGTTGCCGGCGTCACAGGGACACTGGCCTTGGCGGTTCCACTGTCGGTATGGGCCCGCCGTCGTCGGCGCCGGGCCCGCCGCCGCAGCGGGAGCGCCTCGCAGCGGGTGCTCGGTGCCTGGCACGAGATGCTCGACACCCTCGACGAGCACGGCTGCGATACGTTGCACCCGCTCACGGCCAGCGAGGTGGCAGGTGAGGCGCGGCGCCGGTTCGGTCCCGAGGTGGCAGAGCCGGTGGCTTCGGTGGGAGCCATGGCCGATCGGGTGCTTTTCTCCACCCATGCCCAGGTGGCTGACGGTGACGCCGTGCAGGCGTGGCAGGCCGCGGTGACCCTGCAGGGCGCGTGCCGTCGCCAGCTGTCGCGCCGCCGGCGAGCACGGGCGCTCACCCACATGGCCCGCTCGACGACAGTGTGAGATCCCGGCAGCGGATCGTTCGCGCCGAGGCTGCCAGACCCGCCTCGGGTGCTGGTATGGTTACCCGATCTGCTGTCGGGCCTTTGCCGCCGGTCCCGTCGCCGTCGCTGCTGCCGCTGCCGCTGTCGGGCCTTTGCCGGTGCCGATGCCGCTGCTGCCGCTGCCAGCACCGGGCCTGCTGCCGGTGCCGCTGTCGGGCCTTCGCCGCTGGCGCTGCCGGCACCGGTCCTGGAGCTGCTCTCGTCGGCGCTCTCGGACCTGCCTTCGTCGCTCACGTGCCTTTCCCTTCCGGGTGGCGCTTGTGGCCGAACCGCCGGGTTCGCTCCTCGGCGGGCACGATGGCCTCGAGGCCGCTTGCCCGACGGGGCCGGCGTCTCCCTGTGCCCCGATCGCCTGCGTCCGGCGCCCGGTCGGGGACCCCGTCTACGTTCGATGCCCGGTCGGGCGCCCCACCTGCGACATCGCCTCTGACTTCGCCTCTGAGTTCGCCTCTGACTTCGCCTGTGACATCCGAGCCCTGTGCGCGGGCGACGGGGTGGTCCGAGCCCCTGGCACCCGGTGACATGGACGTCGACATGGACGTCGCGAGCGGTGTCGGTGCCGGCGCCAGGGAGCCGGACAAGTCGGGCACCTGCCTCGGAACCGGCACCGGCACCGGCGCCGGAGGCGGAGGCGGAGGCGGAGCGGCTATGTCATTGGCAGCCTCAGGAAGATGCGCCTGGAGACCGCCGGCCCACTGGCGCTCCGGTGTCGGTCCTGTCACGAGGTGGCCGTGGGGGGCAGGCGCTCGGCGGGCGCCAGGCGCGTCTCGCCCTGTGGTCGCTACCCGAGGCGTCTCACCGGGGATGCGCCGGGAGCTCTGGGTGAGCGGCGGCAGGTGGCCGCCGGGGATGGCAGGTACCGTGGGAAGCCACCCGCAGGCCAGCTCCACAGCCCTGAGCGCGTCGGCGAAGGCGGCGGCGCTGGCGGGTCGAGCCCCGGGATCCTTGGCCATGGCCCACACCACGAGATCGGCGAGCTCGCGGGGGACGTCGAGCGAGGTGATCGGTTCGACCGGCTCGTGCAGCACCCGGTAGGCTACCGAGGCAGCGGCCTCGCCGTCGAAACTTCGGAACGCCGGCCGACCGGTCACCATGTGGTAGACGGTCGATGCCAGCTGGTAGACGTCGGTGGCCGGGGTGGCCACCTCGCCGCCGAGCATCTCGGGCGCGCTGTGCGCGGCGGTGAGCCCGACGACCGTGGCCGTTCCCGGGCTGCGGGCGTGAAGTCGAGCCACGCCGAAGTCGGTCAGGGCCGGTTCCCCGTACTGGGTGATCAAGATGTTGCCTGGTTTCACGTCGAGGTGCAGCAGACCGGCACGGTGCGCTGTCTCGAGCGCCCCGGCGATCTTGACGGCCACGGCGGTGGCCCGGCGAGCCGAGATGGCGCCATGCTGCTCGATCTGGCGGCCGATCGAGGTGGTGCACAGCTCGAGCACCAAGAACGGACGGTGGTCGGCCAACGTGGCGGTGCGGTACAACGTGACGATGTGCGGATGGTCTCCGAGCGCACCGAGGGCCAGGGCTTCGCGCCGGAAGGACTCGAGCGCGTAGGGTGACGCGTCGGCAGCGTCTATGACTTTGAGCGCCACCCAGCGATCGGTTTCCGCCTCACGGCCCCGGTAGACCACCGAGCAGCCACCTCGGCCGATCTCGTCCACATCCGTGCACCCTGGTACCTCGGGAAGCCTGCCGCTGTGCCGGCGCGGGCGCCGTGCGGCGCCGTGCACGACCGGTCGGCGTCGGATGGCCACTGCACCATGTTAGGGCCCGATCTGGTCCTGGCCTGTCTGTCCGGCCCGCTCTGTGCCGGTGCAGCCGTGACCGGCACGCTCTGGGATCGCCAGCTACAGGTCGTCTCGGTCGGCCGGTCCGCTGCGGTCACGCTTGCGGGCCGCCTGACGTGCCTTGTCCTCGAGCCGGCGGGCCCGGGCAGCAGCCGATGGTGCTGTGGGGCGGCGCTGGCGGCGTGGTTGCAGGGCCGTGGCCAGCTGGGCGGCGAGACGCCCGAGCGCCTCCTGGCGGTTGCGGAACTGTGATCGCTCGTCACCCGACGCGGCCCGCACGGTCGGACCGAGCTGGTGGAGGATGCGGGCTCGCTGTCGGGGACCGAGGACCCGAGAGCGCTCGACATCGAACAGTACCTCGGCCCGGGTGCTCGACCGGTTGGCGTGCTGGCCGCCTGGGCCGCCGCTCGTGGTGAAGCGCCATTGGAGCTCGTCGGCCGGGATGACCAGGTTCCGGTTGACCCGGACACCCCCCGTCGCCTCGGTGACGCCGTCGGGCACCATGCTGGCGATGGTAGTGCTGGCGCCCCGGAGCAGGTGCTCCTACTGGAGCTCACCCACGCCCACGCCCGCTCCTGGTTCCTGCCCCACGCCCACGCCCACGCCCACTCCCACGCCCACGCCCGCTCCTGGTTCCTGCCCCACGCCCACGCCCACGCCCACGCCCACGTCCACGCCCACGTCCGCTCCTGGTTCGTGCCCCACGCCCGCTCCGCCTGTCACGCTCCTGGTCCCGGGTCGTCTCGGGCGGTGGAGTAGCTCGGCGTTCGCTTGGCGGTTATGGCATCGACGCCGTCGACTACGTCGTCGCCGAAGAACGTCAGCATCTCGTAGGCGGCCGAGGCGTCGAAGGTGGGTCCTGCCAGGCGTAGCCAGTTGTTCAAGGCACGCTTGGTGAGCCGCACCGCGTGCTGGGGGCCGGTAGCCAGTCGGGTGGCCACCGACACGGCTTCCTCCATCAGGCGGTCGGCGGGGACGCAGCGGCTGATCAACCCGATGCGCTCGGCTTCGGCCGCGTCCACGAAGTCAGCGGTCAGCAGGTAGTACTTCGCCTTGGCCATGCCACACAGCAGCGGCCAGACAATGGCTGCATGGTCGCCGGCGGCGACTCCCAGACGGAGGTGGCCGTCGGTGACTCGGATGCCTTCGGCGGCGATGGAGATGTCAGCCAGCAAGGCCACGACCAGCCCTGCCCCCACGGCAGTGCCGTTTATGGCGGAGACCACCGGGGTGTCGCAGTTGATCATGTTGTAGACCAGCTCCTGGGTCTCGCGCAGCATCGACACGATCGCCGGGTAGTTGCCCGTCAGGCGCTGCACCATCCCCAGATCGCCGCCGGCAGAGAAGGCCGAACCGGCGCCGGTGACCACTACTGCCCGAGTGGCCGGGTCGCGGTGGATGTCGGTCCACACCCGGGCCAGCTCGCTGTGCATCGGCTCGTGGGCCGCGTTCATCTTCTCGGGCCGGTCGAGGGTGAGGCGCAGCACCCCGTGCGGCAAACGCTCGAAACGGAGGTGCTCGTAGTCAGTGAATTCCATGTCGGGTGGGGTTCCTTTCTTCGCGGGGGATGCGCCAGGTGGCTGCGAGAGTGCCAGGTGAGCCGGTCGCCGGGCACACCGCTCAGGGCGACCTCGGCCACGTCGGGGTGGTGGTACAGCAGAGCCCGGGGTTGCACCACAGCGATGTTCTCGGCGCCGCGGATGACATCGCGCTGCAGCGCGGAAGTCCTTCGGCGCCGGCACAGACGGTCTCGCCTGAGCTCCTCGCCCTTCTGGCATCGCTGGCCACGTTCACCACTCGTCCCGCCGTGCCACCAAGTCGCCCGGGAACGCGTGGGTGACGCGAACCACGCCGAGGTGGTCGACCGCCGCCACCTTTTCCCAGCAGGTGGCGGCGGTGTCGCGCAACGGGCGGATCTCGTCGAAGCAGGTGCCCCGCTGCTCAGTGCGGGAGGTACCAGGGAGCTAGGAGACACGGGCAGCTCTTCGCAGGAGATCGGGGTAAGCCGATCGTCGTCGGGGCACCACCATCGAGCGAAGGACGACGGCCAACTGTGTGGCCACGTAGCCGTCGAGGTCCACGAGCGCGGCGAAGTGCCAGTGCTTCAGCGCCCAGGCCTGGGCTAGTACCACCATGTCGAAGGCGATCAGGGAACCGGGGACTTCTGGGTCCAAGATGCCGGTGGCTTGCCCGTCGGCGATCGCGTCGACCAGAGGCCGGGTGGTGTCGATCTCGAGTTGCTGGACGAGACGACGTCCCTGGCGTGGCAGGGTCCGGCTCTCGCGGTACGCGAGCACGGCGGCGTCACGGTGGCGATCGAGCGCACGGCAGTAGGCGTCGAAGCCGGCAGCCAGACGCCGCACCGGATCGGCGATGCCGTCCATGGCCGCCGGGAGGTCCTTCCCGAACACCTCGAGGACAGAGGTGATCACCGCCAGCAGCAGGTCGTCTTTGTCCTCGAAGTACTGGTAGAGGGATCCCACGCTCACCTGGGTCCGTTGCGCGATGGCCTGCATGGACACAGCGTGGAACCCGTCGCGGGCCATGAGCGCGGCGGCGGCCTCTATCACTTGCTGTCGCCGATCGGCCATGCGCGCCGTCGTGGTGCGACGACCGGTGCTCGATGCTGCGCCGAGGCTCATTGCGGCGGCCGGTGCTCCGGGTCCGGATCTCTCGAGACGGGAGGATATCGAATGAATGTTCATTCTATCGCGCTGTGGGGGTTGTCGCGGCTGCGGAGCAGCAGTCGTGGTGCTGGGGATCGGTGAAGGCGGAGGATGCTCTCGGTGGGGCTTCCGAGGGACCTTGACATTTTGTTTCAAAAGTGTTTACCCTGACGGTGCCGAGGTGCCTGTCTCACGGCTACCCACAGCGGCGAGGCTTGGGGTCGATCGACTCCTGGGGCACCGAAGGCGAGTGGCCGGCAGTGCTGCTGTGGCCGGCACCCAGGCTGGCGATGCGCAAAGGGGAGGGGAGGGCGCAGGAGTTGGCTCGCGACGCAGCGGGCCACGAGGCGATGGTGAAGGCATCTTCGAACGCAACGGGTGAAGGCATCTTCGAACGGGCAGAGGTCTCGAAGAACGCAGTCCGGCTTCCGCGCCACGGTGCTCCATCCGTGGCACGGTCCAACTCTCGTAACACGGTGGTAACAGAGCAGTCTCATGCACGAAACAGGGCCGCGTTAGCCTGCGCCCACGCCATGATGCGACGTAGACCAGTACGACCAGTACGACCAGCACGACCAGGACCCGTAGGCCAGTCGGAGGGGAGACTTTGGTGACCAGTGACGTCCAGGATCCCGGAGCACGAGACGCCAGTCGTGGGGGGGCCAAAGCAGTTGCAGACGCCACCGCTTTGGCCGGTGAGGACAGCTCGTACGGCGTGATGAAGGTCGAGAGCCGCGGCATCGAGCTCATCCCCGAGGACCAGCGCCCGATGCGTCCGTCGGATCTGTTCTGGTTGTGGGCCGGGGCGATCTGGAACGTCGAGTTCCTGGTGTACGGAGCACTGATCGTCTCCTTCGGCTTGTCGTTCGTCCAGGCCGTGGTCGCCATCTTGGTCGGGAACGTCTTCTACGTCCTGCTCGGCATCGCGAGCATCCAGGGTCCTGAGACCGGCACCACCGCCTTCGGGGTGAGCCGGGCGCCGTTCGGCCGCAACGGGAACCGGGTTCCGTCACTGTTCAACTGGCTCACCCAGGTCGGCTTCGAGATCGAAGGGATCGTCCTGGTCGTGCTGGTCGCCGAGGCCATGTTCGCCCGCGGCGGCATCGGCGTCGGCGACGGCTTGAAGGTGGCGCTGATCATCGCTGCGGTGGCCATCCAGTTCATCATCCCGTTCCTGGGCCACGCCACCATCACCAAGGTGCTGCGCTACCTGTCGTTCGTGTTCATCGTGGTGTTCGTCATCATGGCCATCTTGGTGATCCCCCACGTGCACCTTTCGACCTACCACAAGAGCGGCACCTGGGAGGTGTGGACCACCGCCGTGGTCCTGCTCGTGTCGGCGGGCGGTCTCGGCTGGACCGAGAACGGCAACGACTACTCGCGGTACCTGCCCCGGCGCACGCCGAAAGCCAAGACGCTGTGGGCTGCCACCTTGGGCGCCGCCATCCCGTCGATCCTGCTCGAGCTGCTCGGCGCCGCCGCCTTCATCGTGAGCCCGAAGGTCACCGCGGTGACCGGTGTCCCCTCCTCCTTCGCCAGCTGGTTCTTCTGGCCCTTCCTCATCTTGGCCCTGCCGCAGCTGTTCGCCATCAACACCATCGACCTCTACTCGTCGGGGGTGACGCTCCAGGCGTTGGGGCTGCCCGTCAAGCGCTGGGGGGCGGTGATCATCGACACCGTCGTGGCCGGCGCGGTCACCGCGCTGGTGATCTTCAAAGGCAACTTCTACACCGACCTCTCTGGTTTCCTCGACTACATCGTGGTATGGCTGGCCCCGTGGTTCGCCATCATCGCGGTGGACTACCTGCTGCGCCGAGGCCATTACGACCGTGGTGCCCTCGCGGCGACGCGTGGGGGTGTCTACTGGCGCAACGGCGGCGTGAATTGGCGCGCCATCATCGCCCTCGCGCTGGGCATGGTGGCTGCCCTCATGTGGATCGACGCGGCGTTCTACGTCCCGTCGTACACCGGGCCGCTCTCGAGCGCCACGAGCGGCGCCGACTTCAGCTGGGTGGTGGGCATCCTCGTCGGTGGTCTGGCCTACTGGCTCTTGTCCTTCCGCAGCGTGCCGGCTGAAGCGGTGGCGAGGCCGCTCGACCCGGCCTCGTCGTGAAGTGACCCACACCGACATTATTGAATTGGGTGTGCAATGACCTTGACAAAGTGTTCACAGTGGGGCACGATGCGAAGGTGAGGGCCACGGTCGAGCATCCCGAGCTGCGGATCGACGCGGATCGGTTGCTGCGGCGGCTTCGCGAGCTCGGGGAGGTCGGAGGGATCGACGGCGGGGGGTGTGCCCGTCTGGCCCTGACCGACGCAGACCGCGCCGGGCGCGACCTGGTGACCATGTGGATGCGCGACGTCGGCCTGCAGGTCAGCGTCGACGGGATCGGGAACGTGGTCGGTACCCGGCCTGGCAGGGAGCCCGGTCCGCCGGTCATGTGCGGCTCGCACATCGACACGGTTGCCACCGGCGGGATCTACGACGGGAACCTGGGCGTGCTGGCCGGGCTCGAAGTGATCGAGACCTTGGCCGAGTCCGACGTGCTCACCCGCCGACCGCTGGCCGTGGCGTTCTTCACCGACGAAGAAGGCGCCCGGTTCGCACCCGACATGCTGGGCAGCTTGGTGTACGCCGGTGGCATGGGGGTGGAGGTCGCCCACGACATCATCGGGATCGACGGTGCCCGCCTGGGTGACGACCTCGAGCGCATCGGGTACCTCGGCTCCACGCCGTGCCCGGGGCAGGCGCCCTACGCCTACGTGGAGCTGCACATCGAACAGGGGCCGGTGCTCGAGGACCACGGTGACACCATCGGGGCGGTGACGGGGGTGCAGGGCATCTCGTGGCAGGAGCTCACCATCTCCGGTCAGGCCAACCACGCAGGGACGACCCCCATGTCCTACCGGCACGACGCCGCGTACGCGGCGGCTCGGGTGGCGGTGGCTGTGCGGGATCTGGCCATGGCGATCGGAGGGCACCAAGTCGGGACCGTCGGCAAGGTCGACCTCTATCCGAACCTGGTGAACGTGGTGGCGGCCCGGGCCACGGTGACGGTGGACTTGCGCAACACCGACGAGGCGGTCCTTCGCCGCGCGGAAGAGGCACTTGCCGGCGCGGTGGAGGAGCTGGCCGGGGCCGAAGGGGTGGAGATCAGCCGCCGCACCCTGGCCCGTTTCGAGCCGGTGTCCTTCGACGAGCGGATCGTCGACCTGGTGGAAGCCACCGGCCGTGCTTTCGGCCACTCGGTGCGCAGGCTGCCTGCCGGGGCGGGGCACGACGCACAGATGCTGGCCCGGATGTGCCCGTCGGGGATGATCTTCGTCCCGAGCGCCCGGGGGATCAGCCACAACCCTGCCGAGCACACCGAGCCAGGCCAGCTGGCGGCGGGTGCCGACGTCCTGTTGCAGGTGCTCGTCACCCTGGCCGAGGCCGACAGCATCCCGGTGGTGAGGTCCCATCCGGCTCCTGCGGGCACCGGAGCAGATCCCGGTGCTGCGATCACCGGCGCCCCCCCAGGTGCCGTCGTCGCCGGCGCGCGCCGCGCCGGGTCGCACCCTGGCGCGACAGGGGGGTCCGAGGTGGGTGGCGGCTCCGGATCGGCAGAGGTGACGACATCGGCGAGGGATCCCCGGTGACCCGCCCGGTGGTGGTGGCTGCCGCGCAGATGGGACCGGTCGCGCGCGACGAGCCGCGCCCTCGAGTGGTCGATCGCCTGATCGAGCTGCTGCGCCGAGCGCACCGTGGCGGTGCGGAGCTGGTGGTCTTCCCCGAGCTGGCGCTCACCACCTTCTTCCCCCGGTGGTGGGAGGAGGATCCGGCACAGATGGATGCCTGGTTCGAGACCGAGATGCCCGGTCCGCTGACGAAGGCGCTGTTCGACGAGGCAGCCCGCCTCGAGATCGGCTTCTGTCTCGGCTACGCCGAGCTGACGCCCGACGGGCACCATTTCAACAGCCAGATCCTCGTCGAGCGTGACGCCACGGTGGTGGGCGTGTTCCGCAAGGTCCACATCCCCGGCCACGCCGGTAACGAACCCTGGCGCCCCTTCCAGCACCTCGAGCGCCGGTACTTCGAGCCGGGGCCCGACGGGTTCGGAGTCTGGCCGGCGTTCGGCGGCAGGATCGGCATGATGATCTGCAACGACCGGCGCTGGCCCGAGACCTACCGGGTCATGGGGCTCCAGGGGGTCGAGCTGATCTGCTGCGGGTACAACACCCCGATCCACTACGCCCCAGAGCCCTCCCAGGACGTGCTGGCCGGCTTCCACAACGCGCTGGTCATGCAGGCCGGTGCGTACCAGAACGGCACCTGGGTGGTGGCAGCAGCCAAGGGCGGCGTGGAGGAAGGTGTCGACTCGTTGGCCCAGAGCTGCGTGATCGCCCCCTCGGGTCAGATCGTGGCCCAGGCCTACACCGCAGCTGACGAGGTGGTCCTGGCGAGCTGCGACCTCGACTGGTGCCAGCGCTACACGACCACGGTGTTCGACTTCGACCAGTACCGGCGCCCAGAGCTCTACACCCGCATCACCGCCCAGCGCGGGGTGCTGCTCGAAGACGTGCCCACACCCGCGGGGTCAGGCGAGCCGTGCCCGTAGGAGGCGATCTGTGGCGACCGGCGCGCCCAGGCGGCCGGGGCGACCGGCAGGCCCTGGTGCCCAGACGACGACGTGGAGGGCTGATGGCGCCCGTGACCGTGGAGCACAGACGATGACTGTCCTCGAGCAGCAGACGGTGACCTTCACCCTCAACGGTGCGGCGGTGACGGCCCGGGCCGATCATCCGCACTTGCTGGCCGCGCTGCGTGAGGAGCTCGACGTCACCTCGGCCAAGGACGGCTGCTCGCCGATGGGCCAGTGCGGGTGCTGCACGGTCATGGTCGACGGCAAGGCGCAGGTGTCCTGCTTGTTCCCCATGGCCAAGGTGCAGGGATCCTCGGTCACCACGTTGGAGGGGCTGGATCCAGCCGAGCGCCGGCGCTACGCGGAGGCCTTTGCTGCCAGCGGTGGCCTGCAGTGCGGCTTCTGCATCCCGGGCATCGTCATGCGAGCCAAGGCGCAGGTCGACAAGAAAGGCGCGGATCTCAGCCGCGAGGACATGGCCCGCCACCTCGGGGCGCATCTGTGCCGGTGCACCGGGTACGTGAAGATCCTCGATGCGATCGAGTCGGTCGCGAGCGGCGCGGCGGTCGACGCCTCGCCGCCGGGGGGAGTGGGCAGCCGTGGGGCGAAGTACCAGGCGGGTGCCCTGGCGCTCGGGGACCGGGGCTACGTCGACGACCTGCGGGTGCCTGGGATGCTCCACGGCGCGCTGTGCCTGACCGAGCACGCCCGGGCCGACGTCGTGTCGATCGACACCACGGCTGCCGAAGCCGTACCGGGGGTGCTCCGGGTCCTCACCGCCGCGGATGTGCCCGGGGATCTCCGCGTCGGCATCATCGACCAGGACTGGCCGGTGCTCGTCCCTGTCGGCGGGCGCACGTCGTACGCGGGTGACGTCTTGGCGGTGGTGGTGGCTGTGAGCCGCCAGGTGGCCCGGGAGGCTGCGGGCCTGGTGGAGGTCGCCTACGCGCCCCTGGAGCCGCTCACCGACCCCGTCGCAGCGCTCGCGAGCGACGACATCGCCGTGTGGGGCACCGACACCAACGAGCTGTCTCGCTCGGCCTACGCCCGTGGCGACGTGGACCGTGCCCTGGCCGAGAGCGCGCACGTGGTGCACGAGGTGTTCCAGACCCAGCGCGTCGAGCATGCCTTCTTGGAGCCGGAATCGACCCTGGCGGTGCCCCGAGCCGACGGCGGGCTGCACGTCTACTCCGGTGGCCAGGGTGTCTGGGACGACCGCAACCAGATCGCCGCAGTCCTCGGCGTTCCCCGGGACCAAGTGACCGTGGAGCTCGTGTCCAACGGCGGGGCCTTCGGGGGCAAGGAGGACATGTCCAACCAGGCCCATGCGGCGCTCGCCGCCTGGATCCTGGGTCGACCGGTGAAGTGCACGCTCAGTCGCGAAGAGAGCTTCCGGATCCACGCCAAGCGCCATCCGGTCCGCCTCGAGTACTGGGCCGGATGCGACGCCGAAGGCCACCTTACGGCCCTGCGGGCTCGCATGATCGGCGATTCAGGTGCCTATGCCAGTGTCGGCATGAAAGTGCTCGAGCGCGCCGCCGGGCATGCGACTGGGCCGTACCGCGTCCCGGCGGTGGATGTCGAGTCCGTCGCAGTGCGCACGAACAACCCTGTGTGCGGTGCCTTTCGGGGCTTCGGGGCGAACCAGGCCCAGTTCGCGATGGAAGGGGTGATGGACCGTCTGGCCGAGGCGACCGGTCTCAGTGGCTGGGAGATCCGCAAGCGCAACGTCGTCCACCCCGGCGACGTGTGGGGGCCGGGGCAGGTGATGGACGAGGGCTGCGCCGGAGCCGAGCGCTGCCTCGACGTCCTGGCCGAGCGCTACGAGGCGGCACGCGCGGCGGGCAAGGCGGTCGGCGTCGCACTGGGGTTGAAGAACTCCGGCCTCGGCAACGGCCTCCGTGAGGTGACCGGCGCGGTCGTGCGCTTCCGGAGCGACGGCCGGGTGGAGGTCCGCCACGGGTGGACGGAGATGGGACAGGGCGTTCATACCGTCGCCCAGCAGGTGGCGGTCGAGGAGCTGGGGATCGACCCGGGAGACGTCGACGTGGTGGTCGACACGACCCGGGAGCTTGGTGACGGGCAGACCACCGGCAGCCGAGGCACGCTCATGGGCGCGGGCGCGGTTCGAGATGCCTGCCGGGTGGCCAAGGAAGCCGGCTGTGCCCCCGACGTGGACCATCTCGGAGCGTACGTCGTGGACTGGACGCAAGAGATCGGGACAGACGAGCACCCGGTCATCCACTCCGCCTTCGGCTACGCGGCGCAGCTGGTCGTCGCCGACCCGCAGACCGGCGCCATCGAGCAGGTGGTGGCCGCCCACGACGTGGGCCGAGCGGTGAACCCGACGTTGTGCGAGGGACAGGTCCAGGGCTCGGTCCACATGGGCCTCGGCTACGCGCTCACCGAGGAGTTCCCCGCCGACGACAGGGGATTTCCGACCAAGAGCACCCTTCGGGCACTGGGCATCTTGCGCCCGAAGGACGTGCCTCCCATCGAGGTGCTGCTGGTGGAGGTGCCTCAACCCCGCGCCCCGTACGGGATCAAGGGTGTCGGGGAGATCGGCCTCGTGCCCACGGCCGGAGCGGTGGCAGCAGCCCTGCACGCAGTCGACGGGCAGTGGCGCCACACCTTGCCCATGCACGCCACGTCCCCCGTGCGCGCCACGTCCGCGGACACCTGATCCCGCGCCGGTCCCTGACCCGATCGAGGAGCCCATGCCTGCAGCGCTGTACCTCCAAGACGCCCACACCATCCGCGAGGGGATGGGTCACGTCGCCTACGCCGAAGCGGCCGGGTTCCGTGCCGTGTGGCAGGCCGAGAGCCGCCTGGTGCGCGAAGCCACCGTGCCGCTGGCCGCGTACGCAGCGGTGACCGAGCGCATCGGTGTCGGCTCCGGGGTGGCGGACTGCTGGTCGCGCAACCCGGCCCGTCTGGCAGCCACCTTCTCCACTCTCGACGACCTGGCTCCGGGCCGGGTGCTGCTCGGCATCGGGGCGTGGTGGGAGCCGCTCGCCTCCAAGGTCGGCATCGACCGCTCCCGACCGCTCACCGTCATGCGCGAGGTGGTCACCGTGGTGCGGGCGCTCCTGGCCGGAGAGACCGTGACCTTCGACGGCGCCTACGTCCACTTCGACGGGGTGGAGCTGGACTACGTGTACCAGGAGCGCCGGGCCAAGGACGTCCCGATCTACATCGGGGCCACCGGCATGCAGATGATGGAGCTGGCAGGCGAGATCGCCGACGGCGTGGTCCTCAACTACCTGGTCTCGCCGGACTACAACGAGCGGGCCATGGAGCACCTGGCTATCGGGCTGGAGCGCTCCGGACGCAGCATGGGATCGCTCGACCGGCCGCAGCTCGTGGTGTGCTCCGTGCACGAGGACGAGGCGACCGCCCTCGACGCGGCGAGGCTCATGGTCACCCAGTACCTCGGCCAGCAGCCCCACATCATGGCTGCCTCGGGTGTCCCCCGGTCCTTGCTCGACGCGGTGGGGGAGGTCCTCACGTGGCCCGCCACCCACGAGCAGGTGGAGGCGGCGTCCAAGCTCGTGCCCGACGAGATCGTTCGTATGCTCACCGCGTCGGGGACCCCCGGTCAGGCCCGCGCCCGGGTGGCGGACTACATGGCGCACGGCTGCACGTGCCCGGTCCTCTACCCGCTCGGCGACGTGCGGGCCATGATCGATGCCTTTGCCGGGTGGGAGCCGTGATCGCCACGGCGACCGAGCGCATCGTCGCCAACCCCCTGGCCGGCGACCCGCCGGTGTGGGAGCCGCATACCCGCGCCCCGCTCGACTTCCACCGCCGGCTCCCTGGGTACGCGCCCACCCCTCTCGTCGTCATCCCCAGCCTGGCGCAGCGCCTCGGCGTGCGCGAAGTGCTGGTGAAGGTGGAGTCGACCCGGCTGGGCCTCCCCGCGTTCAAGATGCTGGGTGCTTCGTGGGCCACCTACCGGGCATTGGTGGGACGCCTGGGCTACGAGCCGTCGTGGGGCACCGTCGCGGATCTCGCCGAGCAGCTGCGGTCGCTGCGCCCGTTCACGCTGGCCGCTGCCACCGACGGCAACCACGGGCAGGCAGTGGCCGTCATGGCTCGCCTGCTCGGCTTCGATGCCCGCATCTTCGTCCCAGAGGGCACCGTGGCTGCCCGGATCGCCTCGATCGCCGGCGAGGGAGCCACGGTCACGGTGGTCGACGGCGACTACGACGCGACGGTCGCCCGCTCGGCGCAGGAGGCCGGTCCCTCGTGCCTCGTCATCTCCGACACCAGCTGGCCTGGGTACGACCAGGTCCCGCGCTGGGTGGTGGAGGGCTACTCCACGATGATGTGGGAGATCGACGACGCGCTGGCCCGCCGCCGGGCGAGCACCGACGACCGTGCGGTGGTCCCCGACGCGGTGATCGTACCGATGGGCGTGGGGGCTCTCACCGCAGCTGTCGTGAACCACTGGGGCCGCCACGACGAGAACGGTCCTCATGCCCGGGGCGAGATCGGCTCCGGGCGCCGCGACGACAGCGGTCATGCCGGTTCCGAGCGCCCTCACGACTCCCGGCCGGTCGTGGTCGGGGTGGAGCCGGTCGACGCAGCGTGCATCATGGCGTCGGTCCTTGCCGGTCGTATCACCACCGTTCCCGGGCCGCATCGCTCCATCATGGCCGGGCTGAATTGCGGCACACCGTCGCCGGTGGCCTGGCCGCTGGTGTCGGCCGGGGTTCGCACGCTGGTGGCGGTGGACGACGATCGGGCCCGACAGGCGGTCCGGGACTTCGCCGCCTTCGGCGTCGAAGCCGGCGAGACCGGAGCAGCGGCTCTGGCCGGGCTCACCTTGCTCCAAAGCCATGACCAGCCGCTGCCGGCAACGGCGACCGTGCTCCTGCTGTGCACCGAAGGTGCCACCGATCGCGAGGGGTGGTGGCGCATCCTCGGGGTGGACGTCGTATGAGCCAGCGACGATGACCAGGGAGCGCCGCTGATGGAGTTTCTCGCACCGACATCGTGGGACGAGGCGTTGGCCGTCAAGGCCGAGCATCCCGAGGCCGAGGTCATCGCCGGGGGGACCGACGTGATGGTCGATCTCAATTTCGACCGGCGCCGGCCAGCCATGCTGGTCGACCTCACCCGCATCGCGGATCTGGCGACGTGGCAGATCGACGGCTCGGTGCTCACGATCGGCGCCGGCGTCACCTATGCTCGGATCATCGACGAGCTCTCCACGCTGGCACCGGGGCTGGCCATCGCATCGCGCACGGTGGGGTCACCGCAGATCCGCAACCGTGGCACCATCGGCGGCAACCTCGGATCCGCGTCGCCCGCCGGCGACGCCCATCCGCCGCTGCTGGCCACGAAGGCGACGGTGGAGGTGGCATCAGCACGCGGATCGCGCAGTGTCCCGGTGGAAAAGTTCTTCACCGGCGCGAAACGCCACGTGCTCGCCCCCGACGAGCTGATCGCGGCTGTGACCGTGCCGGTAGCTGCTGGCCCGCAGCAGTTCGCCAAGGTCGGGACCCGCAATGCCATGGTGATCGCCGTCACCTCGTTCGCGCTGGCGCTCGACCCCCACGCCCACGCGGTCGGTACCGGGATCGGCTCGGCTGCTCCCACCCCGATCCGGGCCGAAGAAGCCGAGCGCGTGCTGGCCGGGGAGCTGGCTGCTGCCGACCAGTGGGAGCACCGGCGTCCCCTCGACGACCACCTCGTCGACCACTTCGCCCGCTTGAGCGCCGAAGCGGCCGCACCCATCGACGACGTCCGCGGCACGGCCGCGTACCGGCGTCATGCCCTGGCCGTGCTGGCCCGCCGGACCCTGTCGTGGGCATGGTCGGAGTACCAGAGGAACTGAGATGCAGCTGCAGTTCACCGTGAACGAGCGCCCCTGTCATGTCGACGACGTGTGGGAAGGAGAAAGCCTGCTGTTCGTCCTGCGCGAGCGCGTCGGGCTGTGGGGCTCGAAGAACGCGTGCGAGCAAGGAGAGTGCGGGTCGTGCACGGTCCTGCTCGACGGCGCGGCCGTCTGCTCGTGCCTGGTGGCAGCAGGACAGGTGGACGGCCGCCACGTGGTGACCGTCGAAGGTCTCGGCGACCGCAGCGACCTCCACCCCGTCCAGCAGGCTTTCGTCGACGCCGGTGCGGTGCAGTGCGGCTTCTGCACCCCGGGGCTCGTGGTCGCCACCGCCGACCTGCTTCGCAGGAACCCCTCGCCGAGCGACGCGGAGATCCGTGAGGCTCTCGCCGGGAACCTCTGCCGGTGCACGGGCTACGCGCAGATCCTCGACGCGGTGCGCCTGGCGGCGGCGGTGGCACGATGACCACGGCGCTCCAGCCCGGCGACGTGCGCCACCGGCTCGGCCGAGGCGTCGACGGCGGCATCGGCACGGACGCGTCGCGACCGGACGGGACGCTCAAAGCCACCGGCCAGTTCGGCTTCTCGTCGGATCTGTGGACCGAGGGGATGATCTGGGGCGCGACCGTCCGCTCGCCGCACCCCCACGCCGCGGTGGTGTCGGTGGACGTATCTGCGGCACTGGGGATGCCGGGCGTGCACTGCGTCCTCACCCACGACGACGTCCCTGGTCGCAAGACCTACGGTCTGGAGAGCCCGGACCAGCCGGTGTTGGCCATCGACGAGGTGCGTTACCAGGGAGAGCCGGTGGCCGTGGTGGCAGCCGACGACCCCGAGACAGCCCGCCGGGGCGCCGCTCTGGTCCGGGTCGAGTACCGTCTGCTGCCGCTGGTCGTCGATCCCGTTGCCGCCCTGGCGCCCGGCGCCCCGGAGGTGCATCCCGGCGGCAACCTGGTCCGGCACGTCAAGATCCGCCGAGGTGACCCCTCTGCCCGCGCCGAGGTGGTCGTGAGCGGGGACTACGAAGTCGGCATGCAGGACCAGGCGTTCCTGGGGACCGAGTCGGGCATGGCAGTGCCCGCGGAGGACGGCGGGGTGGACTTGTACATCGCCACCCAGTGGCTCCACGTGGACCGCGACCAGGTGGCGGCGTCGCTCGGGCTTCCCCCGGAAAAGGTCCGCCTGACCTTGGCCGGGGTCGGCGGCGCCTTCGGCGCTCGCGAAGACGTCTCCTTGCAGATCCACCTCTGCCTGCTGGCTCTGCGCACTGGCCGGCCGGTGAAGATGGTGTACTCGCGCCAGGAGTCCTTCTTCGGCCACGTGCACCGGCATCCGGCCCGTCTCCATTACACCCACGGGGCGGACCGCGAGGGCCGGCTGGTCTTCGTCCATGCCGACATGGTCTTCGACGGCGGCGCCTACCTGTCGAGCTCTACGGCCGTGGTCGGCAATGCGGCCACCCTCGGCGCTGGGCCCTACGACGTCCCGAACGTGTCGATCGACGTCCGCGGCGCGTACACGAACAACCCTCCGTGCGGGGCTATGCGCGGCTTCGGTGCTGTGCAGGCGTGCTTCGCCTACGAGTCGCAGATGGACAAGCTGGCGGCTGCGCTGGGGATGCATCCGGTGGATCTGCGCACGAGGAACGCCATGACCGAGGGATCCTCCCTGCCGACCGGGCAGGTGGTGGACTCTGCTGCCCCGGTGGCAGAGCTCCTGAACCGGGTCCGGGTCGCCCCGATGCCGCCGGTGGCATCGGCCGGTGACGCCGCGGGGCCGACCGGTGACGCCGCGGGGCCGACCGGTGACGCCGCGGGGCCGACCGGTGACGCCGCGGGGCCGACCGGTGCGCGATCCGGCGCGACCGGGCTGCTGCCCGGCGGTGTGGCCAACACCACCCACGGCGAGGGAGTGGTGCGAGGGGTCGGGTTCGCCGTCGGGTTCAAGAACGTCGGGTACTCCGAGGGCTTCGACGACTACTCGACGGCCCGCGTGCTGCTGACCGGGGCCGGAGGCCGCCTGATGGCGTCTGTGCACAGTGCTGCCTGCGAGGTCGGCCAAGGTCTCGTCACCGTCGAGGCCCAGATCGTCCGCAGCGAGCTCGGTGTCGACGAGGTAGTGGTCGAGACGGCCGACACGCAGGTCGGCAGCGCCGGATCCACCTCGGCGTCGCGTCAGACGTATGTCACTGGTGGTGCCGTCCGGGCCGCCTGCCAGGCAGTTCGCGAGGAGCTGCTCGCCAGGGCGGCTGCTGTGCTCGGGCTGGAGCCAGACGACCCGGATCTGGCCGAGGCAGAGCTGGTCGGCGGCAAGCTGCTGTGCCGCTCGGGTGGCACGGTGGTGGTCGCAGACCTGGTAGAGGGATCACCCGTCGAGCGGACCGTGCAGTGGCGGCACCGTCCGACCGAGGCGCTTCACCCCGACACGGGTCAGGGCAGGGCCCATGTGCAGTACTCCTTCGCCGCCCACCGGGCCATCGTCGACGTCGACGTCGAGCTGGGCCTGGTGCACGTGGTCCAGATCGCCACCGCCCAAGATGTCGGTCGGGCGATGAACCCGGCAGCGGTGGTGGGGCAGATCCACGGGGGAACCACCCAAGGGATCGGGCTCGCGCTCATGGAGGAGATCCAGATGGCCGACGGCAAGGTGCGCAACCCGTCGTTCACCGACTACCTCATCCCGACGATGCCGGACGTCCCTCCCATGCACGTCGAGGTGCTGGAGCTTGCCGATCCGCATGCTCCCTACGGGCTCCGAGGCGTCGGCGAGGCGCCTACCCTCTCCTCCACGCCTGCGGTCGTGGCCGCTGTCCGGGCGGCGACCGGTCGGGCCCTGGCCCGGGTGCCGGTGCGGCCCGAGCACATCGTCTTCGGAGATCTCACACCGCAGTAGCAGCGTCACCGGGAGCCGTTTCTCGCGAGCGTCGCAGCGGCTTCCTGGCAGGTGCCGACCTGCGCATCGCAGACGTGCTCTCCGTCTTCGACAGTGCCGGGTCTACGACAGTGCCGGGTCTTCGCCGATGTCGGGATCGGTGAGCTGACAGGCGTGCGAGCCCCGGTCGTCTGTGGTGCCAGCATCGTGCCGGCGGTGCGAACCGCCTTCGGCTCGCCTGCGCCACAGCCGTTGAAGAGGGCTCGGTGGCCCGGTGTCAGGGCCGCTGCTGTAGCCGGGCAGCCGCCTGCCGGTGCCGGCGCAAGATGTCCTCGGCCCCACCGGCCACCAGCTCGCCGTCACGCACGACGGGTCGGCCGGCTACGACGGTGTGGCGGGCGGACACCGGCCCGCAGCGCAGCCAGGCCTCGACCGGGTCGCTCAAAGCGCCGGCGAAGGCGATGCCGTCGAGCGGCCAGCACACCAGGTCACCGACGGCGCCGACGCGCAGCTGGCCGATCTCGCCGTCACGGCCGAGGCAGCTCGCACCGCCCCGGGTGGCGATCTCTAGGACGTCGCGGGCGCTCATGGCGGTCGGGCCACCGCGCAGGCGACCCTGGAGCAGCGCCGTGCGTGCTTCGAGCCAGAGCGAGGCGTGGTCGGTCGAGGCCGACCCGTCGCACCCGAGGCCGACTGGGGATCCGGCCGCACGCAGCTCGGCTACCGGGGCCAGGCCGCCACCGCCGATCATCATGTTCGACGACGGACAGTGGGCGACACCCACGCCGGCGGCGCCGAGCCGGGCGACCTCGACGGGATCGGGGTAGATACAGTGGGCCACCCAGCTCCGATCCGTCATCCAGCCGACGTCCTCGAAGTGCTCGACGGTCCGCTTGCCGAAGACCTCGGCGGCGAAGCGGTCCTCGTCGGGATCTTCGGCCAGGTGCGTGTGCAGGCGGACGTCGAGCCGCTCGGCAAGCTCGGCGGTGCGTCGCATCAGGCTTGCGGTGACCGAGAACGGCGAGCACGGTGCCAGGGCGACGCGGACCATCGCTCCCCACGACGGATCGTGGTGGGTCGCCACCGAGCGTTCGCTCTCTGCCAGGATGACGTCGTCGTCCTGCACGACGTCGTCGGGAGGCAGGCCGCCGTCTTTCACCGACAGGCTCATCGAACCGCGCGTCGGGTGGAAGCGCATGCCGAGCTCGCCGGCAGCGAGGATCTCGGCGCTGAGCAGGTCGCCGCCGTGGCGCGGGTGGACGTAGAGATGGTCCGTGGACGTGGTGCACCCTCCGAGGGCGAGCTCGGCCAGACCGACCCATGCCGAGACGTAGGCGGCTTCCTCGTCGAGCAGTGCCCAGCGGGGGTACAAGATGGTGAGCCAGTCGAACAGGCTGGCATTGACGGCCGGGGCGTAGGAGCGGGTCAGGTTCTGGTAGATGTGATGGTGGGTGTTGACCAGTCCCGGCGTGACCAGGCAGTCGGTGGCATCGAGCGCGAGCGCGGCCGGCGGTGGCGCACGGGTGCCAATTCCGAGATCGCTCACGAGGCCATCGGTCACCGCGACCCAGCCGCCGTGCAGCTCGCGGCCGGCGTCGTCGGCCGTGGCGACCAGCACTGCCCCGGTCACGACCAGGTCAGCAGGCCTGCCTCCTCGCACGTCATGGTCGGTCATCGGTTGGCTGCAAGGTACGCATCCACACCGGCGATGTAGGCGTCGCGGTCCGCCCGAGGCAGCCATGACACCGCGAAGGCGTTCTTCGACAGCTCGGCGAGCTGCGAGGGGGTGAGGCCAGCGTCCTCGAGTGCCCGCATGTTCTCGCTCATGTACCCGCCGAAGTACGCCGGATCGTCGGAGTTGCAGGTCACCCGCAGGCCTCGGTCCAACATCTCCGTCACCGCGGATGCCATGAGGTCGCCGTAGATTCGCTTGTTGGACAGGGGGCACACCGTCAGCCCGAGCCCGCGCCGGGCGATCTCGTCGCAGATCTCGTCATCCTGCAGGCAGCTCACACCGTGGTCGATGCGCTCCACCCCCACCACGTCGAGGCACTGGCGCAGGTGGCGAAGCGAGTCCACCTGGTTCGGGTCGCAGTGCATGGTCGCATGGAACCCTTCGGCGCGCGCCCGCTCGAACACCCGGAGGAACTTGACCGGGGGATTGCCGTTCTCGTCGGAGTCCAGGCCGACCCCGACGATCCACTCACGGTAGGCCAGCGCGGCTTCGAGCGTGGCCATCGCCGAGTCGGCTTCTTCGTCTCGCAAGAAGCACATGATCAGCTGTGAGCGGATCCCGAGGGTCGCCTCCGCGGCTTCCTGGGCCCGGCGAATTCCGGTGATCACGGTATCGAACGGCACTCCCCGGGCAGTATGGGCCTGCGGGTCGAAGAACATCTCGCAGTAGAGCACCCGCTGGTGGTGGGCCTTGGTCAGGTACGCCATCGTCAGGTCGAAGAAGTCCTCCTCCTCCCCCAGCACCCGCATGCCGTCGTAGTACGCCGCCAGGAACGATGCGAGCGTGCCGAACTCGTCGGACGCGCTCGCCGCAGCGCTCGCCGAGCCTGGCCTCGTGCTACGGGCCTCGTCGTCAGCAGGCGCCGTGGCGGACGCCGGCACGTCTGACGCCAGCGCCTTCGACCCCGACACACCTGCCCCCGACACACCTGCCCCCGACACACCTGCCCCCGACACACCTGCCCCCGACACACCTGCCCCCGACATGGCTGGTGGAGCGCTCTCCGGTGACGACGCGCCCGCGTGGTGCGACTTGTGGCGGCGCGCCAATGCCTGTTGCATCGATCGTTCGAGCGTGCCTTCCAAGTGGACATGGAGCTCGCACTTGGGCAACCCGGCGATGAAGTCTGGCACGGTTCC
The DNA here is from genome assembly GCA_021819525.1 of Actinomycetes bacterium. Lineage (GTDB taxonomy): Bacteria > Actinomycetota > Acidimicrobiia > Acidimicrobiales > UBA8190 > JAKAQW01. The sequence goes on from JAKAQW010000027.1 coordinate 30,850, forward strand.
TCCGCTGCTTTTTCTCGAGAATTGGATGGTCGTAGAGAACCTTCGCTGGCCGAGCCCGACTGGTCGACCTTTACTGATTGTACAGCGGCGACCACCTTCTGGGGTCGGGTGGCCCGGCGGGCGCAG